>CAIOST010000074.1 GCA_903861045.1 uncultured bacterium | reverse complement strand
CGCACAACGTACTATTCCTGCACCTTCGGGGTGAACCCGGTGCAGTTGAAATCCGATCACGGGCCGGCCGGTACCCCGTACCAGATGCGCACGCACATGCTCGGCGCCATCCTCTCCTGGGCCGTGGATAATCCGGTCTACCGGCAGCACATCGCGCTCTACAAGAGCCGGCAGCGCCCCATCCTGCGCGGAGCCAACGTCTATCACATCCTGCCCATGGCCGACGGCGTGAACTGGGATGGCCTGCAGTTCTACAACCCTGACCTCAACCGGGGCTCGGTTTTTCTCTTTAAGCCATCCGCCAAGGCAGTGGATGGCGATGCCAGGACGATCAAGCTCAAGGGGCTGGATCGCAAGGCCAGCTACACGCTCGCGTTCCAGGACCGCACCAACCTCAACGGCACCGCCACCGGTGCGCAACTCATGGACAACGGGATCGCGGTCGCCGGCATGACCGGCGATATGGCCTCGGAGATCATCTGGATCAACTGCGACGTAACGGCTGCGATCACAGTGGATGCCGCCATGGGCGAACAACCGCTACCGGTCCGGTTCAACGGCGGGCAGTCGGTGAGTTTGTCCGGCAAGATTGTCTCCTACGACTGGGACTTCGGCGATGGCGCAAAAACCCGCGACGTGGATCCGGTCCATACCTATGAGAAGGCCGGACGGTACCAGGCCACGCTTACGGTGCGCGACGAGCAGGGAAAGACTGACACTGCCCGCGTTTCCATCACGGTGACGCCGCCGGACACTGTTGCGCCGCAGCTCACGGCGGTTAGAGCTCCGGGGCGGTCCGACCGGGTGGTTGTGACCTTCAGCGAGGCGGTGTTGCAGGCGGACGCCGAGGCAACAGGCAACTATGGCATTTCGCCGGGTGGCAAGGTGCTGGCCGCTACGCTCGATACAGAGCGACGCACGGTAACGCTGATGACGTCGGTGCTCACCGAGGGGGAGTATACTCTGAAGGCGCAGAACATCCGGGATTGCGCACGGAAGCCCAACCTGATCGCCGCCGATAGTAGCAAGGTCTTCCGGTACTCACCGCTCTTTGCCCGATGGAAACTGGACGAAGGAAAGGGGCTTGTGGCAGCTGACGCCGGGCCAAGCAAGCTGGATGGCGCACTTAAGGGCGGCGCGGGCTGGACGAATGCGGCCGGGCGAAGCGCCCTGAGCTTCAATGGCGCCGATGGCATCGTCGAGATTCCGACGAAGTTGCAAGACCTGGCCGTGCCCTTCTCGTTCGCGTTCTGGGTGAATCCCGCACCGGAGCAGATGGAGCATGCCGATATCCTCGGTACTCACATGGGGCTTGCCGGCCTGGTCATGCAGCAGGATGGTAACAAAACCAATCAGTTTCACTTCGGATACGGGGATGGGAAACAAGGGTATGGACCGGGCTCCGTGCAACTGACAGCGGGTGCATGGCAGCATGTGGCCATCGTGTGCGACGGCGAAAAGGCCTTCTGCTACATCAACGGCGAGGAAAAGAGCACCGGGTCATCCAAGGGCGAGTTTGCCCCTAACATGAACCTGACCTTCCGGCTGGGCCAGGGCTACGGCGAGAAGCGCTTCTTCCGCGGCCTGCTGCGCGACGTGCGCATTTATCGCGAGGCGCTGACCGCCGCCGAGGTGCGGGCGGTGATGAAGGAGTGAAGGGCGGGGAAGAAATGAACAGAGGACGGGCATTATGAAACACGCAACCTTGACAGTAATGATCGCGGGAGGGCTGTTCGTGATCGCTGTCGCCCGCGCACAGGATGCGACACCGCCGGACGCGGATCAACTGTTTCGTCGGAGCGGCAACGACACTCCCATGTATTTCCGGGGCGTGCCTTCGAACTGCGTGTTCGACGTGGCGAATGACGGGACGAACTATCTGCTGGTGGCTTTTGATCCGACGGCGGCCGTTGCGGTGTCTCCCCGCGTCGTACGTCTCGCGCCGCAAGAGCGCCAACCGGTAGAACTGCGCTTGGCCTCGACAACGGATCCGATCCCGCTCTTCTACAGCGTGTCTCAATCGCCAACTCCGTTCGCCACACACACCAACCGCTACCGTGCCTACTTGGACGGCGAGACCGTCATGTGCGTGCCGGTCCCGCAGCCGCTCTTCACTTCCATGCTGTTGCGCACGGAGAGCATCGTCAGCGGATCTAGGACATTGGTGACCGACGCGGCCATGCCGGGCAACACGTTTATCTATACCCCTGGCCCGTTTTACCAGGCGGCCGGCATTTTCGCGCGCGATTTTCTGTATCAACTGGAGGGATCCGGCCGATATGGCGTCACCGCCGAGGAGATCAGACGGGCCGTCGACTTCCTTGCGCTCAAACAACTGACCGCCAACCGACTGGTCGGAGCATACACGTATCCCAAGGGCGCGATCCCCGATCATGTCTATCCTGACGGCAGTTGGGCCTGGGGGCCGGGCTTGGTCTACGGCGACAACCCCGCACATTTCCACCGACCGTCCATGGATGAGGCGATGTGTTTCATCACGCTGGCCTGGCATTACGGATACAAGGCAGCCTGGGATGCCGCGTGGCGGACATGGTTCGCCGGGAAAGCCCAGTCTTTCGCCGACGCTTGGAACAGTGTACCGCGTAATCCCGGCACTGGACTGGTCACCCAGTGGACCACTCCCGGTCACATTGGGGCACAAGGGATCGGGGAGACAACCGGCGGCTGCGTGATGTGGGGTTTCCACGATTCCTACGGCTTCGGTGGTGACGATCTGGGAACGTCGGTGCTGGCCTGCAATGCCGCGCGGGCGCTGGCCGACATGTATCAACATGCTGACGACGCCGCGAAGTGTCAGGAGTGGGATAACCAGGCCGGCGCCATGCAGAACTCCATCCGCGCTCAGTTCAACGGCGCCGGGTATCTGCCGTGGGGCGTCGGCGCCAATGCGCCGACCATGGCGTCGCCGGACATCACGGGTTATGCCGTGTGGTCCGGAATCCTCACCGCCGAGCAGGCGGATGCGGCGTCTGACTGGTTCGCGGCCCGGTATCTTGCCGACAGGGATGCCGGCGGCGCGGCGGATCTGTTCCACATGGCTGCGCCGTTTCGAGGAGCGGTTCGCATGGCGCGCAAGGCCGACGACGTCTACCCCGGCAGTCATGTGTGGCCGCACATGAGCGGCGAACATTGGGAGAACCTGACCTACGGCTACAACGCCTATCAGGACGGCGGCTACTGGTACTACATGAGCCTGGGCATCGCTGCGACCCTGACCCGGAAGCATCCGGACCTCGCCCGCGAGTGGGTTGGCAACGCGTACGCCGACATCGCGGCAGGCGCCGCCTCACCGCCGTACGAACGAATTGACGGCACGACGCCGGTCAACGAACGCTACAACGCCTCCGTCGGCCCACTGATGGGCATGGGACTTCCCGCGGAAACCGCTTCGGTCATCCTGACAGTCAGAACGGATAAGCCCGCCATCGACAACCTTCCCGCCACGAACATTACGACGTGTTCGGCGAACTTGAACGGCTATCTCTCCAGCACCGGCACGTCAGCCACGGCGGTGTGGGTGTACTGGGGTGCGACGGACTCGACCACTAACGCGAACCTGTGGGCCAACACCAACTTCTCCGGCACGAACACGGTCGGTACCACGGCCTACACGACCAACGTGACCGGATTGGCGAGCAACACGACCTACTATTACAACTTCTATACCCAGAACGCTTCGGGCGGGGTCTGGGCCGCCGCGGGCGGATCGCGTAGTTTCGCCACGTTCGGGCCGCCTGCCGTGGACATCGCCGGCGCCTCGGGGGTCGGCGATGGCTTGGCCACGCTGAACGGCATACTGGTGGCGACGAACGGCTACGCGACGACGGTCTTCCTCTGCTGGGGCACGAACGATTGCGGCACGGTTTCGACCAACCCGTGGACCGTCATCAACTGCGGCACGGCGGCGAACGGTCAGCCCTTTTCCGCTTCTGTCAGCACGTTGACCGTTGGCGTGCGCTTCTACTACCGCGCCTACGCGACCAACGCCGCCGGTGCGGTATGGTCAGGGCTCACCAACTTCTTGATGGTGGAGGCGGCGGGATACCAGATGAAGATCACGTTTGGTGGATACACCAACCGATCGGAGGTGCTGACCAACTTCCCGGTGCTGGTGGTGCTCAGCAACAACATCAACAACAGCGGCTTCCACTACTTCGCCACGGCAACCAACGGTTACGACCTGCGCTTTGCCACGAACTCGACGCCCACGCCGAACAGCCTCAACTACGAGATCGAGTCGTGGAACACGAACAGCGCGTCCTATGTCTGGGTCCAGGTGCCAACCATCCCCGGCGACGGCTCCGGCGCGATCTGGGCCAAATGGGGCGACCCCAGTGCCAGCAGCCAACTCCCCTGCATTACCAACGGGGCGACGTGGGCGAACGGGTATCAGTGGGTCTCGCACCTGAGTGGGAACGCCAACGACGCCGGTCCGAATCGGCTCAACGGCACCACGAATGGCACAGCGGATGCCGCCGGCGCCGTTGGTCGGGGTCGCAGTTTCAATGGAACAAGCGACTATGTTGGCATCGCGAGCAGTAGCGCACTGGCTATCGGCTCCGAGGGCACAATGAGTTGTTGGGCTCAGTTGGCTAATTGGAATACTTCCGCGGACAACGAACTGATCAACAACAACAACGCCTTCTCGATCAACTGCGTGTACCTGTCGGTACACGGTACTGTGGGTCTGCATTTCCGTCACAATTTGAATACCACGTATGACTTATCGTCTCCTTACGAGAGCGACTCGTGGGTTGCCAGCTCCTGGCACTACGTTGTGGCGCGCTGGAGTTCGGCGGGGCTGTATCTTTATGCGGACGGAATCCAGTACCAGAGCGCGGGCACGGCATCCCCATACACTCAAACGCCTGCCGCCTGGAATCTCGGGAGGTTTCTGGGGTCGGAACAACAGTGGTTCGGCGGCAAAATGGACGAGGTCCGTATCTCCTCCGTCGCCCGTTCCACCAACTGGGTCTGGGCCGAGTACATGAACATGGCCTCTAACGCGGTCTTTAACAAGTACGGCGCTATGCAGACGCTGGGAGCCGTGCCCGCTGCGCCGACGGGTTTCACGGCCACAGCCGCGGCGACCAACCAGATCAACCTGGCGTGGTCCGACAACGCAAGCAACGAGACCGGCTACGTGGTGCAGCGATCGCTCGACAGCAACGCCTGGGTGCTGGTGGTGGTCACCAGTGCCAACGCTACGAACACCAGTGACAGCGGGTTGGCGACGAATACGCTCTACACCTATCGCGTGGCAGCGAGCAATGCGGCGGGCCTTTCGGCTTACTGCTTTGCCACGGGCATGACCTGGACGGCATATGAAGCCTGGCGGCATACGCAGTTCGACGACAGGTCCCTGACCAACGCCGCGGTCAGCAGCGATACCGCGGACCCGGACCATGACGGGCTGAACAATGCACAGGAATATCTGGCCGGAACCGATCCGATGAATGCTTCGTCATGTCTGGCCATTACCGGGCTCACGAATAACCCTGCCGTGGCAGGCGGCGGTTTTGTAGTGAGCTGGCAGAGTGTGACCGGAAAGACGTACAGCGTGCTGGCGGCGACGAATTTGCTGACCGGATTCAGCACCCTGACGAACGCCCTCCGGGCCACGCCGACGGTGAATGTTTATACGGACAGCGTGAATGGCGCAGGGCAGAAGTTTTACAGGGTGGGGGTGGAGTGAGGGAAGTGTTCAGAGGTCAGTATTCAGATCGTTTGTCGGCAATGATCGCGACAAGGATGCGACGCATGATGATCGGCTTGACACTGGGGTTTATGGCGAATGGGGCGCTACGGATAGGACGTACAAGCTGCATTTCCGGGCGGGGGTCGGAACAGCTCCGTGTCGTATAACGGCGGTTATGTAAACTATTTGGGCGGGGGGGAGTGGCTCAGGGGGGT
>CAIOST010000073.1 GCA_903861045.1 uncultured bacterium | reverse complement strand
TTTTGTGTTAGCTCAAACTACCTACTCACATGACTTTTCGGTATGGGGTCCCGGCGCAGCGTGTCGCAGGAAGGACCCACATGTCTCATTTTTGGTTTTTGCCTCAAAATCAGGCGTTTCAAGCTGTTTCAGACTGCCCAAACGCACGAGGATGCCCTGTGGCTGGCCGTTCCCCACCCCCCCCGCACCCACCACACGTGACGCATGGTGATCTGGCAGCGGCGAGGCCGTAGCGTTCGTTTTTGAAGGGTACCACTCGATCTCCCAGCGGCTGCCCTTACGCCCTGCACGCTTGCGTGCCCAGATCCAGGTCCAGTCCGGCCGCAGGTGGCGCGCCTCATCGAAGCGGCGGCGACTATCGCGGCTGTGGATGAACTCCCCCTTGGCCTCGATGGCGATCAGGCGTGCGAGGTCGACCCAGTCAGGCGTGTAGGTCGCACCACCGAGGATGTCGAACTTCCTGGCCTCGTACTGCCAGTCCCCCGGCAGCAGTGAAGCGGCTTCGAGCTCCGTGGCATTCGGGCCGGTGTGGCGGGTGGCGGGATTGGCAGGTGTGGCAGGTGTCAGCGAACGGCCGCAGCGGCAGGTGTTGCCGCGGCTGGCACAACCGCAGACGCAGAGGCGATAGCCGGCTGGCAGGGTGGCGGTCATGACCGAGCCTCCAGCGCGCGGCGCAGTCGGGCCGTCAGGGCTGCCCCTCGGTTCTCAGGCTCTTCGCCGGCGGCGATCTCGGCTGCAAAGGCGATCAACTCCTGCCGAAAGGCGACCTCACCCATGACCGTGCGGGCCTTGGCCAGGAAGCCACGAGCCCGGTCGTTGTCAAACTCGCCGGTCAGAGAAAGGGCGATGTTCACGGGATTGGCCCTGGGATCGGCGAGGTTACGCTTCACTTCTTCCGAAGATCCCCGAGCATTCATATTCACCGAAGTAGTTGGCGAGCACTCGTGCTCTCTCTCTTCTCTCGGGTTATGTACTGTATTCTCCTCTTCTGTCCTTCCGCGCGCGCGCGCGAGAGGCGCAGTTGTCTGCGACTCACTGCCGGTTTCTTCTGTAACCATTTGAATTGCATGGCCGCTGCGCAACCACTCAATGCCGAAGCGTTTCAAAACGTCGGACAGATCGTTGTGCCCGTTCTCAAATTTGCCATGGCATGACCGGCAGACAAAGATGACCGTCAGATCGCTCAAGCGAGTGCCATACCCGATCAGGTGATGGGCAACCAAAGATGGGAAGTCCCGCCCCTGGCGAACGTTTTCGGCAGCACACCATTGGCACTTTCCCGGCCGCTCCAACAGGATGCCTTCCGGTGTGCAAACACCGTGTTTCCGGTATAGCGCATTTTGTACCCGACCGAGGGCACGCCGCTTCTGTTCGTCAGTCGCCTCTGCGACTTGCAACGCAGGCTCGTACTGCTCGATCCATCCGACGTCCGGACCAGCAAGAACGGTCAGCGCATTCTCGAGTTTTGTGGCTGATGCACCCGTAATGACAGCCATCGTGGCGGCTGTATGCGGGTAGCCGTTTGACCTCACGAGGCACCCGCGCGGATTGCACTTGCTTGCCAGTTCGCAGAAGAGTACCCAGGCGCCAAAAACTTCAAGCCCTTCTGGAAGTGCCATGATGGTTCTGTATCCTTCGCCGTCCTGTTTTGTTGGAATTGGTATCCAGTCCATTTTCTTTAGCTCGCGTGTACGGTTATTTTCGAAATGCCGTGCCCAGTTTCTGATGCGATAGGCAATCATGGGATGTGATCCTTTCCTGTGCGTCGGAGGCGCGCATCAGAACGGCATGTCTTCATCGGGGGCTGTGCTGGTTTCTGGCTCAGCAGCCGGTGGCGTGGGGTGCTCTGCTGCCTCCGGTGCCAGCGGCGCGCCCAGGGAGTGCATGTCGGACACCTGTGCCGAGAGGTAGCGGCGGCCGCTGTATTCCCGCCCGAGCAGGCGGTATTCGACTTCCACCCATGTACCGGCCTGGGGCGGGTTGAGCGCCTTGGCCACCCAGGGCGGGACGTCCAACGCCAGGATCAGGCGCTCCTCGTTGTTCGCCTCCCAACGGCTGGCGGGCTCGCGCTGCAGGGTCAGCAGCTTCCCCTGGCCAAAGCCATCGGTATAGGAAAGGACGCGACCCTGCAGCAGGTTTGTCTTGGTGTCCGACATGGCAGTTCTCCGAGGATCAGAGCGGCAGGCCATCCTCGAGCTTGACGATGGTCTTGTGTTCGCCGCGGGCGACCCAGGTGATCTTCACGCCCTTGCCGCGCAGGGTGAGCGCACGTTCGCCGAGCTTGGCGT
>CAIOST010000072.1 GCA_903861045.1 uncultured bacterium | reverse complement strand
TCTTCGTCCCACACGTGGTCGTCTACGCTTCGTCGCAAGACTTTGTCGAGACTGCTCTCGGCCAGCCACATCTCAACAAAAAAGGGCCTTTCCTGCCCGCGCTGTACCCGATAGACAGTAACATTTGTCCAGCGTCAAGCTTGCTCTCGGCTAGAAAGGATCTATGGCGTACACCGACGGCCATAATTATCGTCTTTGATATATCACCAATCTGAATGTCTATTGTCCCAATACGACCCCTTTTGAACGCGGCTTGAAAATCAGGCCGGCGGGGGCGGCAACAATGACATCTCGCCTGCTCCCGCTCCCACCGCATCCTATTGGACCGCCGATTCGTCCATCATTCCGCCGGCGCGTCACCGCATTGATGCCCAGTTGGAAAATGTTGAAGTCTGCACCGTCATCATCGTTCCCGTCGGCGAAGTTCCCGACTCCTTGCTCGATGCCGTCGGTTATGTCATCCATCAAGATGTGCCATCTTCTCCGAGTCTCCGTGCCTCCCGCCATCCGGGCGCCACACCCGACACCGTCCCACCTTCGCGCCCTTGCACCGTTGCGCCTTGGCGTTAGAATCATCGTAACGACTCCGTCTTCCCCATCTTTCCAAGCAGCCCAGCCTCCCCATCTTCCGTCGTTCTAGGGTGCGTCAGCCGTGCCGAGCAACGCCCGTGCCGCCCGCGTAACCCCTTCTACAGCACCACGAAAGGCCCATACGCACGATAGCTCCTGCCGGCGGTTGCCACCCGCGCGGGCGGTTACCGCCGGCGCATGGTATTCCAGCTCGTTAAAACATTCCGCGCCTTGCCGTACACAGCAGGCCTGAAACCCCCACCCTTCTTCGCCGTTGCTCCACAGGGCGTCCACATACTCACCCGTCGGATCCACTTGGAATTGGCGCACGACCAATTCCCAGATGCCCGGCGTCGCCGTTTCGCGCCAATAGCCGGCGCGACCGGTTACTATCTGGGCCTTGATCCCGATCTTCGCATCGCCGCCCGGCGGCCCCATGTGCCAACGGACCACCCCGGGCGTCACCGTCAACTCACCGGTTGTGACCGCGCCGAAAAAGAGCTGCGGTTGAACCAGGGCAGTCGTGGGAATCAGCATGGTGCCCGGCTGTGGCAATTGCAACAGGTTCCAGAGCCCCAGGCGGATAGATGGATCGGTTTGTGGCGCCACTTCCAGCGTCGTGGACTGCGTATACCCCGCATACCGCAGACCATCCTGAGCCTGCATGGCAGGCGACAAGGGGTTGTCGGCCGGGCTATATTGCTTGGTCAGGCGCACCTCAACCTCGTGGGCCGTCCGCAACCAGTGCAACCGCGTCACGTTCTCCAGGAGCACCTCCCCCGCGCCGGCCGAGCGGAGCGTCCAATGGCCGGGATCGAGGGCCGGCGGTACCTGATAGGTCTCGGCCGGGCGCGCCGGATCGCCGATGAAAAGCCGCGTTTCCGGTGCCAACCAGGTGCGATCACCGCCGGGGTTCGACCAGCCGGCGCGCCTGAAGTAGGCCTGCGCCGAGGTCGCCTCCGCCAGCGCCGGGTTGGTCCAGAGGAAGTTGGCGTCGTGCTCCGCCGCATATAAGCCCAGCAACCGACCGTGCTCGGGCAGGATCAGCAGGCCGGTGCCGTCCGGCCAATTCACTGGCAGCGGCTGCTTGCCGGCCCCCGCCAGATTCGTGGCCAAGCTGTTTCGGTTTGCTGCCATGTCTTCACGCCCCTTACACGCCGGACACATACCCCTGCCCGAACTGCGCGGTCATGGGTTGTTTGAAATCTTCGCCAAAATGCATCAGCGACGTGGTGCCGCCATCGGCGATCAGCGTCTGGCCCACGATATAGCGGGCGCCCTCGGAAGCCAGAAAAACGGCAATGTTGCCAATATCCGGCGGTGTGCCGGCAAAGCCGCAGGGAATCCCCTTGCCAAATTCGCGGATGGCCTGCTCCATGTCGACGCCCGGCATGGACTTGAAGTGGCTGGGGACCGGTACGGCCCCGGGGGCCAACCCCACCACACGGATGCCGCGCGGCGCCAGCTCCATGGCCAGATTGCGGGTAAACGTCACGATCGCGCCGCGCGTGCCGGCATACACGGTGTGCTCAATAAACGCCCGGAAGGCGTGAATGGAGGAGATGTTGATAATCACCCCCTTCGACTGCTCCAGCGCCGGCACCAGGGCCTGACTCAGGAAGTACGGGGCACGCACATTGACGGCATAAAGCGTATCGAACTGCTCCACCGTGGTTTGCGCAAACGGCCGGTTCATGGTGATCCCGGCGCTGTTGACGAGCACATCCAGTCCACCCAGGAACGCCGTCGCCTCGCGGGCCATGGCTTGCAGCGGTGCCACCTCCTGGAAGTTCGCCTGGAAGGCCGCGGCCTTACCGCCAGCGGCCACGATCTCCTTGACCGTGGCATCGGCGCCGGTCGAGCTTTGCGAATAGTGGACCGCCACGGCCGCGCCACGCTGCGCAAAAGCCAGGGCAATCGCACGCCCAAGCCCCGTTCCGGAACCGGTCACCAACACGCGCTTATCCTTCATGCACTGCATATCCGAATCTCCTAATTAGCTTTCCCACTACCCAAGCACCACGCGCACCTGCGCCACCTCACCCGCCGGCAGAATCGGCAGGCGATCGCCTGCGATCTTCGTCCCGTTGACGGTCATCTCCGCCACGCCCCGGGAAACGCCCTTGGGATCTTCAATCGTAATTTGATAGACGCCCCCGCGATAGGGACGCTTAACGCTGATCGTGCGCCACCCCGTGGGGAGGCACGGATTCACCTTCAACCCGTCGAACTCTGCGGTGAGTCCGGCGAACCCCTCGAGCAGCACCCGATAGATCCAGCAAACGGTGCCCGTATTCCACCCTGTGCCGCAACGTCCCGGCTCGCCGGAACCCGCCGGATTCGTAAACGAAGTGTAGGAATACGGTTCCGCCGTGTAGTCCGGCCATTGCTGGCTCAAGTAAGCCGGCATCAGCCTGCGATAGAGCTCTAGGGCACGATCCGGCCGACCAATCCGGCACTCCGCCAGAATGGCCCAGGTCACGGCATGATTCCAAATACCACCATTATGATGCTCGTGCGCGGCCATGCGACTAATCACCCCGATCCGCTCCTGATCATGCGTATACGGCGGCGCCAGCAAGGGGATGCCAAACGGCGTATCCATCAACTCCTCGACCGCCGCCATGCTCTGGCGCGCGCGCTCAGGTGGCGCGATGCCGGCCAGGATGGCCCAGGTCTGCGGATTCAGGTAGATGCGCCCTTCTTCCTCCGTATGCCCGCCAATGACGCCGCCCTCGTCGTCAAAAGCCATCAGGTACCAGCGGCCATCCCAGGCATGCGTGTTAATCGCCTCCGCCAACGCCCGCGCCTGCGCCAGGAAGCGCGCCGCATCCGCCGTCCGCCCCGTGCGAGTCGCCAACTCCTGCATCTCCATCAGGTTGATGTGGTAGAAAATAGCCAGCCAGACGCTCACACCGGTCTTGTTAGACCCCATCAGGCAATCATTCCAGTCGCCGCACTTCAACAGCGGCAAACCAAAACGCCCGCTCTCCCGCCGGATATAATCGAGCGCCTTCACGCAATGCTCATACACCGTGCCTTCGCCGCCGTCAAAATAGCGGTACTTCTGTTCGAGCATGGTGTAGTCGCCGGTCTCGCGGATGAAGCTGCCGGCGGCCCAGGGGAGCCAGAGCGGCACGTCCGAATTGATGGACTTGTGAAAGGGCGAATTCAACTGGTTAATGTCATGGTTGGTACTGCCATCCTGGTATTGCGTTTCGTACAACCGCTGGATGCGTGACTGGGCGCGTGCCACATCAAACGTCGCGAACGCCCCCATATCCTGGGCCGTGTCACGCACGCCAAAGCGGTAATAATAGCGCGTATACATGCCATAGCGGTTCCAGCCATTGGCAAACGTGGTGATGTCGGCATCCGGCAATTCAATGCGAATGCGGGCCATATATTCCGTCCACCATTGCTGGACGCTGGCCAGGGCGGCATCGGCCAAGGCAGGCGTGCCGTACTGGCTGCGGATGCGTGCGGCATCCTGGGCATTGGTAGCCATCCCAACTAGTACCACCAGATCCGCCGTCCCCCCGGGCGGCACGGTGACATCCATCTGCAGGGCCCCGCAACTGGCCGCCCCACGCTTGTGCGATCCGCGGCACGCCCCCTCCTGCACGGCGGCCGGCCGGGTCACCGACTGCCCCTCCCCAACAAAGGATTTGTACACGCAATCATACCCGGTCGGGGCGGGACTGGACGCCAGGAACCCCACCTTATCCCAGCAGCGGTTGTACTCCGCATTCGTGGAACGGAAATCCAGAAAGGGCCAGTGGTGACACTCGCCAATGATCATCTGCTGGTCAAAGAAGATATGGTCGAAGCTCTGGTCATAGCCGCGCAGCCCAAAACTCCAGAGCACAAACGGAAAGACACGCAGACGCCGCTCGCGATTGCTCGTATTCTCCAGGCGGATCCGCCACACCTCGGTCGCTTCATCCACGGGGATGAAATAGGTGATGCTGCCAGCGATCTCGTTGGTCTTCGACTGCAGCCGGGTATAGCCAAACCCATGCGTACACTGCCAGTCGGCCGGCTGCTGCGCCGTGTCCGAGCCGTTGATCGTCCAGGATGCGCCGCTCTCCTGATCCCGCACATGGACCAGGCGCGGATTGTTATCTGCCAGAAAACTGTCGTTGTACGAACAGCGGCCAAACGACATGCCGCCGCCCGTCGGCGAGAAGACCGACTTGATGCGATCCGTGGAGAGGTAGTTCCGCCATGGCGCCTTCCCATCACGCCGGGTAAAGGAGAACTCTTTGCCATCATCCGAATAGCGCCAGAAATCACTAACTAACGACATGTTAAGACCTTCTTTGGTTGTTCTTCGCCTAGGATGCACACGGAATGCTGAACGCTTCGCCCGGTCGCAGCAGCATGGCTTTGACCGCGGGACAGAGGCTAACGCAGGCATGCAGGAAACCGGCGGGATCACCGGCCCCCTGCTCCGCCAGCGTCCAGAAATGACAGGGGATCGCAAAACGCGGCTGGGCCTCAGAAACGAGTCGGGCCGCATCAATATGGTTCATATTGCCGAAGACGCCGTTGATCACCGGCAGCACCACATCGGGGTGGAGCTCATACAACGGTTTAAACACGACCGGGCGCCACGATGTATCGCCCGTGGCCAGGATGCGTACCCCGGCCATTTCCAGCAGCAGCACCAGGGCACTCGGCGCCAGATCGCCATGATCGGCCGGCACGGCCTGGATCACCAGACCGCCCAGATCCTGCCGGCGATTGGCTTCCAACCGTACGCAGCGTGTTGGCGCCACACCCGCCTCCGCTAAACCAGCCATGCAACCGGCCGGAGCGGCAAAACGGCAGGCCGGGTTGTTGCGGGCGATCACGGGGATGGCATCCGGGTCCATATGATCCGTGTGTTCGTGCGTCAACACGACCCAGTCAGCCTCGACCTCGGCCGGCTGGAGCGCGGGCAGCGAAAGCCGCTTGAACCCGTGCAGCCGTTCACAGGCATCGGACAGATACGGATCCAGAAAAATACGCTGTCCCGTCGCCGTATGAAACGCGAAGCCCGCCTGCCCCAACCAAAAGAGCCGTACGCCGCTCACTGGTGGTGTTTCTTGGAACCATTTCCCAGCCATCACGCCTCCGTTTCCAAACGCCGGCACCGGCCACCTACCCATCACTGCGCCATACCGTGCGCGCGCAAGTCACGTAAGATACACCGCGGCACTACGGACAGGCAAGAGGGCGATTGCGGGCATCCGCAAATCAGCTTGTGTTACCCCCCGTCTGGCATACAATAGGTCGCAGTTATGAATGAATCGTACTATCCCCTGCTCTTCGTCCCGGTCTATAAGGAGTATTTTTGGGGGGGGCAGCGGATTGCCACGCGTTACCAGCGGGCCAGCGTACCGCCCGTCTGCGCCGAGTCCTGGGAGATCTCCGCCCACGCCGATGGCCTGAGTCTGGTGGCTAACGGGCCTTGGGCCGGTCGCTCCCTGGCGGCACTGGCCGAGCAGTGCGGCGCCGCCTGCACCGGCACCCAGGCACCCCAGCCGCACCGCTTCCCGCTGCTGTTCAAGCTGATTGATGCCCGGGAGAACCTCAGCGTGCAGGTCCACCCCAACGACGGGAACGCCGCGCAAGTCGGCGGCGAACCCAAAACCGAAGCTTGGTTCGTGGCCGATTGCGAGCCCGGCGCGCGCCTCTATAGCGGACTCAAACCCGGCCTCACGGCCGCCACGTTCCACGACGCCCTGGATCAGGGCACCATCCCGGCCCAGCTCTGCCAGCAAGCCGTCCATCCCGGCGACACCCTTTTCATCCCCGGCGGTCTCGTCCACGCCATTGGTGCCGGCTGCCTGATCTATGAAGTCCAGCAAAGCTCCAACACCACCTATCGCCTGTACGACTGGGACCGCTGCGACGCCACCGGACACCCCCGCCCCCTGCATATCCAGCAAGGGTTCCGCGTAATCACCCCCACGCTCGACCAGCCCTGCCTGCACCCTGCGCCACCACCTGCCACACCGGGCGGCAACCACTGGCACACCCTGCTGCGCTGCCCCTACTTCCACCTGCAACAGTTGCAACTCGCCACCGCACAACCGGTGGCGATGGACGGCACCAGCTTCCATGTGCTCTTCCTCCTGGCGGGGGCGGCCACGGTCACCGCCGGCGGAGTAACCGTAGCGCTCCCCTCGGGCGCCAGTTGCCTGCTACCCGCCGCGGCCGGTGGCTATGACCTGCGTCCCTCCGGCCCCGCGACCACGCTGCTAATTACCACGCTCTAGGCCACAGCGACGGATGCCGCTCATCACCCCGTGAAAACCTCCTACCAGATCGCCACGGTTTACGGGATTCCACTGCGTCTCGACCTCTCCCTGCTGATCCTGCTCGGCATGGTCTGGGTCGGCAGCTTCCGCCAATGCAATAATATACTGACCGCTATACTGCAAGGGACCACCTGGGCGCTGTTATTGTTACTGAGTATCATCCTGCATGAACTCGGCCACGGCGTACTGGCGCTGCGTTACGGCTGCACGGTCCGCGGCATCACCCTCACAATGCTGGGGGGGCGGGCGGAACTCACCCACCTGCCGGCCCAACCTGCCGCCGAGTTCAACCTGGCCGTGGCCGGCCCGCTCGTCAGCCTGGCGCTCTGGCAGGGCGGCGCCTACGGCGCCACGTATTTCAGCTCCCTGCCACCCACACCTGCCAGCGCCTATGCCACCCATGCCCTGGCAGCCCTTGCCTATCTGAATGTGCGCCTCTTCTGGTTCAATCTCGTACCGGCCTTTCCGATGGATGGCGGACGCATCCTGCGCGCCCTGCTCGCCCACCGCCTCGGGCGTTTACACGCCACCCGCATCGCGGTCAATATCGGCCGCCTGCTCACCGTGCTTACGCTCCTCTGGCTGCTGACCGGCCCCGCACAAATTCACCTTGGTTACCACGAAGGAACCTTGGCCGGCTGGGCCTATGCCTTCGGCCCCATACAACTGCACTTCAACCGCCTGATTCTGGGGCTCATGGCCGTTTTCATGCTCTTCGCCGCCGAGCAGGAATACCGCCTGGTCCGCCTGGAGAGCGAATTCACGCGCAACGGCCAGCGCGCCCCCTGGCTCTCCCCCATACCGCCCGAGGAGCAGATCAAGACCAGCCAGCCCCCCCAGCACCGTGGCAGCATCGATTTCCGCGCCGATCATGAAAAGCCACGCTGGTGGCAGTGGTGGCAGTAGTCACCACACGTAGGCCGGCAGGTAACTACTCAGGCGCCCGCCCGCCTTTTTCGGATAGCCAGAGTTTGGCGTATGCCGCAGCCTGGAGCCCCGGCCCGCCCCGAGCCGCGGGCAGCGCGATCCAAGGTGGCGATGATCATTGCGACAACGATTACGACAACGATCAACCGATCCCGCCGTCGCCTATCCTGATTCGCCTCAACTGCTCGACGCAGGAACAACCAAGCGCGTGTGGCGATCACGTACGAGCACGCGCCACGCGCCACCCTCTAGCACCATGCGCTCCGCTTACCGCCTCATGATCACAGGGTTGCGTTCAGTGGGCCGGAACTACGGTTCCGGCCTTGGAAGGGGCCTTGGAAAGGTCCGCAATCGGTGTGGCGGCCTATATCGATGCACCGCAAAGCCATCGCTATCCCTTCGTTGTCGCAAGCGTTGTGGCATAGGGGCACGAGCGGAGCGAGGCCGACAGGGCGGTTGAGCTCATCCCATGCAAAATTGACGTGCGCCGCTCCCGCCCAGCACGGCTTGCATATCGGCCGGCAGCGGCAGCGCAAAAGACAGCTCCTGCCCGGTGGCGGGGTGGCGGAAGCGCAACCCCGCCGCATGCAGCGCCTGCCGTTTCATGCGCATGCGCGCAAAATCACCGGCCGTCAACGCATCCTGACAGAAACGCAGAAAAAAACCGGGGTCTAGACCATACAGCTTGTCCCCTACCAGCGGGTACCCCAGCGTCTGCAGTGTGACGCGGATCTGGTGCAGCCGACCGGTATGCGGTGCCGCGGAGATCAGGCTCAGGTCGCCATGCCGCTCCAGCAACGCAAACTCCGTCCACCCCCACTGCGCTTCTGGCCCCGGCGGCACGGCCGACGCCGGCGCCGTCACCCAATGCCCGGCCGCCGTCGTCACCGGCAGGAAGCGGCGCTGCTTGAGCACCTCGCCGGTAAAGTCGGCCACAATCCAGCCGGCGGCCGTGGCCCGCTCCGGGAAGGCACCCTCCACCAGCGCCAGATATTGCTTGTCCACCGTGCGCCCGGCAAACTGCGCCCGTAAGTTCTTAGCGGCGGACGGCGTCCGCGCCACCAGCACCAGCCCGGAAGTCTCGCGATCAATCCGGTTGACGAAGATCGGATTCTCGATGCCATGCCGGGTCTTCAAGATGGCCCAAAGGGTGTGGTTGAAGTAGCGACCACACGGGTGGCAGGTGAGGTTACCGGTCTTGTCAATCACCAGCAAATCGGCATCCGCATGCACCACCCCGATGCGATCATCCATGGGCGGCTCCGCCAGGCCGCCCGGATCGTAGGCCAGTTCATCGCCGGTCTGCAGCAGATGTTCCGGCGGTGTGGGGCGCCCATTGCAAGTCATGCGCCCTTCCGTCAGCCGATCCAGCCACTCGTCGCGCGTGTGATAGGTAAAACGCGTGGTCAGGAAATCCAGCAACGCCCCCCCTGCCCGCTCCGCAGGGATCACAAACCGGATCTGGCGCCGCATCAAGATGGCATCCGCTCCTGTTATCTTAACACCAGCACACCGTACGGCGGCACCGTGACAGCCCCCGCATGCGGTTGCCCGGTGAGCAAGTCGGTCCTGGGACGATCCAGCGTAAGGGAGCCGCTGCGGTTCTCAAATTCGACCACCACGAGCCCCTCCCCGGCTGCCCCGGCGCGCGGCGCAACCAGCAGATTCGCCGAGGCCTGCGCCACCGGCGCGATACCGGCCGCGTCCGTCACCTGCCCCAGCAGGCGCAGCAGTTCTGCCGGCGGCGGCATGGTGCCCAGCACGATCACCTGCCCCTTGCCCATGCGCCGGCGCGTAATCGCCGCCAGCCCCGCCAGCGGGCCGTCGGCATACGTGGCCAACACCTCTGCGCCACGCGGTTCAAAACCGCTGAACCACGCCGATCCTGCGGCCGTCGTCCCATCAGGCCAGCGCACATTGAACAGGCGCGGATCCGCCGGCAGGTCATACCGGCCATGCACGCCGGCCCACTCCTCCAAGGTGCCAAACGGCGCATGCGTATACTTGGTCCCCTCCAGCGTGCGCACGTCCGTAAGCGGCCCCGCCACCCAGGTGCCGCCCGCCTCGATCCAGCATCGCAGCCTTTCGCGCAAGCCGCCTTCATCGAGCATCGCCAGGTAGGGCGAGACCACCACGCGGTAGAGATCCAGCGCGGCCGCCGGATGAATCACGTCCGGACGCAACTGGGCCTGCAGCAGCGGGCGATAAACCGTATCCAGCCACGCACGCAAATACTGGAAACCTCGCGTCATCGGCTGCTGGTCAAATAGCACATGATCCTTCATCGAGAAGTGCAGCGCCAGCGGCCGCAAGACCGGCCGCGTACCGTCCAGGAAGCTGGCCGCCGCGCGGAACCCACGGGCGATCTCCTGCACCTCCTCAAAAACATGCAAGGGGCGACCGCAGCTCGATAGCACCGCACCGTGCATGAGCTCCTGACCGCTCCAATGCTGGCGCCACAGCCAGTAAAGGTTGGCCTCGCCCCCCATGGCAATCGGCAGCCAGGAGTTGGCGCGGTTGAACCCCGGTTCGCGGTAGCCGTGGGCGGCCGTGCCACCGTCCCAGCAGGGGGAGGTCTCGGTATTCCAGAACGCCGCCGCCTTGAGGGATCGCAGGTAGTCAAACCACGCCAGCGACTCCCACAGGTTTTCCATATTGTGGTAGTGGTTGAACTGCACAACATCCAGGTCGCGATTCATGTCGCGATGGCTGACCGAAGCCATCATCATCATGTCCGTACCCACCGGCTGCATCACCGTCAGGCGCTGCAGAATCGCCGCCTGAACATTTACGTACTCCACGTAGGTGTCGGACTGGAAGTCCACCCAAGCCTGCTGCAGCGACGGATGGTGCCACGTGTCGGCACGCGGAAACGGAACCTGGTCAAACGCGTGATAGGCCTGACTCCAGAGGTTCAACCCCCAGGCCTGGTTCAGACTCTCAATAGCGCCATACTTGGCCTGCAGCCAGTCATGGAACCGGCTCACGCAGACCGGGCAGCGGCAGCCGCGCCACTTGATGGGCATCACCTCGTTATCCACCTGCCACCCGATCACATACGGATGCTGCCCGAACTCCTTGGCCAGGCGTGTGACAATCCCGGCGCACAGCTTGCGATAAACGGGATTGTTCGGGCAGGCATGCTGCCGGCCGCCATGCTGGGTGCGCACGCCCTCGGCACAATCGGTCATCTGCAAGACTTCGGGATAACGCGTGGTCAACCAACTGGGCGGCGTGGCCGTGGGGGTGCAGAGGATCGAGGCGATCCCCGCCTGCGCCAGCTTGTCCACGGCGCGATGCAGCCATGCGAAATCAAAGCGTCCCTCCTCCGGTTCCATCTGCGCCCAGGCGAACTCCGCCATGCGCATGACATTCATGCCAGCCGCGCGCATCAGGGCAATCTCAGCGTCCATCTGTTCCTGCGGCCAGGCCTCCGGATAATACGCGGCACCGAGGTAGGGGGGCTTGGGTAAAGGTTTTCCAGTATCGTCGGCCATCAGCAATCTCCTTGGTTAGGGCGCGCCATAACCGCCAGCCCCCGTGCTTACGCGGCGTTCGCCGCCTAGCCTGCGCGGCCATGCCTCCGTGCCCACTAGCGTTCCGGCTGCAAGAACAGTTCCGTGCGATAGGCGGTCGGGAAGTTCGGGTTGTACTTGTAGGCCGCATAGCACGGTTGCGGCCCTTCTGCCATCCCCTCCAGATTCATCCAGCGCGCATCGTTGAGCATGGCATGCCAGGTCTTAAGGAAATCGCGGCACTTCCACGTCCGGCAATTCAGGTCATTGCGGTGCCAGTCCTTGAACTTGCCGGTCTCAATCCGTTGCTCGACCGCCAGGGCCGCCTCGCCATGGCGCAACGCCTGGAAGGCCTCGAGGTAGGCGTCGTAGCCGCGCTTGTCTTGGTACGCCATGACCGAGCGGCAGAAGCTCCGCACCATGCGGGTCAGGTGCAGCGCCTTCTCGACTTGTGCGACCGCCTCCTGCTCGAAGAACAGGCGCCGGTTCCCCTGCAGATGCCGCGCCGCATCACGCGCGCGTTCCGCCGCCACGTCCCATTGCGGCTCCGCCAGCCCCAGCGCCTCTTCAAACCAAAGCAGCGCGTCCCGCAAATTCGCGAACTTGCGCATCCCCCAGATCCCCGGCGGCAAGTCCTCGCGATTGTAAACCCGCTGCAGCGTGAAGCGCACAAAGATCGTGTAGAAGTTATCCCCCACCCGGTTGTCCGGGCGCTGCTCATCCAGCGCAAAGGGGATCCCGGTCAAGGCGCGATAGGCCTCCGCCAGCTCCGGTTGCTCGGCACCGAGCACCTCGCGGAGGTACCAGTTGAAATAGCCGTCGCCGTTTGCCCCGGCGATCGCCGCCATCCCCGCATAGTCATTGGCATACCCCATGACCTGCCGCAGATTGAAGATCTTCTCGCGCACATTGCCCACATTCAGGATGAAGATGCGATTCATCCCCAGATCCATCACGCGCCGCAATTCACGCGCATACACGGCCGGGGCATAGCTGGTCACACGCATGGACTGCGCACCATTGAACATGGAAATATGCTGGTAAACCCCGGTGGGGTTCGGCGAATGCGCCACCAGCGTCTCCAGGTTCGCCCGCATGCAGGCATCGCCGTCATCGGTATGAATCACCGTGGTGCCGGCCGGAAACCGCAGCAGGCCGGCATTGTAGATCTCATACAACTCGCCCCAGAGGTAGCCGTAGGTTTCCGGCTGCGCCTCGCCGCGTACTTCGCGGATCAGCTCATACTGGGCAGCCAGCACTTCGTTAATGATCTGCGCCTTCTGGGCCAGCGGGGCATCCGGCTTCATGTTCGGATCGTCCACCCAGAACGGACGGTCAATCAACCCGCGGAAGTTCAGCGTCCACAACACCTTCCGGCCAGCTTGCCGCGCAATGGCCTTGCGCCAGTACGTCAGGATATCGGCCCGGTTGGAGGACCAGGAGAACGGCACGCCGCGCGGCCAGTAGAAGGGCGCGGAGCCCAGCGGTTCGGCATGATGCTGGGCAATGTAGAGCCCCATGTCGGAGGCCAACTTGATCTGTGGTTCATCCGGCAGGATATTAGTGCCGGGGATCACGCAGGTGCACTGCATGCGTAACGCCAGCTCAAACAGTTCGCGCCAAACCTCCGCCGAAAACCCCTGCTCTGGCTTCTCCAGTTGAAACCCCACCAGCAGATCCTCGTCATTGAAGAAGAAGCCGCGGTGGCGGAAGGAGTACGGGCGCGACGTAGTTGTACCGCAGGGGATCTCGACGCGCTCCGCCAGCGCCGGCAGGGCCTCGGTGAAATAGTGGCAAGGGTCCGCCCCCAGCCATTGCTCGCTGAAGCGGTAGATACCGTGAATCAGCCCCAGTTCATCACTGCCGGTGATGATGACAACCTCCGGTCGCACGGCCACGGTATGCGAATCGAAATCGCCCCCCTCGCACAGGCGCAACTCAATGCGCCCCGCGCCCGCCTCCGGCGTTGCGCCCCGCGCCAACCCCAGCTTGCGGCGCAAATCCTGATGCAACGCGGCGGCCGCATAGGCCACCGCCGCATTGCCGCTACCATCATGGATCACCGACGACGCGCTCAGCACACAGCTTTTCATATTACGCTTATCCTTCTCAGGCATTCAATTCAGCATGTACTAGGCGCGACCGTTGGAACTCCAGCACCGGCGCCCCCGGGATCAACCCGGCCAGGGAGCCATCACGCTCAATGATGATGCAATTCCCTTCCTGACAGAGGTCGTGCCCGTTATCGCCCACGCAATTGCAGGCCACCAGTGCCCGCTGCTTGCGCCGGCAATCGGCCATGGCATCCACGGGGATGCCGACGCGCGTCATGCGTTCCGCGAAGCGCTGCCGCCCCTCCGGCGTATCAAGCGTCGTGAGCGGCAGCATCTCGGCACGCGTGCCACCGCCTGCCGTACCCAGGAAGACCAGGTCACATTGGGCGCGATCCAACTCCTGCAACACCTCCGGGTGCCCCCAGTCCGCACAAATCACCATACGCGCGCGCCATCCCGGAATGTCGAGCGGCAGCCGCGCCGCCGGGCCGGCCGTGAACCCCACCGCGCGTTCGCGGTCGTTTAACGCCAGCTTCCGCTGCACCTGCAAACGGCCATCCGGATACGCCAGAAAGTACGAGTTATAGACGAGGTCACCGGCGCGCTCGTTGAATCCCACCAGCAGCAGCATCCCGGCACTCCGGGCGAGTGACGAAACCCGCTGCGCCGCGGCACCATCCGCCGGGACTGCCCGGCGCACGGCTTCCGGTGCCACGCTGCCCCCCTGCAGGACCCCCTCGGAAAAGAGCAGTACCTGCACGCCCGCCTGCTTGGCCGCACCGGTAAAGTGCTCGATCAGCGCCAGGTTCCCTGCGAGATCTTCAACTTTCGCGACGATTTGCGCCGCACCCACATGCAAGGATGGTTTCATGGTATAGTCTCTTCGCTTTTCCGACGGCCGCAGCCGTGCGCTGTGTACGCCAAACGCCCCCGCTGGGACGCTTCAAAAGACACGGGGAACCAGTATAGAGCAGCCAGCCGCCAACGCAACGCGAAATCACACCCCCAGAACTGCGAGAGTGTGGTTCAAGGTAGTGGAGAAGCGAAAGCATTCGTTCTCACCACGAAGCCCGCGCGCGGCTGCGCCGCGAGGAAACACTGAGGTAACTTTATTCTTCCTTGAACCACCCGCCGAATATCCAACCCGGGCCCAGCGCCGCCAAAGAATCCATTTCCTGCCCGTTTGACCACCGCGTTCGCGTAATAGCACCTTTGGCAATCGCCTCCCGGAAATCATGCGCTGTCAATCGGAGGTTGTATTGGGGTCCATTGCATATGGCAATCACTACGCCGCTGCGTTCATGCACGATGGCGGGCGTGCCGTAAACCAGACAACGGCATTTCGCAGGCAGGACGCCACCGAGATTCTCCCAGACGCGCTGGACAATATCCGGATGGCTTCCTTGGCGGACGTAGGGGTCCGGGACACTGTCAGGAGCAGCGCTTGCTGCATTTCGGGATTTTTCCTCGCGACCGAGGTACTTGAGCACGCCCTGATTGACGGGACTGACCGTATCTACGATCATTCCGATATCCTAACGTGCCTGCCAATCGGCGGTCATCATGCGCGGCGCGGCACGCGACGTCGCATGAATGACCCCTGTCGCCATTCCTATTCGTCTCCATCATCGAAGACGCTCAGATCCCATTCGCTCCGCCAGGTGATCGTTGGCTTGTTATCCACGAACCGCATCGGCAACCACAAATACCGGCCATCAATCGCGTTTTCTGGACGCCAGAGATCGAACATCGCGATGAGAGCGTCCGCCTTTCCCGGAACCGCAAGGATGTAGGTGCTCTGCCCCCCGAAGGTCTTTTCCGGGCCAATCCCGTTGTCAGGATTGATGCCTTTGGTCGGATTCTCGAGTTCCCGCCACGGACCCCAGATCGAGTCCGCCACCGACGAACGCGCCGCGTTGGGATCCCAGCCCGTGCAATCCGAGCTGATCATCCAATAACGCCCGTTGTGCTTGCAGACGGCGGGCGCTTCATGCCATCGCTTGTTGAACACCCGAACGTACTTACCCGTCGTGCACAGATAGTCGTCGCTGAGTTGAGAAATGTGCAGCGTGCTGTTTTCCTCGGAGGCGCAGATATGGTAGGCCGTGCCGTCGTCATCTTTAAACAGCGTCATGTCACGCGACATCTGTCCATTGGCAAAATCCCTTACCCAGAAAGGAAATCGGACCGCCGAAAGATCGGGGCCGCCCCCGCGAAAGCCCCGCATCTCATTCATGAGTTTGGCGTCATAAATGGCGTTGCGCTCCTCTGCCGCGACGTTAATCGGCCAATGGCCGGCATTCGGACGGAACGAGTGCAGAAACGTGTATGGTCCGGTCGGTCGGTCAGCCACCGCCACTCCGACGCGAGAGGTGTTGTATCCTTGTCCTTTGAACTCGAGGTGAAACCACATCACGAATCGTGAGGTCTGCGCGTTGTAGATGACCTTGGGGCGTTCGAGAATGCACCCGTCGGCGATCGCGCTGGTCGGATCTTCCGACACGGAAAGCGCGATACCCGCATCTTTCCAGTTGTAAAGATCCGTGGACGAGTAGCAGTGAACACCGACATGGGCAACATTGCCCGCCTCACCGGCGATCTTATGTTCGCCGAACCAATAGAACACGCCTTCGTCCACCAGTATGCCACCGCCATGGGCATTGATATGCGTCCCGGTATCATCTGGCCATACTGTTCCCGGCGTGAACTGTGTTCTGGTATTCACCATCGGCCTGTCTCCTTGTGCTTATGGGCGAACTATTATATCAGCCTCTGACGGTTTTGCCGGAAACATAGGCTAGCGGCGGGGTCCTTCCATCCGTCAACCGTAGCGTAGTACGTTTGCTGCGCAAGGTCAACGGGAATTGCAATATCTTCCAGTGCTGATGGTTGTACAGATATGTGCCGCTGCGACGCCGCGTGCAACGGTGTCGTGATTTTTACTCGTCCGCTGCATATCAACGTTAGCTCATCAGGCCATGCGGCAACTCGATACAGCACGCCGGGTGCCCGCTCAAAAAAACCGAAGCGCTTCGGTTTTTTTGCCTTCGCGTCAAAGCGCATGCCCGTCACCGACCGGCGGCTACGGCGGGTCCGACGGCGGCGAACCCCTTCGCGACCCTCGCGGTGAAACCTCCCCCATTAGCGTCCATTCGCGGTTATTTCCCCCTCGTCCCCGCGTATCCCGCTGCCCGTCCCCCCTACCACCTAGCACCTAACACCTGCCACCTCTCTCCCCCCCGCATATCCCGCTGCCCGTCCCCCCTACCACCTAGCACCTAACACCTGCCACCTCTCTCCCCCCCGCGCATCCCGCTGCCCGTCCACCCGGCGTCAGCAACGAAGAACGAAGCACCACGAACCAAGAACACCTACCACCTTTCTCTTCCCGTCCTCCGCCCGGCCGGCTCAGGCCACGGCCGCGCGGGCGGCCTCGGCGGACAACCCCGCCTCGCTCTGCAGGAACTGCTCCAAATGCTGGGACAGGCGCACGTGTCCCAACGCATGCAACCGCCCTTCCGCCGCAAAGATCTGCGCGGCTAGCGCCTGATAGCGCTGAAAGGGCGAAGCGTCCCCCACCTGCCACAGCAGCGCGGCGGCCCGCGGAAAACGCCCCCGGTTATGCACCAGCTCCCAGCAGCGCGCCACTTGCTGCAGCCGCGTGATCTCCGCAAAGCCGAGGCAATCGCTGGCCAGCAGCTCATACGGCGGCGCCGGATTAAACACCAGGTTGGCAAAACGTGACTCCCCCGCCAGGGGCGTGCCCGGCAGTCGCTTGAGCAGATTTACCTGCAACTCCGGGAAGTCGAAGGTCCGCACCAGCCGGTCAAACCCCGCCGCAAACGAAGCCACATCCTCACCCGGCAGGCCAAAAATCAAGTCGGCATGCACCGTAGCCTGCGTCGCCTGCGCCAGGAACGTCAGCGTCTCCAGCATCGTCTCGTTAGCCACACTGCGGCCAATCGCCCGCGCCACGGACTCGTTCAGCGTCTGCACCCCCACTTCCAGATGTAGGACCCCCGGTGGAAACGCCGCTAGCCGCTGGCGCAGCGCCGCCGACAGACGGCACGGCATGATCTCAAAATGCAGTTGCAGGCGCCCGGGATGACGAGCCAGGAAGAAGTCCAGCAGTTCACAGGCATGCTCGTCGCAAACATTCAAGCTCCGGTCGAGAAACCGCAGGGCGCGTACCCCGCGCGCCAACAAGCGCTCCAGCGCCGGCAGCAGCTCTGCCAGCGGCATCTGCCGCAGCCCGCTGCTGCCGGAGGTGCAATAAGCGCACGGGAAGGGACACCCCGCGAGCTTTCCGCAAAGATGGTACGACAGGCAATATCATGGTCCGTGTACTGGTCGTACGGCAACAGCAGCGTCGCCGGATCCTCCGGGGCCGCCTGTAGCAGACGCGGCCGGGCCGTCTGGTCGAGCGCCGCCGGCGATTCAAGTACCTCGCGGCAAATCTGCCGGAATACGCGCTCCCCCTCGCCCACCACCAGATCATCCGCCAGCCCCTGCCAATCCGCCGTGCTCCCGGCCACGATCTCCGGCCCGCCCAGCACGAGGTGCATGCGGGGGGCCACCCGCCGCAGGATGGCCAGCGTCTCCCGCACCAAGCGCGTATTCCAGAGATAGACCGAGAAGCCCGTCACCACCGGCGCGCGTGCCGCAATCTCCGCGGCTAGTTGAAACGGCTGCACATCCAGATCCGTTTCCAGGATCGCGGCCTGTGCCCGATACGCCCCCAGGTTCGCCAGCAGTGACCGCGCCGCAAAGGCACAGTGACCATAGCGGGCATTCACCGCCACGAGCAGGATCGAAGATGGATTTTGCTGCATATCCGTCCAAGCATAGCAGGTTTGCCAACACGCGCCCAGCCTCAGGAGGGCGGCCATCGGCTCCGAAAAGGGGCGGCCGCCGTACACCCCGCTGACTTCCCTACCCCAGCCAAACCTGCGGCACCTACGAGAAGGTCCATTACTTGAATGCGCCCGAGAAGCTCGATCTGTTCCGAGATCTATTCTTCACCTGCATCGCCGAGGCCGGCTGGGAGCTCCACGCGTGGGCCATTCTTTCCAACCATTATCCGTGGTGTTCCGCGGCATGGTTTGCGCGCACGGCCGCTTCCGGCTTCCGCAAGACCGTGGAAAGCTTTAAGACCAACACGCTTTCCGTGACGGATGCGTTCGCCCCCATGACGCCCTCGGCACAGGCAAGAGAAAGCGGCGTCAAGCCGCCGCCAAAAGCTCATTCCTCAAACCGAGCCAATATGGCTAGAAACCTAAGAAATTAGAAGCGTCGCCCCTGCCGCGCTCCCATCCCGCTCCAATAAGCCGACCTCATCGAACGAACCATTCCCAACAAACCCAACAGCCGCCTCCAGAAATACCGCCTACCGGCCAAGGGCCGTGCGCTACTGGCACGGCTTGCCCAAGGCTCCCAGTCTTCCCATGAGTGATTCATCCACATATTCAAACTCGATTAGGATGCGGGCGGTCGCCAACCGTGGAGTACGGCGATCTACGCGTCTCCTTCTTCCGGAAACAGCCCATCACGGACCGGATGTGGATGAACAAGAGAGTCCCGGCGGGATACCTGCCCCCTCTGCAACGGCTCGGCTGGTTGTTGGACCACACCGGCTGGCAGAAATTGACGGGCAACCTGCATGCTGCGCTGCAACCGCGCAAACCGCAGTGGAGACGCTTGGAACCGCAACTCACCGAGCAGGGGCAACGCAACGAGCAATGGCGCATCATCGAGAACATGGATCAGAAGATGACACATCCTGACTTTATCCACGACTCCGATGACCTCCTTCGTCCTGGCGTTTCCTTCAACCGTGCCGCCGCCTATGCCATGCTGGACAGGGATCTCCTGTCTTTGCTTTGACCCCGACATGATGGCTACCCATGCAGTCTTCTTCGCGCCATATTCTGCACTTCCAAACAAAAAACCATATTTTTCTTCCTTCATGCGGTTCAGGCAGGTTGTTCCAGACTCTTGGAGATCCCTTTTTTGACAGGATGAACAGGTTTTTTGCGGGATAGTGGTGGGTAGGTGCCGTCGCCGGCGGCAGTCTCAGTAGCGCGGGCGCGCCCTCGCTCCCAGCGCATAAGGCGCGTACGAGCCCAAAGCCCCGGCACAAACCGCCCGGGTCACGCCGCCACAAGGGTAACCGGGCGCGCGCAGGCGCGCACCACACACGTCTCGCGAGACGTGCCGCGCTACTGCGCGGGCCTCGCATTGACGAAGGCGGGCGCGGGCGGCCGGAGACAGACGCGTGGGCGAGCGGTAGTCCGCCGCCCGGCAGCGGCTGGCACCGGAGGACCGCGCCGGCCGTTCGTGGTTGCGGCGCGGGGCCGGAACGGCACGGACGCGCGGCCCACCGAGGTATGCCGAATGGGCCGCGTGGCCGGGACGTTCCGGTGCCGCGACGTTGGGAAACGGTAAAGTTGAATGCCGCACCGGCCTCGTGAGGCCGGCGGGTTGGGGCGGAGTGTTTACCAGGATGGCGCTGGGGGACACGTCCGGCGTCATGGTGGCGAGCTTGCGAGCCTACCATGCACGCCGTGATGGCATCTTGCTTCCGCTCTTACTTGAACGTCTTCGTCGCTGCGTTCATTGAAGAAGACCGGAAGGTGATCTTCTTAATCGGCATCTTGTCCTTGAGTAGCTCGTAGAAGAGCTCGCAAAGATTCTCGCAGGTCGAGACTTTCTTGGTCACGACGATGCGGTATTCCGGGTATGACCAGGCGAGCGGGTGGTCGATCTTTTTCAGCGGAACGCAGTTCTTTGCGTCGTTATGGATGCCATGCTGCTTGTAGACACCGATCACCGCTTCCAGAAGGGGGTCGCCTTCTTGGAATACGGTCGCATGGTGGAAGTGGTCGCACACTTCCCACGCCTTCTTGAATCCATCCTTGCAGGCGTGCGCGAAGCCCGTCACCGGGTCCACAGTGTCTTCCAGTTCGATACAGAGAAGTCCCGAGTGCCCGTGAAGGTGCTTGGCTTCCCTCGGCCAATTCATGAACCGGTGGGCGTACTGGAAGTCGAGGTTTACGATGGATGTATACTTGTTGTCTGACATGATTGACTCCTTTTCCGTTTTGTGTGTTGAATGACTACTGCACGTCTTCCATTGAACGATCCGAACTGATGCTCATACGGTACACTCTATGCCAATCTCCTTTCGTATGGTTGCCAACGTTATATCGACGACCAGTCGCACTTTCGGTGTTTCTGATTGGCAAACACGTCTGGAACGATTGGTCATTACCGTACGCCTTGTTGGGTAAATATGTCAAGTGCTGTGCGCAACATATTCATTTTGGGGTGGCTGCGACGAATGTCGGGCGGTGGGCATGTGCATGGCATTTGCGAATGTTCGAGTGGGCATGTCGTATAAGAAGGTTTTTGCCAGGAAGTGTGTGGTTGCGAATGGAAGGACCCTGATATGCGACGCGGCGTGGCAGGTGGATGGTGCGTGGAATCAAGTGAGTGGAGTGGAACGTGCGCGAGGAGCGCGAATGGGACGAGACCGGCGACAATGGATGTGTGTCAGGTGGAGCTTCTGGCAACTTGTACGGCCTTTGGCTCCGGCGTTTCAGGTGTTTGGTCAGGCGTTGGCGCACATACTGATTTATGTCGCGAAATGCCTTGCGCGGATACCCGTAAGCGTAATAGTTCGCCCATCCTTTCAGATGACGATTTATTCGTGCTATCAACTCCGGGACCGGTGTAAAACACTGCC
>CAIOST010000071.1 GCA_903861045.1 uncultured bacterium | reverse complement strand
GTTGCGGTTTTTTGGCGATAGGCGTCTGAGGCCGCCGTAGCCCCGGTCTGCGAACAGCGTGTGCGCCATTCCGCGTGATGCTCGCATTGCCCCGGCGGACAAGCTCTGCGCGTGCGCTTTAATACCGAACATAGCAACTATCGCCACCGCCTTCTTCGGCTATCCAGCGCTTGGCGCCTGCCGCTGCCAGTAGCCCCGGCCCGCCCCCGGGCCGCGGGCCGCGTGATCCATAGTGGCTATGAACGCAACTCTGTAATGAGACCAGGATGCGCCCCCGTACCGTCGCGGCGCTGGACTTTTCGCCCCCACTCTGCCATGCTGCACAACATGCGACAAGGCCTCCGACGCCAAATAGGACGGCGGTCTGCGTTGGCCGGGACTGCATATTGAGCGTCAGTAATGAGGGGGAGAGACCATGGGGGATCAGCGCGAGTGGTTGCGAGGGGAAGTACCTTCCTGGGAGCGCGACGGCCTCATTTCCAGCGCACAAACCCAAGCCATCCTGGCCCGCTACCCAGCGCCGGCCGCCGGTGGCCTCCCGTGGGGCATGATCATCTTCTCCTGCCTGGGCGCAGTGATTGTCGGCCTCGGCCTGATTCTGCTACTGGCCTACAACTGGGATGCCATCCCAAAATATGGCAAGCTGGCGCTGGTGTTTGGCTCCCTGGCGGCGGTGCAGGTGGCCGGCCTGCGCCTCTTCCTGGGGCGCGAAAGGTTCCAGCCGCTGGGCGAAGGGCTCTGCCTGCTCGGCACCATGCTTTTCGGCGCAGGCATCTGGCTGGTCGCACAGATTTATCATATCGATGAGCACTTCCCGAACGGCTTCCTGATCTGGGGATTGGGCGCGCTGGGCATGGCGCTGGCTATGCCCTCCATCGCACAGGCCATGCTGGCCACGGTGCTGCTGACCATCTGGAGCGGCACCGAACGGGTCGGCTTTGATACCCCGGTCTGGATCACGCCGCTGCTGCTGCTGGCCGTGTTGGGGCCCCTGGCCTGGCAGCGCCGCTCCCGCCTGCTGCTGGGCGCTCTAATCCCAGCCTGTTTGATGGCCTACGGCTTCACCCTCCCGGCCGGCGAGCATGCCACCTGGATGCTCTTCTCTGCCCTGCTCAGCCTGTCGGCGCTCTGCCTGGCAGGGGCCTACCTAACGCGCCATATCGGAACCTTTGCCAGCGCCGCGCCGGTCTTCCTGTTCTATGGCAGCGCCGTCTTCATGGTGCTGCTCTACCTGCTGAGTTTTCCCGACTTGGCGCATGAGTTCTTCTACTGGCACCGCGAAGAACTGACCTGGGCACGCAGCAGCTATGTCCTGCTCCCCCTGCTCGGCGCCCTGTTGGCCTGGGGCGCTGTGGCCCGGCTACGACTGACCAGCGGACAGGCGCGCCAAGAGGGACTGTCCGCCCCCGAACTCGCCCTCATCCCGCTCACCGTGTTGCTGGCCGCCATGGACCTGCTGGTACTGTCAGACCACGTGGACAACTGGCTCATTGCCGGGCCTTTCAATCTGGTCTTTATCGGCTTGGCGGCGTCCTTGATGGCGCGCGGTTGCCGCGACGGCCTGATCAAACCGACCGTCTGGGGATCACTCATGTTGGTCCTGCTGATCGTGGCGCGCTATTTCGATCTGTTTGAGAGTCAGTTAACCCGCGGCCTGGTCTTTGTGGTCATGGGCGCACTCCTGCTGGCGGAGGGGTTCCTGTATAGCCGCGCAAAAAAGCAGAAGCGCGAAGGAGGTGCCCAATGAGAATTCGCATCCTGATCAGCGTGGTGGTGCTACAGTTGCTAGTGCTGGCCTACATGGCTGGTGAACGCGAATGGATTGTACGGTATGGCACCGTGGTGCACCTGCAAACCGCCCCGCTGGACCCCCGCGACCCGTTCCGTGGCAATTACGTCCGGCTCGATTATGCCATCAACCATGTACCGGCCACGCTGCTACGCGGCACGCTCACCAATGCCTGGGGCGCGGCGAGAGAAGCGGAGCTGCGCGGCAAACCGCTCTATGCGGTGCTGCAAAGCTCCGACGACGGCATCACCGGCCTGGAGTACGTGACCGACCGGAAACCGGCGGCCGGCCTCTTCCTCCGAGGCAAGCTGGAACGCTATGGGTACAGCGGCCAGGGTGTCATTCCGCTGCAATACGGCATCGAGGCGTACTTCGTGCAGGAAGACAAGGCCAAGGCGCTAGAGGAGCGCCGCCGCCGCGATGGCATCCAAGTCCCGCTGGAGATGGCTGTCGCGGTCTCAGGCCGCGGCGTGGCCGTGCTCAAGGGGCATGCCTGGTCTGCCCTCGGGATTGGCTTGCAGCTCGATTCGGGAACCTTATCCAACCGGATCACCCAGCTTCGCAAGGCCACCGTGCAGCTAGTTAACGTCTCCTCCAACGATCTGGCCGTGGTGGATCTCCCGGACGCGCAGTCTCTGGCGTTGGAGAGTGATGCGCTGCGCTCCTGGGGCGAGCGCAACCTAACCTGGGTCATGGCGGGTAAACCGCGCACGGCCGTGACCGATGCCGACGTGGTCGTGCTGAAGCCCGGGGAACAAAGGGCAATCACGGTGGATCTAGACCTGCCGCGCTGGTTTGTAACCAACGGCCCTGCGCCCGCTCAGGCCCTGCGGGAGCTCTCGTCCGGCAGCATGTTCCGCTTGATCTACCGGCCGCCGTCCCGTGCGGCGTGCCGCAACCTCACGCAGGCCGCCCTGATCTGGCACGGCGAACTCCCCAGCGCCGCGTTTTCCAGCGGTGGCAGCCGCGTGGATTGACGCCCGCCCTCACGTTTGCCGACGGTACGCCACGGGATCCACGCGGAAGCGCAACAGGGCCCTTTGGGGCCCCCGGTCCGCGCAGCGGACCAGCACCCCGGCCGCGGGGCGCAGGGAGCCATCTGGTAGGCTCAGGGCCGGACCGCCACGCGGACGGGGGGTTGCTGAGAAAGTTCTTGGTTCTTCGTTCTTAGTTCGTGGTTATTTGGCAGGTAACCACTCAGGGTTCAGGGTTCAGAGTTCGGGGTTCAGGGAATACCTGGCGATTCGCCCTTCTTTGCTCGACCAGATAGCCACACCCCAAACGCGCGACCGCTCTGACGGTGAAATCCGGCCTGAACCCCGAACCCTGAACCCTTCCCTCCTGAGTAGTTCCGTTCCAAGAACATTCCCATTCGCGGCCATTCGCGGTTAAACCCACCTGTCACTAACACCTGCCACCTAGTGTAGTGTCCCCGAAATAGCTAACCCGTTGAAGCGTTTACCACCCGCTGCGCTGGAGGCACGGAGACTCGGAGAAGATGGCACAGAGAGGT
>CAIOST010000070.1 GCA_903861045.1 uncultured bacterium | reverse complement strand
GATATCCGGGTACGTGCGCGTGGATGATATCTGGGGTCAGCGCAAATAAAATCTCTCTAATGGCGTCCGGGTCGGCATTTACCAGTTGCACCGGAATTTCGTGCTGCCGTAGCAATGTTTCCCGTGGGCCGCCTTTGAGCGCCAGCACACTTATGCGATGACCTTTCTGTTTGAGATGCAACGCCCAGGTAACGGCGGCTTTTTCAGTGCCGCCAGCGCCAAGTTCATTGAGGAAGACTACAATGTTCATGGATTCGGCCCTGTTAACAGATGGAGATGACAGAACATCTACAAAGATCGGACGTTCGCATGTCGATACGTTGAGCAGTCGGTGGTTGCCGTTTGATAGGTCTCGTCATTTGGACAGTCATGAGATAGTTGAAAAAATCGTGCAACACATTATCACATTTTTTGGTGATTTGCAATTTCGGACATCTGCGGATCACAGGGGGGGATTGCATTAATTTCGTCCTGCGCTTTCATCCGATCGCCGCCGTCTACCGCCACCCACCTGCCCGGCGCTTCGAGACCGCTTCTGCAGTCGCGCTTTTGCATCCCGGCATTGCGGCGGTACGCGCTCTGTCGTGTTTGTCTCCTTCAGGCCGGTAGGGCGGTACCGCTTGCTATCGCCAGTTGCCCGCAAAACGGCGTCGCGCCGCATACCCTGAGCCTGCCGAAGGGCCGCACACACCTGCCGCGCGGTTGATATCGTCACATCCCCCTCTTCTGCCGTCCTGAACACTGGCACTGAGTAGTTACAGGAGTAACGTGATTTTGCAGGATTGCTGGCGTCAGCCATCCTGTTTCATCTTGTTAATCCTGTCTGAAATTAACTGGGGCAGGTCGCGACGGGGTATGTTTCTGACAGGATTAACAGGATTTTGCAGGATGGTGGCGCTAGCCATCCTGTCTCATCATGTTCATCTATGGTGCGCGCAGGAGGTGCCGCGCCATAGCCGTGCGAAACTTGAGCAACCCGACCAGCATCCGGGTGCTATCGCGCAGGAGGCTTACTTTGCTACCTTCGGTCTCGCGCCAGTCAACTGGCATTTCATGTATGGTCTGCCCGCGTGTCCACAAGGCTATCAGCAGTTGTGTGTCGAACAGCCAACGATTATCGGCGCAGAGCTGCAAAAGCGCCTGGTCCAGCACGCGCAGCCGGAAGAGTTTCGCGCCGCATTGGCTGTCATAGATCGGAATACCAAAGAGCATGCCCACGATGGTTGCGAAGATACGGCCGGATAGATGCCGTTGCCACCTGCGGCCCAGCGTGCGGCCCAGGCAGCGGATACGGCTGCCGATCACGACATCAAGGCCGTCGGCACCTTCCAGCAGTTCGAGGCCGCGCAAGATCTCCGTGAAAGGCGTGGAGCCGTCGGCATCGAGGAAGCCGACGGTTTCACACGCACCCGCGGTCAACGTCTCGGCGAAGAGGCTGCGCAAGACATAGCCCTTACCGTGGTTAACTGCAAAACGACGAAACTCCAGACGGTCGGCGAGCAGCGGAAATTGTTGGCGCAGGTTTTCCACCTGCAATTGCATGGCCTCGGACTCGGGCTTAGGGGAGCCATCGTCGGCAATCGTGATGGTCAGGTGGTGCGGAAACAACCCTGCCTGCGCGGTCGCCGCCACTTGGCCTAGTAAGCGCGGTAGGCGCCGTTGTTCACGATAGGCGGGCACAATGATGCGTACCTGTCCGCGTAGCCGCTCAGGGGGGCGTGGTGGCCTACGCGCATCGTCCGCTAGTTTAACGATCGTTCCGCCATAGAGGGCGGTTAACCCCGTTAGCCGGTTGTACGGCGCCAGCAGACGCTCGCCTCGCAGCAGCCCTTTGAGGAGGCGATTCAGCAATGGTCGTGCTGGCCGCATATCTGATGCCAGCGGCGCATTTCTGCGCAGGAGGCGCAGCGGCACGACCACCGGCAGGATGGCGGCGTAGAAATAGTGCCGGCAAATCGGGCGCACTTCCTGGGGGAAAACCGCGACCAGTTCGGACAACGCGTAGCGCTTGGTGTGACCTAGGAACTCGTCGTGACGACTCCATAGGTACTGATGAGCTGGCACGGTGGCGAGCACATGCAGCGGCTGCGCGCGGGTGCGCGTTTGGTTGCGCAGTATGTCAGCCAGCAGATTCCGCACGAATAGGTGGTCATTGCAGACATGCTCGATGACGTCGATCATCAGCACCACATCCGCGTGCACCGCCGCATCCAGGGTGCGGGTGAAGCGCATGCGCGGATCATCCCACGTCGGCGCTTGTTCCCGATAAGGGTCATAGCCGATAAACCGCCAGGAGGCGTTGGGGCAATCTGCCGCAAGTTGGCGTAACAGGATACCCGACCCGCAGCCAACGTCCAAGACGGTTATGCCTTCAAGTCCGGCTACCTGTTGTGTAACAAATGCTTTGATAAGCTGATACTTGGCGTCATAGTACCAGTGGTTGACATCGATGTGTTCTAGTCCGGGAAGGTTAGCTTCGCGTACGTCCATGTTTGGGAACCAAGCCCATTGCCTTTCAAAACTGTTTCACGTAATATAGTACTTTTTCCGCTGTATAGCAAGGGACTGCTTGCCGGTGGCACGGTGGGTGCCTGGTGGTACAATCCTCTGCTGGGAGCTGCGCGCGAGGGTTGGAATAAATGATTGCTTATCTGTATGTTGCGGTCGTGTGTGTGTTGCTTTGTAGCGTGGGTGGTAGCGCCTGGCGACTGGCTGCGGCCGTGCGCCTGCCGCGCGGACTCACCACGCTCGTATTGGTTGGTCTGGTCGCCTATCTTAGCGTGCTGATCCCAGGCATTATGTCACATCTGGCGCCCTGGCCGATTGTGGCATGCTTGGTGGTTTGTGCCTTGTTTTTGCTGCTACTCGCACGGCTGGTTCGCCCAGTGCCGCTGCCAAGCGAACAAGTTGACCTGCCATCTGACAACGTCTCGGCGGCCGCCTCGGGTGCCGGGTGGGGCCAGGCAGATTACCTGCTGGCCGCCATCGGACTGCTGGGGTGTGGGCCACTGCTGTATGAAATGGGCTTCTCTTTGGCCGTCACCCTGCTGTTTCCGTCTGAAGCCAGGTTATGCATTGACGTGGTTTCGTATCACGCGCCCTGCATGATCACTTTTTTCCAGCAAGGGTCATTCTGGGATCTGCGAAATAGTTGGCAGAGTTACTCGTATGGTTACGAGTGTATTGGCAACCTGCTCTCCATTGTTTTTCAGCGTCCGTGGGGACTATTACTGGCGCATGTCTATGCGTTGGGCCTCATGGCGGCCGCCCTAGTTGGGCTGGTGCGCTGGGTCCTGTGGGCCTGGCGGCCCGCACCAGCGGTGCACCGTGTGCCGATCATATTGCTGACAATTGGCCTGTGGGCGACGGCTTTCTTTCATGCCATTCGGCAAGTCGGCAAGAATGACATCTTTGTGGCGGCCTGCGTACTGGCGGCACTGGTTTTCCTGCTGCAGTGGGCCACGGAGATACGGCATGCGCACAGCGCGCGCACGCGTCGGGTAGGACTGTTGCTCCTCACGGCGCTGGCCGCCGGCCTGGCTTTGGCGACCAAACCGACGGCGGCCATCTATGTCATCTATTTCTCGGGTGCGATTGTGTTGCTGCGCCTGACGGAACGCGGACCAACCCTGGGCGCCAAATTGTACAGCGCCGTAGTGGAAGGGGGCCTGGTGGGCGCACTGGCAAGCTTGATTGGCGGGTTTTTCCTGGTGCGCAATCTGATCATGATTCACGCCCTTTCGGCGATCCTGAACGGCTTTCAAGAGGCCTTGGTCCTGCATTTAGCAAAGTCGTTTATCTATCGGCTACGCCCCCTCAGCCTGGCGATCGTTTTTGGTGTCGTGCTGGTGGCGCTGGTGGCGGTTGTTTACCGCGCTTACACCCGACGTGGGGACGGCCGCAGCCGTGTGCTGGCGCTGATGGCGGGGTTCATCGTGACAGCCACGCTGGTTTTCATCGTCAATCCCAACGTGATTCTAGGCAATTTTTATAATGTCAGGTTTGCCATGTGCATGCTGGCGGGCGTGTTCGTGCTAGGCGCAATGTTTGCCAGGTATGTGCTGTCCTGGTTCCTGCAACAGCGCGCGCGGTTACAGTGGGTGCTGCTGGCGCTTGGCGGGGTGCTGTTTGTGGCAGCCATCGCCGGTCATTGGCAACGTCATCCCGCCCCGGGCTTGGCGGGGTGGGATAAAACGTACGATGAGCAGCCTACCGATTTGTACAAATGGATGAACAACCAAATGGCCACGCAGTGTGTGCTCGTCGCCAGTCAAGTCTATCCGTTGGGATTGTACGGACGCGACTGGCAGAACCAGGTGGTTACGCCACCGTTGGGACGCTTTCCTGAGTACTCTTTTACCAATGTTACACAGATTGCGGCGGCGGTAGTGGCCTATCGTCCGGCGCTGGTCGTGGCGAGCACCGACCGCCTGGATGCGAAAATGGAAACGGTGCTGGCCCGCTGGATGGGTGCGCAAACTAATCTATTTGAAACAGTTTATCAGGATGCCGCGGTGACAGCCTTTCGCGTGCGGCCGCAGGCCTATACGGTCTTGCGCACGGCGCCGTAGCAAGGGGCGTCTAAAGTGGTCTTCATGAACAAGCACTTTCCTATCTTGTTGGCGTTACTGCTCTGTCCGGCCGCCGGTGCGGTCCGGGCCGCAGCGGCGCCGCTTCGGGTCGAGGTCGAGCTCGCGGATGGCTCGCACCTGCTCGGCACCCCCAGCATGACCTCCGTGCCGCTGCAGACCACCTACGCCCGCCTGGACCTGCCGCTGGCACAGCTCGGCAGTCTGCAGCTCAGCGCGGATCATGAGACGGCCATCTGTGCCGTGCAAAACGGCGATAAGCTCTCCGGTGTGCTTGCGCTGGCGCCCTTCAAGCTACAGACGCTGTTTGGGCCGGTCACCATTGGACTGGAGCAGTTGCGGGCGTTGCGGGTGGCGAGCACGAACCTGTGGGCGGACGAGGCGCTGATCGGCTACTGGCGGCTGGATGGGGCGGCGGCGAATGGAAAGGGCGGGGCGCCGGGGCGCCTAGTGAACGCGACCTTCATGGACGGCCTGCCGAAAAACGGGCAGGGCGTGGCCATCCAGGGCGTGACCAGCTACGTCAACTTGGGCGCGGTGAAAGAGACGTTCCGCCTCGCGTATAACCGCAGCTTTACGGTCTCGCTCTGGGCCAAAATCAATGCGCTCCGGCCGGGGCATGTGGGGTTTCTCTTTGAGGCCCCGGGCGCGCCGGTCGGCTCGTGCGGGGACAATCCGTTTGGCACCGGCATGATGTACGACGATAAGGAGGATGTCCTGTTCTCTGTGGGCCAAGGGTGCGTGGGGGATAACCACGTCGCCCAGGCGCTCGAGTTGCATACCTGGCACCATTATGTCGGCGTCTTCGACACCCGCGAGATCCGCTTTTATGTGGATGGCGTGGAGGTGGGTGCTAAGGCCTACACCTTCGGCGCCATCCCGGACACGGCCGCCTACCTCGTGCTCGGCACCATGCGCGACCAGGGCAACTGGGTCTATACGGACGCCGTGCTCGATAACGTCGCCATCTGGAGCCGCGCACTCTCGCCATCGGAGGTGGTGGCCGTATCGTGTCACAAAGATTGACGCAAATTGACTGGAGCAGGGCGCGACGGGGTGTGTTTCTGACAGGATTATGCCAAAGTTGACCTGCCGCTCGGCGCGGAGCATGCGTCGGCTACCTGTGCCCAGCAGAACGGCGACAAGCTCTCCGGCGTCCTCATGGCCGTAGGCCAGGGGTGCGTGGGGGATAACCATGTCGCCAAGGCGCGACGAGTGTAAGCGTCCGGCGAACCACATCTAGTTTCGCGCGGCGCTTTGCGCGATCATGATCCGCGAAAGGAGCACCGGATCATGGAAACGATACAGTCGAGAGACAACGCGCGGATTGCGCGGCAAGAGGAATGGCGGCGGATATTGGCGGAACTGGATGCCAGCGGCGAACGTGCGACGGATTTCGGGCGCGCGCGCGGGATTCCGGCCTGGAAGATATCGTACTGGCGTAAGGCGCTGAAGCCGGTTTCCAGCGAGGGCCAGGGCGGATTTGAGCAAGTACGTATGTCGTCTGACAGGACACCGATGGCGCTATGGGTCGAGGCCGGGCGTTGGCGCGTTGGTGTTGCGCCAGGATTCGATGCCGCCACATTACGCAAAGTCGTCGAGGCGTTGACCACATGATCGGGCTGGCGCCGATGGGGCGTATTTTCCTGCGGCGATTACCGACCGATATGCGTAAAAGTTTCGATGGGCTCACCGGATTGGTGCGCGGCGAACTTGGCCAGGATCCGCTAACCGGGGATTTGTTTGTGTTCGTGAATCGTCGGCGTGATTTCGTAAAGGCGCTTTATTGGGATCGCGACGGGCTGGCGCTTTGGGCTAAGCGTTTGGCGCGTGGCCGGTTTGCGCTTGCGCCCGACGGCCCACAGGAGATCGGGCGCGAGGATCTTTCGCTGCTGCTGGAAGGTGTTCGCGCCCGGGTGCTTTCGCGCAGTCCGCGATG
>CAIOST010000069.1 GCA_903861045.1 uncultured bacterium | reverse complement strand
TCTTTTTCTTCTCAAACTTGAGAAAATCGCCGTCTGCCGCTCCCCTCGCTCCCTACAGCCGCTTTTTACCTGCGAAGAAATTGTTATTTGGAACCGCTGGCCCTTTCCCCAAACTGCGGCGTTGGAACGGTGGGCCAGCCCTGCGCGTGCCCCTTAAAATCGAACATAGCAACTATCGCCGACGCCTTCTTCGGCTATCCAGCGCTGGGCGCATGCCGCAGCAGTAGCCCCGGCCCGCCGCGGGTCGCGCGATTCAAGATCGTCCCTCGGTGTCAAGCCGTTCGGCATGCCGCATCCTTGCGGTCATGTTCGTCTACTTTCCGTTATGCACGCCACGCACAAAGTAGGCCGGATTTCCATATCCGGCCGCGTGTGCGTTTCCTGCTCATGACCATTCCAGCAGCACCCGCACCGGGCCGATCAACCCTGAACGCGGTGAGCCGCGGTAGCGCGTGGGAATGGTCTGATAGTGATTCGCCAGCGTATTGCAGACCAGCACCTCGATGCGGTTGCGCCCCGCTTTTAGCAGGTGGCCAATCGGCAGCCGCCACGGCGGCGCGACCAGCACGCCCGCCGCCTGCCCGTTCACCAGAACCTCGGCCGAACCCGCGACTTCCCCAAGCTCAAGCATAGCCCCATCGGCGGCGGGCAGCTCAACCTCGTGACGGTACCAGGCCCCGCCCGAGTAGCAGGCTAGGCCGTCAAGCTCGGACCAGTCGCCTAGCCCCAGCCGTCCCTCGCCACAATCCAGGCGGATCGGGCCATCAAAGGCGGCACCCGCATAGCGCCCGCGCTGATGCTGGATATGCATGCGCACCTCCACCGGATCAGGCGCCGGCTCGGCGACACGCCAGATGCGGCCGTCGGCGCTGGTCAACGCCTTGTCACCAGCAAAAAGCTGGACCGTGCCATGGGCCTCGAGCTCGAGCGCGCGCAGCCCCGGCGGCGCGGTGAAACGGTACCACCCTGCGGGCTGCGCTTCGTGCGGTCGCACGTCGTAAGGCAGCAGCCGGGTGTCCTGCCACCAGCGTGTCGCCAGATCGTCGGCCGGACGCGGCGGGTGGTTGGCGGCCGGTTCGCTGGAGAGCAGGAACCAGGTGCGCCCAGGGGTGGCCCGGTCGTACTCCAGCACCACCACGTTGGCGCCGGCCTGCAAGCGCACGCTTGCGCCGATCAGCGGTTTGCCATTGATCCACGCGGCACGCGGTGCAATCGCGCCGCGCAGCACATAGGCCTCCATCTCCTGCGGCGCGTGTACCGTGGTCCAGAGGAAGGGGCGCTCCGCATCAGGTTGGTAGTCGTACCACGACCAGTTGGCGCTCCTTGAGCCGAAGGCAAACAGGTCATCGTGCACAACATTCTTGAGGCCGTGGTACCCCTGTAAGCCGGGGTCATCTTCAATGCCCCAGCGCAACGAGGCCGCGATCGGCTGGGCATCCGCAGGCGGAACAGGCCGGTCGTGCGGACGGGTGCGGCAGGCCAGGAACATGGGGCCGAAGGTGACCGTGGCAGTCGTCCAATCGCCGTCGCTGCACTCGCCCGGGCAATAGTGTGGCCGGCGCATCTCCGCGCCGAGCATGGCAGGCGTGGGCGGCCAGTGAAAATCGCCGTAGCGATTGTCACAGGTCGGCCGCAGCTCGAAGCGCCATGGCCCGGGGATGGCGACGGCACGGGTGGGCGCATGCTCCGGCAGTAGCGTGAGGGCACCCCCCGGCGTGAAGACGAGCACCGCGACGCCGTGGGTGCAGTCGGGCAGCCGCAGCCGCGTGGTCGCAGCATCCTGGCCCAGCACCGGCCAGGGCTGGCGCTCGCCGGTCTGCGGATGCCACAGTTCGACCGCGCCCACCGCGCGGAAGACCGCCTCTGCCCCCGCCGCGGCGCCATGCACGGCGTACAGGTCGGCGACCCCGATTACGCGGTGTTGGACAATCCCGGGGCCGAGGTAATCGCGTACCGGCAGGTGCGTCGAGACCGCAGCCAGAACCTCAGCGGCGGGCGTGGCTGGCGCCAGCTCGGCCGCCAGCGCGGCGACTTCCGGATCGCCCAGGCCGATGCGGTCGCTGGCTTCCGGCAGCACGCCCAGCACCACCACGGCGCCGCCCGCGCGGCGGAAGCGGATAATGGCTGCGAGGGTGCTGTGGCGGATGGCGCGCATGGCCGGGATAACGAGCACGCGGTAGCGTTCGCCGGCGATCCGCAATTCACCGTCCGCCACTTCGGCGCGCTCAACGGACTGGAAGTCCATGAAGTCGGCATCGAGACCGGCGCCATACAGGGTCCGCATGGCGTCGACGGCCGTGTCCACGGCCAGTTTGCCATCGAGGCCGGCCTCAACCGCGGCCACCGGATAGAGGATCGCCACGTCGCAGCGGTGCATACCGCGACTGAGCAGCCAGCTGAGGCGCTCAATGCCCCGCAGGAACGCCTGCAGGTGACGCCAGTACGGCATGCGAAAGGTGTTGTCAGGCGGCGCCCACTCCCACCAGCCGCCATGTGTGGCGTAGTACATGCCGTGCAGGCTCAGCAGATCATAGCCCATCACAAAGCAGGCGGAGGTCACCTTGACCAGGTCCGCCGGCGAGGTGCCCCATCCGCTGCTGTAGAATCCCTCCAGCCACACCCTGGGCCGCTGGTAGAGGTGCGCAATCGAGGCAGCTACCTTGGCCTTAACCACGTCGGGTGTGAGCCCCGGCTGGTCGGCGCCCGGCCCTTGATTCCAGCGCTGGGTGCGGAAGTAGTCGCCGAACTCTGTGACGTCGTAACCGCGCCCGCCGTGATCACACCCCAGGGTCATGCCACGCTGCTCGTGCCAGTCGAACACAGGTTTGAAGAATCCCTCCTCCGAGAGCGAGACCAGCACGTCCTGGTAATCGAGCCGGACCTTGGGCGCGCGCGGGCCGGTGTCGAGGAAGAGTGCCGGCAGCTCGGGCAGCAGGTCGTACCCCTTGCGGCGGCGGAACTCATCGCGGAACACATTGTTCCACAGGCGGCCGGCCACCCCGAACACGAGCTCGTCGGAGAAGAACCAGTTGAGTCCATCGGGGCATTGGCCCGGAAAGCGGCGCTCGAATTGACCGAAGAAGGCTTCGGCGTAGAGCCGGCCCGAGTCCGGATGCATCGGGTCAAAGGACATCGGCGCCGGCACGACGATCACCGAACGCGGCGGCGTGCCCTCGATCACGGCCAGCGCTTCGGCGCAACGTCCCTCGACCAGGGCCAGCGTCGCGCCGCGCAACTCGGGATGTTCGGCAATCAAGCGGTCCACGGCCCATCCTTGGCCAATGCCCAGCGTGTAGTCGCTGAGGCTGAGCGTCGCGCCACGTCGGGTGGTCTCGCCGAGGAACCAGGCGAACAGTTCCCACCACGCCTCCGAGAAGAGCTTCGGCTCGCTGGGAATCGTCAGCCCCCACGCGATCCCGCCATCGCGGTAGCCGTGCGCGTAGTTGATCTGGTAGCCGGAGATCGGCATCCCGTCCATCTGCCCGAGGATCCAGGACAGACGTTCGCGGGTCAGCGGGTCGCCGAGCCACCAGAAGAACGGCACGATGCCGTAGCCGGCCGGTGGCCGCGCGAAGCCGGTGTATAGTCCGGCCAAGGCAGGGTGACGATCTGCGTGCAGTTGTGGCGCCATCGGCATATAGACCTCTCTTCGCGGCATGTCATGGGGTAAAGAAGCATGGCAGATGCGTGTGGCAACGTCAAGATTAGCACCGCCACCTTCCGCAAACCCAGACGCACGGCAGAATGGATGCAGGATATCCGCGAGGGGGAGCACGCATGAGCTGGGTTGTCGACACCTGCCTCCTGATTGATGTGCTGGAGGACGATTTGGCGTTTGGCGAGTCTTCCGCACGGCTGCTGGACAACGCTGCAACGGACGGGTTGATCGTATGTCCCGTCAGCTATGCCGAACTGGCGCCCGCTTTTGCTGGCGACCTTCACCGCCAGAACGAATTCCTGGATGCTATTGGCGTGGCCTACGCCTTGGCGTGGACATGGACCGAAACGCAACGCGCCCACCGCGCCTGGTTCAACCACGTATCGCTCCGCCGCCGAGGGAAAACCATCAAAAGCCCCATCGCCGACATCTTGATCGGCGCCTTTGCCCAAAGCCACCAAGGGTTGCTGACGCGCAACCCGGACGACTTTCGAGACGTCTTCCCCAAGCTGGCTGTGCGCGTCCCGTAGCCGCTCACATCACGCCACCACCAGACTCGCCGCAACCACCGCCGCCACCATCTTGACTTTTGCTATGAACATGGCCTTCATTGCTCACTTCGCCAGCATGGCTGCTGTGGATGTGGCGCCCGTGGCCGTGGCGGTTGTCGCCACGGCAGTTTTCACGGTCGCCAGGATGGAAGGAAGGAGTGTTTCCGGTATAGCCGCCGATGCTTCGGAGGTGAGCAGGCTGGCGAGAGCCACGCCGCTCAGCGCGATGCCGCGTTTGGACAGACGCGCGCGCAGCTTGGCTAGGCCCTCGCTGGCGCGACGCTTCATCGTGCCCAACGGACAGCCGGCTGCCGCTGCAGCCGCCTGCTCGCTGAATCCGCGCAGGTAGCGCAGCACGATCGCTTCGCGCAGAATCGCCGACAAGCCGTCCAGTTCCGCATCCACATGGCTGAACACGGCTTCGCGCTCAGCTTCCGATAGATCCTCTGCCAAGCCCTCTTGCCACATGGCCGCCTGCTCCTGCTGCCGCTCGCGCCCCGACCGGCGGCGTAGTGCCTCCAGCGCCACAAGCCGCGCGACCCGATGGAGCCAGCCGTTCAAGCGCCCCTCCTGCCGGAGGGTGCCGGCTTTCCGGGCCAGCACGACAAAGGCCGCCTGCGTGGCATCCTCGGCGTCATGGTCATTGCCCAGCAAGCGCCGACACGCCCGATAGACCATGGGCGTGTATCGCGACACCAGTTCCGCAAAAGCAGCCCCGTCGCCGGTGGCAACGAAACTGTCGAGGAGTTCCTTATCGGTTTTCGGCGGCATGACATGACCAATCTACCAGAACACACTCTTCCCTTCACCACTATGCTGATAGACTTCGGGAAAAGGTTCGGTGTAATCCGAAGAATATTTGAGTATGTTTTGAACAGGAGGCAACTGAGAACCGAGGTCTTCTCCGTGGCCTCTGTTACCTCCTGTTCAAAAACAGTGAAAACCCTGGTTCGTTTTAGCCGTCAGCATCTTCCTTGGCGTACTTGGCGTCTTGGCGGTTCGCTACCACAACAATCACAACGAGTTAAATGAGAAGCAAGACTGCTTCTCAAATTCAAGTTATAGGCAAGCCCGCCGCGCGGCTGCGCCGCGAATGATCGAGGGGGTAACTTGAAGTTACGGACGAGCCCGGAATCAGAGTTCCGGCCACCACCTATACAAAAGCGGCGGCGTGGCGGTCTGTGGAAATGAATGTGAACATAAGGGCACATTTGTATTGATAAATACGACCTAGAGGTTATATTTATCACATTTAAATCAATCGGAGAAAAGCCATGTCTGACCAGCGAATAAGATATCTTGAAACCGCGATCCATGAGGATCTGGCCCAGAAGATGGTGTTCCTTGCCGGACCCAGGCAAATTGGTAAGACCACGTTGGCTAAGATGATCGGCGGCAGGTACCGGCAACCCGCGTATCTCAACTGGGACAACCGGGCGCATCGCAAGGCCATCCTTCAACAGCAATGGAAGCCGGAAACCGATCTGCTAATCCTCGACGAGTTGCATAAGCATGCCCGATGGAAGAACCTCATCAAAGGCATCTGGGACACCCGGCAACATCAGGAACACATTCTGGTAACCGGCAGTTCGCGCCTGGACATCTTTCGCAAGGGTGGCGATTCCCTTCTTGGTCGCTATCACCACTATCGCCTGCACCCGTTCTCATTGACCGAAATGACCTCTACCCGGACTCCCGTTCCCATCGACAAACCACCTACTCTGGAATTCGCGGATGCCGGGCGCGAAGCCACGGATCTGCTTTTCCGGTTCGGCGGTTTTCCGGAACCGCTGTTTGCGACCAGCGAGCGCGTTCTGCGCCGTTGGCACAGAGAAAGGTTCGAGCGTGTGCTGCGGGAAGACATCCGGGAAACCGAAAACGTGCGGTCGCTGTCCCTTGTGGAACAGTTGGGCAGCATGCTCCCGGAACGTGTCGCCGCGCCGCTCTCCCTTCGCTCGCTGGCCGAGGATCTGGAGGTCAGTCCCAAGGCGGTGGCCGCCTGGATGGAACTTCTGGCCCGCAATTACTACGTCTTTCGCGTCCCGCCCTGGCATCGCCGACTGGCCCGGGCTCTCAAGAAGGAATCCAAGTATTACCTTTGGGATTGGTCGGAGACGCCCACCGAAGGCGCCCGCTTTGAGAACATGGTAGCCAGTCACCTGCTCAAGTGGTGTCACTTTCAGCAGGACGTCTCAGGCTTCGACGTCGAACTTTACTATGTTCGGGACCTCGAAAAGCGGGAAGTTGATTTCCTGATTGTCTGGGAGAAACAGCCCTGGCTGCTCGTGGAGTGCAAGCTGGGCGGCAACTACCAGTTCGGTCACTTGAACTACTTCGGCGAGCGGCTGGGAATCACAACTCATCGATACATGGTCAGCCTCACCGGAGACGATGACTATGTGGATAAAGCCACCGGCATCCGGGTCATCCCCGCCGCCCGCTTCCTGACCGCGTTTGTGTGAAACACGCGCCCGCCAGCGCCAAGGACCGTCACGGGTTCGCGCTACTTCGTCCCAAACTCCAGCACCAGCGCGCGTGGCGCGGTGGCGATGGAAACGCACGCCGACGTCGGCTGTTCACTCACCTGACGGCGATCCGGGTTCGGCTTGGCCTGTTGCACGGCCAGGAGCAGGCGGCCTTGCGAATCCATGGTTGACTTCACAGGCTGGAACCGACCGGCCCATGCCGGCTTCGCCAGCTTGAGCCGAAAATTAACGAAGGGCGTATTCCCTGAACTGCGGAAGATTGGAAGGATGGAGGTCTGGAAGGATGAGAAAGGCGCGTTTACATGGGCGTTCAGCACGTTCATGGGCAGGATGAAACATCAGGCAGTGCGTGAACTCATGCACGTGCGCCGGGCGTATAAATCGGCCACGGATTCAAGGGCTTGCCCAATCTTCCAATCTTCCAACCTTCCAGTTTTCCAACTCCCGCAGTTCTGTGATATTCACCTTGTTTTATATCCACTTTGTGGATAATATATGGCCTGTTAAAAGATCTTCGGCAAGCTTCCGCAACTGGTCGGACGCAAGTTCATGTTCAGCCATGTGGATCACGAAGAGCGATCCAGGGATCTCGGCGCCGCGCTGGAGCTCCTCTGCCTGGCGCGCGTGTCTCACAAGGTCAGGCACAGCCACGGCAACGGCGTTCCGCTGGGGGCGGAGGCCGACTATAGCGCTCACTAAAATGGAGCCGCCCGTGCTCAGTTAAATGGAGCCACCCTGGTGTTTGATCCGGGGGCGGAAGGAGAAGTCCTCGTCCTACCACTGGACATGCACCCGCATGTTGCGGTAAGACGAGGACATGCAAG
>CAIOST010000068.1 GCA_903861045.1 uncultured bacterium | reverse complement strand
TGTGGTCTGCTGCGGCACCTGATTCGTACAGCCAAAGAGATGCTCAACTTACGTTTCTAGGTTCAATCGTAAGCCGTAATCGTCGCCGTAAGCGTCCACCGAACGCGCATGGCCGGTCGACGAGTACGGTCGACGAGTACGGACGACGATGGCGGCGCGCGCTCTCCGGCAGCGGTGGTCATGCGCCTGGTCTTTGTCTACGGTCTTAATCTCGGGTCTTTATCTTGCCGGTGGACAGATAAAGACCTGAGATTAAGACCCGAGATTAAGACTTGAGATGAAGACGACAACTTGCCCTCGGCCCGGGGCGGGCCGGGGCTACGGGCGGGCGGCGCCCCTCCAATCGCAAACCGTAATCGTCGCCGTACGCGTCCACCGAAACGGCCGACAAAGTAAAAAGATGAAGTAGAAAGACAAAGTATGGTGCGCAGCCTTACTATGGGGCACGAGCAGGGCTTGCTCACCGGTGCGCAGAGATCCGAGCCAGAAGTGGCTGAGCCATAGAGCGACAGCGCGAGGAAAAATGGCACGGCCGTGTCACGTCCTAACACCTAACACCTAACAACTTCCCACCTTCCCACCCTCGCGCCCTTGCGCCTTGGCGTTAGAATCCCCTGTCTTGCTTTTCAATCGTCCGCCCGCGTATAGTAGTCGCCTTTGTAACCGCTACCCGCCCCTGTGGATACGGCTGCTGCTCGCAGCCGACGCATGGTCGCACCGGGGGCGTAAGGGGGAGACACGGAAATGACCGCACCAGCAGCTTGCACCGCTAACCAACACACCGGCAACTCTGGCGACCAGGGCGATGGGACCTTTCGCAACCCCGTGCTCGCTTTTGATTACAGCGATCCCTGTCCGATCCGCGTCGGGCAGGACTACTACCTGGCAAGTTCCACCTTCCAGATGTCGCCCGGCGTGCCGATCCTGCATTCGCGGGATCTGGTGAACTGGACCACCATCGGCGCTGCCATCCCCGACATCTCGGTGCTGGCGCCGGAGTTCAACTGGGACCGCATGGACCGCTATGCTGGCGGCGTCTTCGCCCCGAGCCTGCGCTACCACGACGGCAAGTTCTGGGTTTTCGTAAACTGTTACACCGGCGAAGGGTTCTACGTCTGCACAGCCACGAACCCGGCCGGTCCGTGGCAGGTGCGGCAGATCATGGACAAGCATGGCAAGCCGCTGCGCACCACGGCCTGGACTGATCCATGCCCCTTCTGGGACGACGACGGCAAGGCCTACCTGATCGCCAGCCGGCCGGGCAGTCAGTGGTTCAGTTATCTGTTCGAGATGGCGCCCGACGGCTCGCAACTGTTCGATGCCGATGTGGATCACATGAACGACGGCGAAGGGCCGTACGCCTACCCGAAAGGCGGCACCAATGTGGTGCCTTTCCACTCCGCCGAAGGGAACAAGATTTTCAAACGTAACGGCTACTACTACCTGCTGCACATCGAGTTCCTGGAGGCCGGACAGGGGTGCGGCACCTATGTCTTCCGGTCCAAGCACATCTATGGCGTCAAGCCCGATGGTACGCCGGGCAAACCGGGCGATCCGGGGAAGTATGAGGTCTTCAAGTTCGGCCCGGTCGGCGCCGAGGCCTACGCGCAGAATCGGGAACTCCCTGGACAAGGCGGTTTCGTGGACACCCCGGACGGCCGCTGGTTCTGGGTCGGCCAGTTCAATTACCACTCTGCGGACGGTCGGCTGCCAGAATTGGTGCCGGTGACCTGGATTGACGACTGGCCTGTCCCCGGCGTGGACATCCAGGATGGCCACGGCCGCATGCAGTGGCAATTACCGAAGCCGATCGCAGGGTATCCGGCCTGCACACCACAGGGGAGCGATGATTTTAAGAAGCCGGTACTCGATCCGCGCTGGCATTGGAACCACCAACCGCGCGCGGACAAGTGGTCGCTGACCGAGCGTCCGGGGTTTCTGCGCCTGCATGCCTTCCCGCAACTCGAACCGGGAAAGTTCTTCAAGACCCGCAACGTGATTTGTCAGCGCCACACCCGCCGTGTCCTAGCGCAGGTTACGATCAAGCTGGAACTGGCCGGTATGGTCGACGAACAGGAGGCCGGGCTGGTGCACTTCGGCCCCGGCAACACCTCGGCATCCATTGCCGTGCGTAAGACCGGCGCCGCGCTGGCCATGCGTTTCAACAAGGCCGATGCGCCCACCGAGGGCTCCGCGCTGCCCGCAGGCACAACCGCGCTCTGGCTGCGCTCCGCCGCAGGCTTTGACGACCAGTGCGTCTTCTCCTACAGCACGGACGGCCAGACATTCACCCCGCTGGGCGAAGCCTACACCCTGGTCGGCGGCGGGTGGCGCGGCGACATCGTTGGCATCTACACCTTTAACAATCAGGCCGAAAGCGGCCATATTGACGTCGATTCGTTCGATTACAAGTTCTGAGCGCGCGCGGACGAATCGTTTTCGAATGTCTTTTTGTGAATCAAGAGAGGCTCAGCGAGCATGGATCTACGCGCGCACGCACGACTGTCGCTCCGTTTTCTGGAGAACGCTACGAACCCGAAGATGGGGGACTTGCCCTATTTCTGGATCGATTTCGTGCGGAATCCGCCCGAGTTCGTCCACTGCATGGTGTTCGACGATGTGGAGAACTTCGGCCGGTGGCTCTATGCCATCTCGGCTGCTCAGGCCGTGAGCGGCACGGACGGCGCTGAGGAAACCCGCCGCGCCATGCTGCGCGAAATTGACCGCCGCCGGAACGGGCCCTACGGACTGATTTACACATCCGACTACAGTCCGCAGTATTGCCGCGGATTCACCGAGCATCATTCCTGGCTTTGGGGCGACCGGTCGGTTCTGCAGGGATGGGTGCTCAGCTATCGCTTCGCCACCGACGCGCGCCAGCGCGACGAGCTCAAGCAGCGCATCGATGCCATGGTGCAGGGGCTGAACGAGTTTTCGGTGAAACTGGGCCCCTGCGCTTTCTTCCCGACGCACACGCCCACGCGATCCTTCCGCAAGCGTGACGATATGATTCCGCCGCAGACCTCCGGCCCCCGGACCTGGGACGCGCTGTACAGTTCGGGCGTACCCTCCGACCCGCGTCAGTTGCCTTACATCTCGGACAGCACCGGCGGCATGATTGCGCCGCTTGTGCAGTGGTATGAACTGACCGGCAACGCGGCGGCCCTGGAGCTGGCTGTCGGGCTGAGCCATACCATGGTCACCTACCACACTGTCGAAGGCAGCGTGACGAATCCGATCGGCTGCTTCTCCAACAACCACGGGGTCCTCAACGCCGTGGCAGGCGTGCTCGCGGCCAACCGCCACGTCTTCGAACGCCGGCATATGATCTGGGCAAAGACGCTGTGGGAGTACTACGTTGCCCGCTGCGCCTCGTCGTTCGGGTGGGCGCCGGAGAATGAATCCGTGGACTACAGCAACCCGCTGGAGCGTCCTTCGTGCGAAGGGTGTGCCACGGTGGACATGGTGCGCGTGGGCGTGGAACTGGCGAAGGCGGGCTTCGTCGAATCCTGGGACATGATCGAGCGCTTTGTTCGTAACTACATGACTCAGGCCCAGATTCAACACGAAGTTCAACCTTTCACGCTGGATGGCGTGGCCGTAAACGATGTCTCGCGCCCGGGGATTGAATGCGAGCCGGAAGCGCTGCGGGACCGTAACGACGTGGGGCGCCGCTGTGTCGGCGCCCTGGCCGGTTGGGGTGCGCCGAACGACGTGCTCGATCCTCGCGGCCGCTTCGCGATGTGCGTGCAGAACTGTTGCAGCGGGCACCTGCCGCTGGGGTTGCTCAACGTCTGGGATCAGGCGGTCACACGGGAGCCAGACGGGGTTCGGGTCAACCTGCTGTTCGACCACGACAACGCAGACTGCACGGTTTCCGACCGGCAACCCGCGGAGGGACGGCTGGAGGTGCGGATGAAACGGCAGGGAACGGTCCGCGTGCGCATGCCGGACTGGGTCCCGGACGGGTCGGTGCGTCTGGAGGTGGATGGCCGCGCCATCGACACGGCCTGGGAACCGCGGCCAAGTCGTTACGTCTGCGCGAACGACGTCCCCGCCGGCTGCACGGCCACGGTCCTCTACCCGCTGCGCGAGCGCACGCTCACCGAGCGTCTTGGCGGCGAGCTGTACACCACCCAGTGGAAGGGCGATACCGTGGTCGGGATCGATCCCGGCGGACGCTTCATCCCTGTGTTCGGAGGGGGCAGGTGAGAAAAGATCCCACTACTCCAGCCGGCGCCATCCATCGCCTGTCGCTTGACAGCCAGGTGCTGGTCGGCAATCTGCTCAACGATCCAACCCGCCGCGAAATCGCCGTCTACGTGCCCCATGGGCATGACGGTCGCGATCTGCCGCTGCTCGTGAACGTCGTTGGCTTCACCTCCGGCGGCCCGGCGGAAGCAAACTGGAGAAATTTCGGCGAGAATGTGCCGGAACGGCTCGATCGCTTGATTGCCACGGGCGCAATGGCGCCGTGCGTGGTGGCGTTTCCCGATTGCTTTACCCGGTTGGGCGGCAACCAGTATGTGAATTCGGCTGCGATGGGGCGCTGGGACGATTTTCTGCTGCAGGAAGCAATCCCCTTTGTGGAGCACAAGTTCGGCTGCGGCGGCGCGGGCAGGCGCGGGATCTTCGGTCATTCCAGCGGCGGCTACGGCGCGATTGTGCATGCCCTGCTGCACCCGGACTTCTGGAGCGCGGCTGCGGTGCATTCCGGCGACATGGGCTTCGAACTTCTCTACCGGCACGAATTTACGGGGGTGCTGCGTGAGCTGACCAAGGTCGGCTTTGATTGTGGCCGGTGGGTGGACACGTTCTGGGAATCGAAGAAGTTCAAGGGCGCTGACATCAACGTCATGATGATTCTGGCACAGGCCGCGAGTTTTGATCCTGACCTTTCGGCGCCCTACGGGATTCGCCTGCCGGTGACGCATGACACCTGCGAAATGATTCCGGGGCGCTGGAATAACTGGCTGCAGTGGGATCCGCTCTCGCTGGTCGAAAAGCACGGCGCCGGCCTGAAGCGGCTCAAGGCGCTCTACATCGACTGCGGTGATATCGATCAGTACAATCTGGTTTATGGCGCGCGACGCCTGCACCGGCGACTGGCGTCACTTGGCGTGACGCACATCTACGAGGAGTTCCCCGATGATCATTCGTCGGTCGGATACCGGATGGATGTCAGCCTGCCGGTGTTGGCAAGAGCGCTGAGGTAGTATTAGGCTTCTGCTGGGAGCAAAGGTGAGCGTGTAGGTTTCAGGTGTCAGGTTTCAGGTGTCAGGTTTCAGGTGGCAAGAGAGGAGATGGACGTGACCGACAAGTCGTTCATGGCAGTGGAGGATCTGGTAGTTTATCGTAATCTGTGCCAGTTGCATTTGGAGGTGTGCGATCTAACTCACCAGTGGCCGGCGGAAGAACGATATGAACTCGGCAGTCAAGTGCGACGATCATCAAACAGTTCACCTTCTCAGCTTGCCGAGAAGAACGATGACCGTCACGTTCGTAACAAAATTGAAGGCGTCAACCGTAGCCGGGGTGAGGCTGGTGAGACCGTCCATCATCTGTATATGGCGTTTCTGAAGAAGTACTTGATGCAGGCCACATTTGAGCACTACCGGGAACGCTACCAAGAGTGTGTGCGAATGCTCAACGGGTTGGAGAAGACGCTTGAACGGAAATTGCCGGATACCGACCGGCGTTGGCATGTGGCTGAAAATCACGAACCGTATGGTTCAGAAAACTTGCTATGTCCGTCCGGATGGCCGTCTGACGCTGACACCTGAACCCTGAAACCTGAACCCTGAAACCTGAAACCTTCCGCCTGACACCTGAAACCTGAACCCTGAAACCACAACTTGCAAGGCTAACAACATGTCGAACAACTTTGTTTTGCGTAAGGGCGATCGTATCGTTTTTCTGGGCGATTCCATCACCGAGCAGCAGCTCTATACGAACTACGTCGAGGCCTATCTGGCGTCGCGCTATCCGGAGCTGAAGCTGACGTTCTTCAACGCTGGCTGGGGCGGGGACACGGCACCCGGCGGCTGCGCGCGCCTGGAGCGCGATGTGCTGGCGCTCAAGCCGGACGTGGTCACGATCTGCTACGGCATGAACGATGGCGGCTACTGCCCCATGAAACCGGAGATCCGCGACGCGTTTGTGGGTGGCATGCGCCAGTTGGTGAGCCGGCTGAAGGCGGCGGATGTGCGGGTGGTGCTGCTGACTCCGGGTATGGTGGATGTTTCCGTGAATCCGGATCTCCGTAAGGTCGAGTACAACACCCGGTCGCTGCGCGCGCTGGCCGATGAGGTACTGGCACTGGCCGCGGCCGAGCAGTTGCCCGTGGCGGATCTGCACAAGCTGATGAACGACGTGGATGCCGCGGCCAAGGCGGCGAAGCCGGACTATTGCATGATTCCGGACAGTGTACATCCGGATCCGGCCGGACATCTGGTCATGGCGTTCGGTTTGCTGCAGGCGCTGGGTGTGCCGCCGCGTAGCGAGGAGTTGACCGTGGATCTGGCCACGCGGCAGGCGACTGGAACAGCGCGCACCAGCATCAAGCACCTGCGCCACACCCGGGAGGGTGATCTATTGGAAGTGCGGCTCGACCGGCTCCCTTTCTTTGTTGAGCCCGCGGCGCGCAAGGTTCTGCCGTATCTGCCGTTTCAGCAAACCTATAACGAAGTGAAGTTGCGCGTGACCGGGATCGCGCAGGAGCGGGCGTACATCCGCTCGGGTGCCACCCGCACGGCGTCCATGCCGCGCGCAGCGTTTGAGCAGGGGCTCAACCTGTTCGAACTGCGCGGCGGCGCCGCGATGAAGGCCGCGGCGACGCTGCACGCTTATACACGGGAGAAGGATCAGCTCTATTTCCGCCTGTGGCGGGTGGTGGCGCTCAATAACGGCAATGCTACTGGCTATAGCGCAGCCGTGCACAAAGAGGCGATCCGACTGGGGCCGGGTCTCGACCGCGCGCGCGAACGCATGCTGAGCAGGTCCGCGCTGACTCTGCGCCTGGTCGTGTCGCCCACGGAGCAGACGGGCGAGAAGGTGGACAACGGCGATTTCATCGGGCGCTGGAGCTGCCTCGGCCCCTTTGGCAAACCTTTTGCGGACGACCAGGTGGGCGGCGAGGCGGCACTCACGGCGACAGTCCCTGTTCAGATGGGCAACTGGTTTGCGGCTGATCTGGATCTGGATGGGTTAGCGAACAACCTGTCGCCAGTGTTCGGCGTGCGGAACGACGCGTTTGGCTATGCGCTCACGGTGCTGAACTCACCCGTGGACCAGGACGCGGAGCTACTGCTGGGTTCGGACGACGGCTTTGCCGTCTGGCTCAACGGCGAAACGGTCGGCGCCAACCTGGAGATCGGCCGCTGGGCACAGCCGGACTCGGACCGTTTTCCGGTGCGCTTGAAAAAAGGACCCAATGTGCTGCTGGTAAAGATCACCCAGATGAGCGGCGAGTGGGGGTTCTGCGTGCGATTTGGCGGGCTACGCGCGCCGATCTGGGCGATGAGGCCGGGCGAATGATTGTCACGGCCACCAACCAACTTCCAACAACCAACGCCCAACGTCCAACGCCCAACGAACGGCTGACGCCCAACAACCAACACCCAACGACAGGGGTAAGAGATGGCGAGAGAACCACGAGAATACGATCTCGATGATAGGTTGCTGGAGTACTCTGCCTCGATCGTCAGGTTGGTTGAGAGCATGACCGAAACCAAGGCCGCCAATCACGTGGGCGGCCAATTGCTGCGATCGGGCACTTCGCCGTATTTCAACCATGGCGAAGCCGAAGCAGCCGAATCGCAGCGGGATTTTGTGCACAAGATGGGCGTGTGTCTGAAGGAACTGCGCGAGACCAAGCGGGCCTTGAGACTGACACGGCGTGTCCCATTAGTGCCGGCACCAGCAACCGTCGATCCCCTGCTGGCCGAAACCGAAGAACTGATTAAGATCTTTTTTGTGAGCATTCGAACCGCAAACAAGCAAGTGGTGCACGAAAGCCCATCTGCCCCATATGGTGATGATTCGTAGATTGGTTGGTTGTTGGGCGGTATTGTTGGACGTTGGGCGTTGGGCGTTGGTTGTTGGGCGTTGGCGGTATTGTTAGACGTTGGACGTTGGACGTTGGACGTTGGGCGTTGGGCGTTGGGCGTTGGTTGTTGGTTGTTGGTTGTTGGGCGTTGGGCGGTATTGTTGGACGCTGGTTGTTGGACGTTGGTTGTTAGGCGTTGGCGGTATTGTTGTTTAGAAAGGAACCCTTCTCATGATGAATCAGGATTGGCAGCGGCGGCTAGGTCGGTGGCGTGAGACCATGCCGCGTCTCTTTTATCGCGAACTCGGGGCTATTGACCTGCAGGGGTTCTGCACGATGGAGCACATCACCCCGGAGCAAGCCGAAAAGCAGCAGTTCCAGCCGATGCCGGCGGGTACCGAGTGGGGTGCCAAGTGGGAATATGCCTGGTTTCGGGGCAAGGTGGTCGTGCCCAAAAGCGCCAAGGGCGAACGCCTGGCGCTGCGCCTCGATACGGGGGGCGAATCGGCGATCTTTGCCAATGGCGTCGCCCTTGGCGCGAAAGGGTGGAGTGATCGCGAGATCACGCTCACGCGTAACGCCAAGGGGGGCGAGCAGTTCCACATCCTGGTGGAAAGCTATGGCGGACACGGGCCGTGGGAGTTTGGTGGTGGTCCCTGCGAACATGGTCGCGCGATGATGCCGGAACCACCCGCCAAGCAGACCAAGATGGGGGTGACCTCGTTTGGTATCTGGGAGGAGGAACTATTCCAACTCTGGATGGATACCGAAACGCTGGCGCAATATGCCGAGAACACGCAGGAGAAGGAGTCGTTGCGGTTCGCGGAAGTAACCGAGGCGCTCCATGCGATGACCCTGGTGGTGGACCTCGAACTGCCGCGCGCCGAGATGATGAAAACCGTACGCGCCGGGCGTAAACTCCTGCAGCCGCTGCTGGCGGCGCGCAATGGCACCAGCGCCGCGACGCTGCACGCTTTCGGTCATTCGCACATCGACGTGGCCTGGCTCTGGCCGTTGCAAGAGACGGAGCGGAAGTGCTGCCGCACCTTTGCCTCGCAGTTGGCGCTGATGGCGGAATACCCGGAATACCGCTTCCTGCAAAGCCAGACGCACCTCTATCAGATGGCCAAGACGCACTACCCAGCGCTTTACGAGCGCATCAAGCAGGCTGTGCGCGCCGGGCAATGGATCCCGGATGGCGGCATGTGGGTGGAACCGGATACGAACGTGACCAGCGGCGAATCGCTGATCCGCCAGTTCCTCCACGGCAAGCGTTTCTTCCGCGAAGAGTTTGGCGTGGATAGCCGGATGATGTGGCTACCGGATGTGTTCGGTTACTCCGCGGCGCTGCCGCAGATCATGGCCGGGTGCGGCATGGACTACTTCTCCACGCAGAAGATCAACTGCACCTATGGCGGCGGCTATCAGTTCCCGCACAACTGGTTCTGGTGGGAGGGTCTGGATGGCTCGCGCGTGCTCTCCTATATCCATAACGATTACAACTCGGGAACCAGTCCTTGGGCGACGCTGACACGCTGGCAGGAGCGCGCGCAAAAGGATGGCTGGCACAAGGTCCGCATGATGCCGTTTGGTCACGGCGACGGCGGTGGCGGACCGACCCGCGAGCACCTCGAATACCTGCGGCGTCAGCAGGACTTCCAAGGGTTGCCAAAGTGCCGACAGAGAGCGCCGGTGGCCTATTTCGATGAGATGGTGCGCTCGCCGGATCGCGAAAAGGTGCCGACCTGGGTGGGCGAGCTCTACCTGCAGATCCATCGCGGCACCTACACCACGCAGGCCAAAACCAAGCAGGGGAATCGCCTGTCGGAGTTCGGTCTGCGCGAAGCCGAGCTCTGGGGCGCCGCCGCCGCCTGGCTGGCGCAGGCCGACTATCCCCTCGCCCGCGCCGATCAGCTTTGGAAGGATGTGCTCCTCTGTCAGTTCCATGACATCATACCCGGCTCATCCATCCACCGCGTGTACGTGGAGGCGGAGGCCATGCATGCCGCAGTCATTCGTGACGCGCGTGCCATCGCGGACCAGGCGCGGCGGGCGTTGGTGCAGCCGGCCGACGGCGCCATCACCGTCTTCAACTCTCTCTCCTGCGAGCGAGATGCCCTGATTGAACTCCCGGCTGGTTTCGCGGGCGTACAGGATGCCGCGGGTAACGCGCTGCCTGTTCAGGTGGTGGACGGCCGCACGCTGGCGCGCACGCCCAAGCTGCCGGCTTGCGGCTGGCTGACGTTGCGTAAGGCCGCGCCGTCCAAACCGGCCACGAGCGCGGTGCGCGCGACCAAGCTGTCGCTCGAGAATGAGCTCGTCAAGCTGACGCTCAATGCCGCGGGCGAGATTACCAGCATCCGGGACCTGAGCTGCGATCGCGAGATGGCGGCCGGCCCTTGCAATGCGCTCAAACTCTACAAGGACGTGCCGAGCTATTTCGACGCCTGGGACATCGACATCCCCTACAAGTTCCAGCCCGTAGCGCTCGATGCCAAGGCCCGGATCGAAGTCGTCGCCCATGGCCCGCTGGTCGCGACGCTGCGCGTCACCAGGCAGATCAACGATTCCGAGCTGACGCAGGAGATCTCGGTGCGGGCCGGCTCGCCGCGCGTGGAGTTCCGCACCCGCATCAACTGGCAGGAGCAGCACAAGCTCCTGAAGGTCAACTTCCCGTTCACCGTGCATAGCGAGGACGCCCTGCACGAGATTCAGTTCGGGCATGTGCGGCGGCCCACACACGACTCCATGGAGTACGATGCCGCGCGCTTCGAGGTCTGCAACCAGAAGTGGACCGCGCTAGCGGAAGAAGGGCGCGGCGCCGCCGTGCTGAACGACAGCAAATATGGCGTCAGCGTGGAAGGCAATAGCATCAATTTGACCCTGCTGCGCGCCCCGCTGGCCCCGGACATGACGGCAGACCGCGGTGTACAGGAGTTCGCCTATGCGTTCCAGTGCTGGAACAACGCCGCCTTCCGCGACGCCGGCATTGTGCAGAGCGGCTACGACTTCAACGTGCCGGTCACGGTTCAGCCGGGCGACGCCGGTACGGCCAGCCTCTTCGCGCTGGACGCGCCGAACGTCATCATCGAGACGGTCAAGCCGGCCGAGGATGGCTCCGGCGATGTGATCGTACGTCTTTATGAAGCCATGCGCACCGCCACACGCTGCACGCTCACCTCTGCGCTACCAGCCAAGCGGGTGACAACGGTCGACATGCTGGAGGAGCAGCAGGGCGTGATAAAACTCAAGGACGGCAAGGTCGCACTGGACCTGCGCCCCTTTGAGATCCGCACGCTAAGGTTCAGCCGGGGGGGTAAAATGAGCTCCACATCCACCCAACAGCCGTCCTAGCTTGCCAAGGCGGTCTTTTACCAGATCTATCCGCAGTCGTTTTGCGACAGCAATGGCGACGGCGGACGCTATCCGTTTGTGTATCAGCGTTCCGACGCCAAGGGGCGCTTCGCCATCGCCGACAACCCTGGCGAAATGGAAGGCACGGTGACACTACCCGCGTGGGTTCGCACGGTAACGTATCGGACTGACGCCGTTGGACTTTTTGAACAGGCGACTGAAATACGCCTCATCAGGTAGGCCGACGCGCCCGGCAATCTCCTTCACCGGCAGCGTGCTTTGTCGTAACAACTGCGACGCGGCCTGAAGGCGGATCCGGGTTAGGTAGGCATTGGGTGCCAAGCCCGTGCGCTGGCGGAACTGCCGGTAGAAGTACCCCGTACTGAATCCGTGCCGGCGCGCCACACCAGGCATATCCACCACGTCCGCATAGTGATTCATGATAAATTCAACGGCGTGCTGCATGGCATCAGCGGCAGGCGCCGGCACCCCCTCCGTGGCCAGGCGCAAGAACCGGTGCAGGCTATTGGCGAGTTGGGCATCCAACTCCGGCCCGATGCGGCCGTGCGTGGTTGCGGCTAACAGCCACAGCTGTCCGATCAAGTCAAGCAGCGGCTTGCTTTCCACGACCGTCACGGCTGACCGCCAGCGCGAGGGGATAACCTGCCGACTCTGGAACCCGATCCAAATCGTGTCCACTTCCTGCTCGGCAAATTCGTCATGCCGGTAACCAGGCGGAATGAGACAGACCGCAGGCGACTGCACCTCAATGGGGGTCGAACCAAGAATCGTCTCCTTGCCCGCCATGACGGCGGTCACCTCCCAGAAGGCATGTACGGCCAGCTTCCGCGTGGTGCGCGGCCCCCGGTAGCGCTCGACAAAGAGCGGCGACAGATCGCGGCTACGACGGCCGGATGGCCACAAGTCCGGGTTCAACTCGTGGAGCAGCTCGGGCAAAGGTGCAGAACGCATGTAGGAATGTCACAAAAATACCGGCGCGCTGTCAACCACGAAGCCAGCGCTCGGCTGCACCGGGGCGCATCCTTGTTTCATTACAGAGTTGCGTTCGGTGGGCCGGAACTCCGGTTCCGGTCCGAGAGACGCAGGGAGGCCGGATATGGAAATCCGGCCTACTTCAGGCGTGGCGTGCACAACGGAAGTGGGCCGGAACTCCGGTTCCGGCCTTGGTATAGGCCGCAACCGGAGTTGCGGCCTCCAGTACAACAAAGACAACGATCGCGACAAAGGTTGCACCGCAGTCGCCCCCGTGCGCTTGCCACGCCCGGATTCCGCCCAAAACCAGGTCACAAAAATCCAAGGCAAAGATCAAGGCTGTCCATGGCCGAATACGCCTGCGCCTACTACAGTGCTCGTGTTACGACGAATGGTCTACCTACAGGGAGCTCCCATGACCGGCAAACAACGCATGTTGCAGACGCTGCGGTTCGAGCAACCGGACCGTCCGCCCCATTTCGAGGTGATGTTCGAACTCGAGAGGGAAGCCTTTGGTTTGCAGTTCCCTGACCGCCATGCGTGGCAGGGGTGCGCGCGCGCAGAGAAGGAGCGCATGATCAGCACGTGCATGACGATCTACGAGAAGATTGTCGCACGCTATCAGTGGGATGCCCTGGCCGTGTTCTGGCCCTGGAGCGATCCGGATGGCGTGCGCGCGGCCAAGGCCACCTTTGGCGACGATATCCTCATCGGCAGTATCGTCGGCGGCACCATCTGGTCCATCGAAGGCATGACCGACTGGGAGCAGTTTGCCATCGACCTGGCCGAGCAGCCGGATGTGATCCACGCCGAGGCCGAACGCAAGACGCAGGCCGCCCTGGCGAAGTTCGAGGAGCTAGCGGAGGCCGGTGCGGAGTTCATCCACGTGGTGAATGACGTGGCCTTCAACGCCGGCCCGTTCATCTCCCCTACCCAATTCAGCGAGTTCATCACGCCGCACCTTCGCCGCCAGATGCAGCACATCCGTTCGCTGGGCGTGATCCCGTTCGTGCATACGGATGGCAATATCATGCCGATCCTGGACGACTACCTGTCGCTTGGCGCCGCCTGTTTCCAGTCCGTGGACCCTATGGCCGGGATGGATATCGCCGAGGTCAAGCGCCGCTGCCACGGCAAGATGGCGCTCATGGGTAATGTGCAGTGCAACCTGCTGCAGGATGGACCGAAGGAGGCGATTCGCAAATCCGCGCGCTACTGCCTGGAGCACGGTGCGCCCGGCGGCGGGTATATCTTCGGCACCTCCAATACAATATTTCCCGGCATGCCGCTGGAGAACTATGAGTACATGCTCGAGGTATACCGGGAGTTCTGCGATGATCATCGTCGCTCTCGATCTTTATCGCAATCATTGTTTTGATCTTTGTCGACAACGATCGGGACAATGATCGGGAAGATGATGGGGATTGACAACGATAGAGACAACGATAGAGACAATGATGGAATCCGACAATGATCGCGACAACGATGGCGCGGGGAGTACGATATGCAAGAAAAAATGGGCCATGAGAAGCTACGGGTATACCAGTTCGCCTTAGAACATGCAGCCTGGATGCACGCCGTACTCGTGGGCATCGCTCCGTCAGCTGTGGTGCTTGATCATTGGGACCGTGCCGCCGTGAGCATCATCGAGGGCCTGGCTAACGGAAATAGTCGGCGGTCGAGAGCCGACCGGAACAGGTTCTTCGATGTGGCCATCGGATCCGCTTTAGAATGTGCCGCCTGTTTGGATATATGTCGATGCCGGGGCATGATTACAAACGATCAGATGATTGATGGAAAGAAGCCGCTTCAGGCGATTGTCAGAATGACAATTGGATTACGCGATGCCCAAAGCTCCTGTGTCAGGGAAGATCAGGAGTCGTATGACGCCAAGGACTCCGACATCTATTTCGCACACGAAGGCTTGGATGTGTACAAGTCTGCGTTGAAATTGATTGCTTGGTTCGACGCGTTTACCAAAGAGGTTAAGCTCAGTTCATCTGTCACGACGCAACTTGACAAGAGTACTACGAGCTTGGTCCTGAACATCGCTGAAGGGAATGGCCGTTTTAGCGAGGCTGATCAGATGCGATTCCTCGATATCGCGCATACCTGCGCCATGCAAGTCGCAGCCTGCCTCGACGTGCTTGTGGCAAGGCAACAGGTCAAGATCGATCAAGTTGATGCAGGCAAACGCATTCTGGCTCGAATCGTCCCTCTCATGCTTGGTCTGCGAAGTTATCTCGAAAGGTCTTGATGCGCACTAATACTATCGTTGTCGCGATCGTTGTCCCGATCTTTGTCGACGATGATCGGGACAAAGATAGGGAAGATGATGTGGATCGACAACGATCAAGACAATGATCGGGACAAAGATTGAGACTACCCGCCTCCCAATCGTCGCCCGCACTCGTAGACCGAAAAAAGGATGAATCATATGAAAACCACCGCCACCCTCTCGCTCCTCCTCCTCACTCTCTCCACCTCTGCCGCTGAGCGCCCGCTGGTCTTCGTCTTCACCGGCGAGAGCAATTCCGGTGGTATTGGCCGGAACGCCGAGGCCACGCCGGCAGAGCAGGCGGCGCGACCCAGCGTTCAGATCATGAACCTGACCACCGGAACCTTTACCTTCGAGCCGCTCCTGCTGGGCAAGAACAACCTGCGCGAGCATGCCGGACTCGAAAGCTACTATGCCGGCTGCCACGGACTGGAACTCGGCCTGGCCAATGCCGTGGAAGCCGGCTCGTTCGCCGGGCGGAAGCAGGTTTACCTGGTCAAGACCGGCCAGGGCGGATCCACGATCGAGCAATGGGCGCAGGATCATAAGTCCGGATACTGGCAGAAGTTCGACCAGCGTCTCGCGGTGGCAAAGCGGCAGGTGCCGACCAACGCGCAGTGGGTGGTCTGGTTCAGCCTGGGGATCAACGACGCCATCGCCAACACGCCCATTACCTCATGGAAACAGGATACCCTTGCGCATCTGAAGCGCATCAAGAAGGAACTGCCTGGCGCGCCGATCGTGATGACGCAATTCCAGTCCATGAAGCGCTACGCCGCCACGGACAAGGCGCTCGCGGAGATTGCGGCAGAGGAGCCCGGCCTCTTCGTGGTGGATTCCATCGGCGCTGGAATGGAGTCTGACCAGAACCACTGGAGTTACGCAGGGCTGAAGACCGTGGCACAGCGGATGGTCGAAGCGACAGTAAAGGCGCTGGGATGGAAGTGACGGTTTGCCGTAATCTACGGTTGTGAACTGGAGGGATTCACCACGGAGGCACGGAAGCACGGAGGGGCGGTTGCGCGAATTCAGAGCCGCTTGCGGCTGTGGCTGGCTAAGACACTGTGATGTGCTTCGCAAGCGGCTCCGAATTCGCGCAACGTATAGAGAGAAAGCGGAGGCAAGGACATGATGGAATCAGCTCTGACGGAACAAATCATCAGCTTCAATGTTCCGGTTCTTACAAAAGGTATTAAACGGATGGTGCTATGACTCATTCACTCCTCCTCCTCCCCGAGAAAGTCGTTCGCGCAAATCGGAGATTGGCGGCCACAGGGGACCATCGAGGACATCATCAACTCGTTCGCCGCCAATCTCTGATTTGCGCGAACCTCCTTCCCTGTCTCTTCTCCTCCGTGCTTCCGTGCCTCCGTGGTGAATTTCTTGCCGAGAATGCGCCAGGCCCCCTCAGATCAGCCTCCACTTCCTGCGGACCGTCCTCCCACCTGCTGGAGGCCTTCAGCCGCTTGCCGCCGCTCGACCACCTTGAGCTTGGTCCCGGAACCGATCTGGCCGTTGCGGCCCGCGCGTTGCCGGGCGTGCCGCTGTCCCCTCTGATTGACCCTGTCCTCATGCGCCAGCAGGATCCCGCCGCCGTCCGCACCCACATTGAACAAACCCTGTCCCAGACGGCGCCATCACCCGCCACGACCCTGTGCATCTGGTCACTCGACCGCGACACCCCCATCGAAAACGTTGCCGCTGTGTATGAAACCGTGGCAGAACGGGATCCGCCGCAGAAGGTTGCAAGCGGCGGGTCCGGCGGCCCCGCCCTACCTGAACACGGCGAAAGCACCTAACACCTACCACCTACCACCTACCACATCCCACCTCCCACCTAACACCTACCACCTGCACCCCTATGACACCAAAACAACGCATGCTAAACGCCTATCGTGGACTACCCAGCGACCGGCTGCCGGTAGCGCCGGAACTCTGGTACTACTACCCTGCCAAACTGCTGGGCGTGGATATGATCGAATTCGAACGCGCCGTGCCGTTTCATCAGGCACTCAAAAAGACCTTCGAGCAGTACGGTTGCGAAGGTTGGGGCGTGGCGTTTGCCGGCGCACCGAATGACCGGGTTAGCGGCGAGTCCTCCGAGCGCTGGGTGGATGCCAGCACTCTGGAGGTCCGGCACGTCACGCATACGCCACACGGCGACCTGACCTCGGCACAGCGCTACCACCGTGAGGAACCGAGCTGGAGCGTCGAGCGTCCGATCAAGGACCTGAAGCGCGACCTCCCGGCGTGGGAGTTGGCCGCTCTGGGCGGCGTCCCCGAGGCCATGGACGTTTCCGGTCTGACGCGGGCTTGGAACGAGGTGGGCGAGAGCTACCTACTGGAAGCGTGGCTGGGTGCGCCGTTCTTCGATTTTCTGGCCACCGCGATGCAAGGCGGCCTGGAAGAGGGTATCTACACATTCCTAGAGCCGGAGATGGAGCCCAAGCTGCTGGAGTTGCAGGCGCGCTACACCGACTACATGGTGCGCATCGCTCGCACGATTTGCGAGAAAACCCAGTTGGAAAGCCTCTGTCTCGGCTGCGCCTGGAGCTGCAACTCGCTGATCGGTCCGGATCTCTGGCGGCGCTGGGACAAGCCGGTCATTCGCGCCATTGCCGAGGAGATCCATCGGCATGGCAAATTGCTGCACATTCATTTTCACGGGAAGTGCTTGGAGACCGTGGCGGACTTCCCCGAGATTGGCGTGGACTGCGTCTGCCCGTTCGAGCGTCCGCCCGGAGGGGATATCGTCGGTCTCGACGGCCTGAAAGCTGTGGAACGTCTGCTCGCCGGCCGCACCACCATGAATGGCAACGTCCACACGGTTGAGACACTCATCCGCGGGACGCCCGCTGATGTGCGCCGCGAAGTGCGCGAGATCCGCGAGGCCTTCCGCGGCAACCCGCGTGTCATCATCGGCACCGGCGACCAGGTCGGCCGTGAAACGCCGGAGGAGAATCTGATCGCGATGATTGAGGAAGGGAAGAGAATTGAAGATTGAAAAGTGAAGACTGAAGTGCGAAAGGGTTCAGGGTTCAGGTTGCCGTGCAAGTAATCCAGCCGCCAGGCCGGTAGGGCGGGGCCGCCGGACCCGCCGCCGTGATCGGCAAGCCATCGCCGGTCGAATGCGACAGCAGTAGCCTACGGCCCGCCCCGGGCCGGGGGCGGATGGCAGCTCAGTGTTGGTACTGGCTTGCTGTGCGCTGGGCTCGGGGCGAGCCCGCGCCACTCGGACCCGCCGCCGAGGCTGCGGGAAAGTGATTGGCCTGTTAAAGTAAGAACTTGTGAAGTAAAAGAACCGTAAAAGGTAAGATCGCGATGCCAACAGAACCCCTGATTCCCGCTGACCTGCGGGCATTTCTTAAGTCCACGGCCCGGGCGGTACTCTCCACGTGCAGTGTCGCGCCTGGCGCCGCCTGCGGCTCCGGCGTCAACACGCTCGGCTTCCGGGCCATCACGCCGGGCGGGTATGCGGCGGTGTGGATCCAGGATTTTACCATGAACTTCTCCAGCGGCCTGCTCGCGCGCGAGGTGGGCCGGAATCATCTGCGCCTGATACTGGCGAAGCAGAACGGGGAGGAATCGAAGGCCCTGGGACGCGGGGTGATCGTGCCCCCGCATGCGATTGCCGATCACATCAACTTGAATGGCGAGCCGGTCTTCTTTCCCGGCACGTACGATCCGGTCGCCCATCAGGAGGGCGCCTGGGGGTTCCGGCCGCCGACCAATAACTACTACGATGTCATCTGGCTGGCGCACATGCTGGCCACCAGCGGGCACGCCCCTGCCCTGCTGAATGAATCGGTGAACGGCAAGAGCGTCTTCGAGCGCCTGCAACTAGCCTTCGGCGTGCCGGAGATTGATCCTGTGACCCAACTGGTGCACACCACGGCCGAGCGGCGCGCGGTGGGGTTCATCTTCTGCGATTCGATTGTCATGACCGGCGACCTGCTGATGGCGTCGCTGTTGCGCCATCGCGCGGCCGGCCATCTGGCTGCTTTTGCCCAGGTCTTGGGGCGCACCGCAGAAGCGGAAGTCTACACGGCGCTCGCCGCGCAGATTGCGCAAAACATTCTGCCTGTTTTCGGTCGCGACGCGCAGAGTGGCGGTTGGCTCAAGGCAGCGACAGAGATCTCCGGCCAGCCCGACGTGTGGGGATCCATGTATGCGATTTATCGCGGCATCATCCAAGGGGAGGCGAAGGCGCAGCTTCTGCGGACGATTGGGCAGGCGCTGGAAAAGGACGGCGAAATTGAGTTCCAAGGCGCGCTACGGCATGTGCCGGTCTCCTTGAGCGCGTCCGCGACCTCTGCCTGGGAGCGCACGGCGACGCCCGGAAATCGCTACCAGAACGGTGCCTACTGGCACACGCCCGTCGGTTGGCTGCTCGCCATTCTGAAAGACGCCTACCCGGAGCATGCGCACGCCATCCGCGACCGCTGGCTCGCGCATCTGCAGGCGGAGCAGGGGCGGGTGTGGGAATGCATTGGCTGGGGTGGTTCGGCGAACCAGAATGCAGGCTTTGCCCCTTCGGTCACATTGCCACTGGGGGTGCTGGGGTGATGTGTTTGTGCCAAAGGTTTGTGCTTGGCGTGCTCTGCGGGAAGAGCGATGATGCCACGCGAACCACGGCTTGGTGCCGATCGTCGCCCGCACTGGGCCACTCAGAGTGGCAGACCATGATGGTGGCGGCCGCACAGGCCAGACAACGAGCGCGGCGGATGCGGGCCTTGAACCTGCGTATAGGGGGCTGTTAAAATGGCGGATTTGAAGTTGTGGTACGACCGGCCGGCCGAGGCCTGGATGACCGAAGCGCTGCCCATTGGGTGCGGACGGCTGGGGGCGATGGTCTTCGGCGGGGTGGAGCGGGAGCGAATCCAGTTCAACGAAATCAGCCTCTGGACCGGATCGGAGGAACCGAATGACTTCGGGGCGTATCAGGCCATGGGGAACGTGAACATCGGGTTCACCCACCACGGCCACCCCAGCCAATACCGCCGCGATCTGGACCTGGGCACGGCCACGGCCGGCGTGCGCTATGCTGCGAACGGAGTCTGCTTTCGCCGGGAGTGGTTCGCTAGCTATCCTGACCAGGTGATCGTCGGGCAGTTCACGGCCGACAAGCCCGGTTGCTACACCGGCTGGCTGGAACTGGGCGGTGAGCATGAGGATGTCGCGCAACCGATTCCGGACGAGACCGGCCTGATGTTCGCCGGCCAACTGGCCAACGGCGAACGGTATGAAGCGCAGCTTCTAGTGCGCAGCGTCGGCGGGTCGGTGGCCGTCTCGGGCAAACGGCTGGAATTCACGGGCTGTGATGCAATTACACTGTTTCTGGCCGCCGGCACCAGCTATGTGCCGGACGCCAGCCGCCGTTGGCTGGGGGCTGATCCGCACGATGCGGTGACTGCACAAATCAGCACGGCGTCGTCGCAAGCGTACGAGACGTTGCGCGCCCGCCATGTTGGCGACTACAGGGTCTTGTTTGACCGGGTGAGCATGGATCTGGGCCGGACGACGCCGGAGCGGATGGCCTTGCCAACCGATCAGCGCCTGATCGCCAATGCCAAGGATGATGCGGACCAGGATCTTGTGGCGCTCTATTTCCAGTTCGGACGATATCTGCTGATCGCGTCATCGCGCCCCGGTTCGCTGCCGGCGAACCTGCAGGGGGTGTGGAACGACAGCAACAATCCCCCTTGGACTGCCGACTATCACACCAACATCAATGTGCAGATGTGCTACTGGCCGGCGGAGACGACCAACCTGTCCGAGTGTCACGTGCCATTGTTTGACTTCGTCCTGTCCCAGCTCCCGACCTATCGCAAGCACACGCAGGCCGCGCAGGAGTTTCAGTTGTCCGATGGCCGGGCCGTGCGCGGCTGGACGGTCCGGACGATGTCCAACCCCTATGGCGGGGACGCGTATTGGTGGAACACGCCGGTCAACGCGTGGTATTGCCAGCACTTCTGGGAGCACTTCGCCTTTACCGGCGATATCGAGTTCCTGCGCACGACGGCGTACCCGCTGATGAAGGAATGCGTGCAGTTCTGGGAGGATCAACTGCGGCCCCTGCCGGACGGATCGTTGATCGGGCCGCCGGGGTTCTCGCCGGAGCACGGGGCCACCGATGCGGTGGGCTTGAGCTACGACCAAGAGCTGGTCTGGGACCTGTTAACCAACTACCTGGCCGCTGCCGAAGTGCTGGGCGTGGATCCGGAGTACCGCCGGCGCGTGAGCGACCTGCGGGATCGCCTGCTTGTGCCGAAAATCGGGAGGTGGGGCCAGTTGCAGGAGTGGCTAGCCGACATGGACGATCCCGAGGATCACCATCGGCACGTTTCACATTTGATCGGGACATACCCCGGGCGGCAGATCTGCCCGCGCAGCGCTCCGGATGTGGGCGGCGGAACGCTCGATGCGGACCGCTACGTGGCCGCCGTGAAGACCTCATTGAATGGGCGTGGCGACGGCGGCACGGGCTGGTCGCGGGCCTGGAAGATTGCACTCTGGGCCCGGCTGCAGGACGGCGATCATGCGTACCGGCTGCTCAAGAACCTGCTGGATCCGGTGACCGCGACGCACACCGATTACGAGAATGCCGGCGGAACATACGCCAACCTCTTTGACGCGCATCCGCCGTTCCAGATCGACGGGAACTTCGGAGCGGTGGCGGCCATGGCCGAAATGCTGGTTCAGAGCCATGATGGAACCATCCAACTCCTGCCCGCCCTCCCGGCGGTGTGGCCGGATGGCAGCGTCGCAGGGCTCAAAGCCCGAGGCGGGTTTGAGGTTGGCTTGAAATGGCACAACGGCCAGCTCACGGAGGTCGCCATTCGCAACGCGCGAGGCGGCGCGTGCGATCTGTGGTACGCCCGATTAGACGTACAGGCTCATCTGACCCTCAAACCGGAAGAGGTGGTGGTACTGGATGGAGGGCTGAATCGGAAGCATTCCTGAGAGAACGGTGTAATGTTGTAGACCGCAAGTGCAAAACCGCCCGACGAGTACGGGCGAGGATTACGCTTGCCGGGGAGAATTTTCTACATACTACGTGCGGCGGATGTTCTTCCAAAAGTGGGAGGGGGTGCAGCCCTTCGCGCGGATGAACGTGTCACGGAAATGCGTGGCGCAGCTGTAGCCGCACTGGCGGGCGGCCAGCCAGGCGATCGGATCCTCGTGAGTATGGACTGGTACTTCGACCAGGTGGCAGTCGAACCCGCGGTTCTGGAGCGCGCCGCGGAATCCGCGCAGGCGTTCGGCGTCGCACCAGTCGTCGACATACGCGGGCCGGCAGAAGGCGAACGAGCGGAACCCGCGCTCAAGGTAGTGGTCGGCCACCGCCGCGCCCAGCCCTTCATTGTCTAGGAGGACGCGGGGCAGGCGGATCTCCGGCAGCGCCTGGCACAGGTCCACTACGGGGACACGCCGGCGGCGAATGAAGTCCAGCGCCGCGCTGGGCCAGCCGAAGAGCCCGATCACGCCGTCGGCATGATGGATGGCTGACGCGACGGGCGGTGTCAGCTCCGGTGTCAAGGCGTGAACTTCTGAAGCGTTCAGGCTCCAATTGGCCTCCTTGGCATAACGGGCAATGCCGCGATGGAGCAGGTGCGAATACCACTGCGTCAGCATCACCACATGCCGTTGCCGCTCCGCGTAGGCGCCGATCTAGGGTATCAACTGCACAAGGATAACTCACGAAGTTCCAAAAAACAACCATATCTGGTTCTAATAAAGGCCTGTTACGAATTCCCCCAGCCCATGGTAAGACACGACCCAGCTTTGAGCGAACTGTGTGCCTGTGCGGTGGCAACCCCTGCCAGAGGCGGGCAGGAAGTGACTAGGACGATCCACCGTACTCGTCGCCCGTACGCGTCCACCGAAATGCGAACGCAAAAGGGGTACGTGAGGGACAGGCCCCACGGTTTCGACAACCATGGAAGATTGGTAGACGAGTGCGGCAGGAAAAGGAGTAAAGAATGAGAACAGAGCGCGTTCTGGTAATGGGAGGGATTCTGATCATGAACTTGTCGGCTGCCGTCGGTGCTTCGTCGGAGGCGTTGGATCGGACGGGGGAGGGTCAAACGGGACAAGCCGCAGCGTTGCCGTTTACTATGTCGATCACGCCGGCCACGCCGAAGACTCTCCCGGAGTACCTGGACAACATCAACGCCAAGGGAGCGTATCAAGATTGGCCGTTTCCCAGTGTCGTGATTGATGGTGAGTTCTGGGTAATACAGAAGGACGGATCCAACGGAAAGGTCATGCGCTACAAAGGGACGAATATTGAAAATGCGGAGCGACAGCCGGATGGTTGCCTCAACCCGACCCAGGCCGTCTGGAGCACCATAGCCCGGCCGTATATCC
>CAIOST010000067.1 GCA_903861045.1 uncultured bacterium | reverse complement strand
GCCACGATGCCGGATTCCGTCGCCTTTTCCCTTATTCGCTCAAATTGCATAGTCATTCTTCCCGTCAACTGGACCTTGTACCGCCGCAGTCTGGAGAATCTGCGGTCCAGTCCGTCAGTAATCTGCGCTTCACCCTCTGCGCCGGCCCGGAAAGCACTTCGTCAGGCGCCTGTGCATACTCTTCCCACACCACCACCAACTGTTCTTTCGCCTCGACCAGGAGTTCCGTGCGCGTTGCGACAAACACATCCAGGCCCCACGGTTCATGAACGAGCCCAACAGACCGCCTATCATCACTTACGACCGGCACCAGTTTCACTGGTTGCCGGGCGCGTAACCGCACTCCACGCACGATCACATCGGACAGTAAGAACGGCGACAAGTCCAGATCGCGGATCTTTTCATTGCCTGTCACGATAGGGCCGCCTTTTCCAGCACTGCATGGATACGTTCCGTCTCGGAGTACGGACAAAACAACTCGCATTCCGCCTCGCCGATGGTCTGTGCCAGCCCGTCCACTTCCTGAACCGCCGGGTCGTAGATCATCACCGGCATCAGACATGGATGCGCGTCGCGCAGGTCGCGCCAGCGGAAGCCCCATTGCTCCATATATCCGGTGATACTGCCACGTCGCCCAATCACTTCCAGCGCCACGGGGTGTACCGCGTCGACGTAGTAATCCACCCGAATACCACGCTCCAGTTTGCCGTCCAAGGGGTGGCGCACGAGGGGCTGGAGGTTACGGTCGCGGAAAATGGTCTCCACCGTCTGCCGCGCCACATTGGGACCACGACTTGCCGGTTCATGCAGGTAGTTCAGGTAGGCAATGCTCACCAGCGCCTCGCCGAACAGGTGCAGATCCACGCCTTCCAGCGGTAAGCGCAACTCGCGATAGAGTTCCCAGCCGTCGCGCTGGATGTGGAAAAGTTTCAACCGCTCTTTCAACAACCCGGCAACATGCGCCGTCTCGATGCTCTGTCCTGTGCCGGCCAGCCATTGCAGTGTGCGTCCGCTGTCGGTTACGCGGACGACATTGGGGGTGAAAGACTGGATCTCAAAGGTAACTTGCCAGCCGTCGGGAAAACAAAGCGGCACAGCCAGCGCCACGCCGGAACCTGTGGTGGCAACTTCCAGCGACTCGCCCCAGAAGGCCGCGAGCGCTTGTCGGACAGTGTCCGCATGTAGGTCTTGCGTGTTTTCGCTCATAGCAGGGATTCTTCCCACGCCAAATCAATACTCCACAAGGCGGCGGTTTGGCCAATGAAATCGTGAAAGTCCACTGGCGCGAAGTCCGTCAGCGGTACCCGGCGATGGTGACGCTCATCCGTGGTCGGCAGGTTCGGATCGCGTATATCCTGGTGCCAGCCCGGCGGAATGCGCTGTTTATACCACTGTCGCTGCCCCACCGCATGGAAATCGACACCTCGCACCTTCTGGCTGCCAAGCAGGAACGTCGCGCGGTAGGCATCGGGCCGTTTCAGGTCGTAAGTGCCGCCCAGGTAACGCGGATCCGAGAACGGCCCCTCATCAAAAAGTGTCAGGTTCACATCAAACGACGCGCCGCGTTCGCCTTTCGTCTTCACCTCGAACGTCTCACCTTCGCGAACGCACTTCGGCGCACTCACGATCTCGTTGATCCGTTGGCTTGGATACGGGTATTTCATGGATCATTTCCCCACAGCACGTTGCCCTGTCACGCACTCATGGATCAGTGACGCCCGGTATTCCGCCAGCAACTCCAGTTGGCGGGTGTAGGCGGAGTTTAGGCGGTCGAAACGTTCTTTTATTTCATGTATTGCTCTCAACACATCTTCGAGTTCCTTGTCTGGCATTGTGACAATCGGAATATTCCCCAAGTCCTGCATCGAAAGGTTCGGTTGCGCTGACTGGACTGCCGTTTGTCTGACAAATTCCTGAATGCACGGTGTCGCCATCCATTCATTGCAGAACAAACTCATGTTCGATGTCTTGAAGCGAATGAAACTGACGGCTTGATTCAGATTCGCAGGTGTTAGATCTATTGGAAGAACGCCCGATTTGCCAGTGGTAGCACCCGCAATGACGACGAGTAAGTCATGCGACTTCAGTTGAGATCGGAATAATTCGCGGTGTGTTTCATCCGTGATAAAGAAAACTGGTGTGGCGGAAACAGCGCCATCACAAATGTTCTCTGCCTTTAGAAAGCGAACACCAGTATCTACAAACTCTGAACCAATTGTCGAAGGTGTCGTGCCCTTTGAAATCATCCTCGACTCGCGCTTGATTCGAGTGAGTTTCCAATGTTCGGGGACTTGTCCGAGCCAGGGGATGCCGGAGTCTTTGAGCGGAGCGCGGGGGTTCAAGCCGCGGGTGACGGCCTGCTGGATGAGCGCCGCCCGCTGCTCACGCAACAACTCCATCTGCCGCCGCCGCAACGCCACCAACCGGTCCACCTTCCCCGTCGCCTCGTCCAGATACGCCGCGATGCGGCGCTGGTCGGCGGGCTTCAAATCTGCCGAGCGGTAGTTGGCGACAAATTCTTCAGTGACTCGTTTCTGTCCGGCTGAACCCCGCATCTCGGCTTCGCCCCAATTACGGAAGTGGTAACCGCGAGTCAACCAATATAGATACCCAGAATCGCTCTTGCTCTTGGCGCGTAGAACAATCAACTCGGTTGTCCCGAAGCCCATGCCACCGTGAAGTCCGTAACAAAGCGCGCCCTTCCCGTTTTCGAAACAGGGCGTGATCTTGGCGATGACCAAATCGCCATCGATCATCGCTGTGTAGCCTTTTGAAATATCTCGCGCCGGGCGTACTTCGGACAAGTCAAGACTTCCTTCCTCGCCAATACGTTCCATTGGGAGAAACGAAACTTCGTCATCCGGTTTCGGCACTCGGTTACGAGGCAATGGCGGATTTATCTCCGCTAGATATTTGAGCCGCTTCATACCTTCCCACTCCCCCGCCGCGTTTTCCCGGGTTCCTGCTCGTTGGTCAGCAGGTGTTGCTCGCGCATGAGTTCGGCGCGAAGCATTTCTTCGCTGGGCAGGACCAGTTTGTACTTGGTGGCAAAGAGCTGCTCGTGGCCATGCAACACGGAGTACCGGACGACCGTTTCATCCTTGCGGGCACAGAGGATGATGCCCACCGTGGGGTTATCTTCGGGGCCGCGCCGCTGGTCGTCGTACATCCGCACATACATGTCCATCTGCCCAATGTCCTGATGCGTCAACTCCTCGGTCTTCAAGTCAAAAAGCACGAAGCACTTCAGCAGATAATTGTAAAAGACCAGGTCCAGGTAGAAGTCCTTGGACTCCGTGCTGATACGCTGCTGGCGGGCGACGAAGGCAAACCCCTTGCCCAGTTCCAGCAGGAACCCTTGCAGGTGCCCGATCAGGGCATCCTCCAACTTCGACTCAAGCAACTTCCCGGTGTCCGGCAAGCCAAGGAACTCCAACATCACCGGATCGCGGATAAACTCCCGGGGCTTGAGACCCGTTTCAACCACCTTCTCAGCCGCCTCGTTCCTGACGGCCTTGCGATCCCGACTAGCCAGCAACCGCTCGTAATAGAGCGTGCCGATCTGTCGTTCCAGGGCCCGCGTGCCCCAATTTTGGGTCGCGGATTCTATCATGTACCATTCCCGCGCCTTGGGATCTTCCACCCGGAGCAAGGTGCGGTAGTGGGTCCAGCTCAATTCGTGACGCAGTGCGTCACAATTCTGGAACGCCTGATAGAACTGCCTCATGTAGCGCAGGTTAGAGGCGTCAAAACCCTTGCCAAACTCGGCGGTGAGTCTCTCCGCCAGGTGCGCCAGCAGGCGCGAGCCATACACGGCGCGCGCCGCGCCGCCCTGTTCGAACTCCACGATGTGCCGACCCACGGCCCAGCACGTCCGAACCTGGACCACGTCAACCGCGCGCAAGGCCTGCTGTCGGCCTTCCCGGATGACGTCGCGCAGTTGGGCCAGCAAGGCCTCAAGGCCCTTATCTTCGACCGGCGCGGGGCAGACGGACTTCTTGACGGCTTTCATCCCTTCGCAATCTCCCGCAGCAGGTTCTCGGTTTCCTCGTCCAGTTTGAGCAACTCGGCGGCGATGTCGGCAGTGGACCGGAGCGGGGTGTATTCGTAGAAGTATTTCGTGAAACTGATTTCGTAGCCCACCTTGTCCTTGCTGCGGTCCATCCAGGCGTCCGTAACATGCGGCAGCACCTCGCGGGCGAAGTACGCGTCAATGTCCTCCTTGAGCGGCACGTTCTCGAAGTCGCGCAGTTCGGAATCGGGCAGCAGGGAAACGCGGAGTGCGGAAGGCGGAACGCGGAACGGCAGATCGTCAGGCGCAAAGTCACGGACGGGTTCGGCGGCTTCGTCACGAGTGCCGAGGCTGGCGCGAATCGTTTTGAGCAGGCCGGTGGAGAGTTTGAAGGACAACGCTCCCGCGAGAGCGCTCAAGAACTTCCCGTCATCCTGCCACGGCGCTTGTTTCGCCAGCGCCTTGAGCGCGGCGGCGAACTGGTCGCCCCGGTCGTCCTTGAGCTTGAGCACGGCGGCATCGAGGCGCAGCGCCTTGCGCTGCTCCGGCGTGAGGTCGTAGCGCAGGCGGAGCGGGCGTTCGACACAGACCTTGGTGTAGCCAAAATCGGTGGTGTCGAAGACTTTGGAGTGCGGCGACATGTCGCCGCTTTTTCCGGCGCGACGTGTCGTGCCGGCAGAAAGCGGGGTCGTGCCCCCGCACTCCATACTGTTGTAGATCGCGAGGATGCGGTCCGCCTGGTCTTCGCTGATTTCGTAGCGTTTCTTGCCGAGGTTGCGCCGGAGTTGCGTGCCGAACTCCGGGCCGCTGGCGTTGATGAGTTGCACCTGGCCGCGCCGCGCGGCAGGTTTGCGGTTGTTGATGAGCCAGATGTAGGTGGCGATGCCGGTGTTGTAGAACAGGTCGTTGGGCATGGCCACGATGGCGTCGAGCCAGTCGTTTTCGAGCAGGTATTTGCGGATGTTGCTCGGCCCGCTCCCGGCATCGCCGTTGAACAGGGGCGAGCCGTTGAAGATGATGGCGATCTTGCCGCCCTGCGGGGGCAGTTTGCTCAGCTTGTGCAGCAGGAAGAGCATGGCGCCGTCGCCCACGTCGGGCAGGCCGGGGCCGTATCGGCCCGCCGCACCGCGCGCATGTTCGGCCTCGATCTCCTCGCGGATGTTCTTCCAGTCCTTGCCGAAGGGGGGATTGGAGAGCATATAGTTGAACTGCTTGCCGGGGAGCAGGTCGCGGGACAGGGTATTCTCGCGCTTGATGTTCTCCGGATCTTCCCCCTTCATCAGCATGTCGGCCTTGGCGACGGCGTAGGTCTTTTCGTTGATCTCCTGTCCGTAGAGATACACGTCGAGGTCGGCGTTGACCGCGCCGAGCAAGTGCTCCTTGGCGATGGTCAACATGCCGCCCGTGCCGCAGGCGGGGTCGTAGATGGCGATGAGCTTTTCCCGGGCGAGCTTGGCGCGGTCCGGCTCGAAGGTCAGCTTGACCATAAGGCGGATGATGTCGCGCGGGGTGTAGAACTGCCCGGCGGCCTCATTACTGGCTTCCTTGAACTTGCGGATGAGATACTCGAAGATCGTGCCCATGCCATGGTTGTCCACGGTTTCGGGCGAGAGGTCGGCGTCGGCGAACCCCTGGGTGACCTTGAACAGCAGTCGCTTGCGCAGCAGTGTTTCGTAGATGGGCGACAGCCCCTTCTCCTCGCCGCCGGAAAAGTTGAACAGGATGTCCTTCACATTGGCGGAGAAGCCGTCGAGGTACTTGCCGAAGTTCTGGCCGATGTCGTTTGGGAACTTGAGCAAATCCACGAGCGAATACTCGGAGGTATTGTAGAACTGCTGGCCGGCGGCCTTCTTCAGGAGCGCGTCGCGGGTTTGTTCGGGTGTCTTCTTGTATTTTTCGGCAGCCTTGCGAACGGCCTCGCGGTTCTTCTCCAGCACGCAATCGAGGCGCCGCAGGAGCGTGAAAGGCAGGATCACATCCTCGTAATCCTTCGCCTCATAGTCATCCTTGACCAGGTCGGCGATCTTCCAGAGAAACTCAGCAATTTCAGCGTGATTCTGCATCAGTTCATCCTATTCTTCCTTGCGCGTAGACTATCTACGGTTGCAGACGGGTCTGCCGAGCAAAACGCACGAAAATCACGGGCGGCGTAGCCTTGCCGTGGATTTTCTGGTGCTGACCGTCTTCGCCTTCGGCGCCGTCCGTCTCATGAACTCGTGGTCCTCGATTGCTCCAGCCAGTTGCTCCAGCAGCGCTTTCGCCTCCGACAAGCTCACAGCAATTGTGACCTGGTTGCTTCGGAACAGTCGCCATTCCTCTTTTCCGGCCGTCTCAAGGAAGTCCAACTTGATGGCGTCCTCATCGACCGATTCAACGGTGTCATGGTAGAAGCCAAGGGCGAGTTCTCCGTCCAATAGAGTGATTCGTTTTCCATTCATTCTTCGTTCCTATTCCCCGACATGGTATTAGCCCTCAAACATAGTAACCCCCGATACCACGGCAGAACGTGCTATGTGTCAAAGGTTCCCGCAATTATCAACGATTTGTGACTATACATGGACGGCGCAGCGCAGCGCATATCAAGCGCGCTTCTATGCAACAGGGCAGAAGCTTGGCTCGTCCCTCTCGTGGTTAACTGCCCGGACAGAAGATAGTGCTGACCGCAAGCACAGTCAATGCCAATGATTATGGGGTGGCAGCCATATAGGGGGCAAGATGGCCGTGTTTTTGCGTTTGCGAGAGCGGCCGCGGGCGCTTTCTGGCGCCTGCGCCTGACTGGCACCTCAAGTGCGCAACGGACGCCAGCCCCCCGGGTACTTTGCGGCGGTGGACAGGCGTTGAAAAATTCCGAAACGTTTCGGAATTTTTCGCGCTGGCTCCCCGCGCGCGGTAGCGCCTGGCGGCGTTGCCCAACACGCCCAACCGCCGGCCACGCGCGCCCTCCCAGCCAGGACCAGGCAGCGCGCCTATCCACCACACCGCACCAGGAGGGCGCGGAGCGTCTACTCCAGCACGGCGCGGATGCGACGCACGCCGGCGCTGGAGCTCTCCTCTTTCTGGATCTTGAACTTGCCCAGTTCGCCGGTGGTGGCGGCATGCGGGCCGCCGCAGACTTCTTGCGAGAAGTCGCCAGCGGCATAGACCTTGACCTGCTCGCCATACTTGGCGGCGAAGAGCGCTGTGGCGCCGCGCGCTCGGGCGTCCTCAATGGTCATGGTCTCCAGCGAGATCGGCAGGTTGCGCTGAATCTGCGTGTTCACGATCTGCTCCACCTCGGCGAGCTGCTCGGGGGTCATCTTGTCCGGGTGGGTGAAGTCGAAGCGCAGGCGCTCGGGGGTGATGTTCGACCCCTTCTGCTGGGCATGCGCCCCCAGGACGATCTGCAGCGCCTTGTGCAAGAGGTGCGTGGCGGTGTGCAGGCGCGTGGTGGCGTCCGTGTTATCGGCCAGGCCCCCCTTGAAGGCCTTGTCGCCCTGCTTGGAGGTCTCCTGGTGCTTCTTGAAGGCCTCGTCAAAGCCGGCGCGATCCACGCTCAGCCCCTGTTCGGCCGCCAGTTCCTCGGTCATTTCCAGCGGGAAGCCGTAGGTGTCGTAGAGTTTGAAGGCCGTGCGGCCGGAGATCGTGGTCTGGCCATGGGTCTTGAGCGCGGTGGAGATCTTGTCGAACTCGCGCTGGCCGGAGGTCAGCGTCTTTTCAAAGCGCTCTTCCTCGGCGGCCAGTTCGCCGACAATGGTTTCGCTATGCTGGTGCAGTTCCGGGTAGACGTGGGCGTAGTTGGCAATGACGAGCTCGGCTAGGGTGCGGGCGAAGCCGGGGCCGATGCCGAGCACCTTGGCGTAGCGCACGGCGCGGCGGATCAGGCGGCGCAGCACGTAGTTGGCGCCGAGGTTGCCGGGTTTCACGCCCCCTTTCGGATCGCCGAGAATGAAGGTGGCGGTGCGCAGATGGTCGGCGATGATGCGCTGGGCGCGCTGTACGATGGCCGCATCCGCCGGCGGGGTGGTCGAGAGTTCGGTGATCTTGGCCATCAGCGGCGCAAAGAGTTCGGTCTCGAAGACCGAGGCGCGCCCCTGCAACATGCAGATGGTGCGCTCCACGCCCATGCCAGTGTCCACATTGGCCTGCTTGAGCGGCTCATAGCGGCCATCGGCCGTCTTGTTATACTGCATGAAGACATCGTTCCAGATCTCGAGGTACTTGCCGCAGCGGCAACCGGGGCGGCAGGTCGGCGCGCAGGCCACCTTGCCGGTGTCGATAAACATCTCGGTGTCCGGGCCGCAGGGACCGGTCTGGCCGGCCGGACCCCACCAGTTGTCATCCTTGGGGAGCGCATGGATGCGTTCGGTCGGGATGCCCAGGGCCTGCCAATAGGCGATGGACTCCTCGTCCTTGGGCACGTTGCCTTCGCCTTCGAAGACGGTGACGCTCAGGCGCGCCGGGTCAAAGCCGAGATACTCCTTGGAGGTCAGGAACTCGTACGACCAGGTGATGGCTTCTTTTTTGAAGTAGTCGCCCAGTGACCAATTGCCGAGCATTTCGAAGAAAGTTAGGTGCGAGGTATCGCCCACGGCTTCGATATCGCCGGTGCGTACGCACTTTTGCACGTCGGTCAGTCGCTTACCGGCCGGGTGCGGTTCCCCCAGCAGGAACGGCACCAGCGGATGCATGCCGGCGGTGGTAAAGAGCACGGTGGGGTCGTTCTCCGGGATCAGCGAGGCACCGGAAATGATCTTGTGCCCTTTGGATTCGAAGAACTTCAGGTATTTATCACGGAGTTGGTCAGCGGTCATGTGGGGAGTCCGGGGTTCAGGGTTCAGGGTTCAGGTGGAGGGGAGACAGGATAGCGCGTGAAGACGCTGGGCAAAACAAGAAAATGAGGGTGCTTCCGGGTTTGTGGGGGGAAATTGTATGGGTCTGGATGTGATCGGGATGGGTTGAGAAGCCGGGTATCGGGTATAGCGCGGGCATGAAAGCCCCTTTTGTGTGGAGGTATGGCTGGCCGAG
>CAIOST010000066.1 GCA_903861045.1 uncultured bacterium | reverse complement strand
AGCCAGTTGCGTAAACTGCCCCAACGCCACAACTCTGACGCGGTCTTGCATAGCGTCGTGGCGAAAATTGAAAAGCGTCTGGACAGAAAACAGCGCCAGCAGCCGTAAATCTATCGTTTAAGGTCTGACCCCTCGGTGGCCGATGACCCCTCGGTGGCCGAGCGCATCCTGGCGTTGCAGGAGCAGGAGCGGCAAACACGGCAAAGGCTGGGCGAAATCATTGCCGCGATCGGTGCTGAGCTTCTGGCGGTCAAGGAAGCGCTCGATAAGCTGGGGGCCAAGACCGCTTGGCTGCGGTGGTTGAAGAGCCACGTGCATTATTCGGTGCCGACCGCAGAGAATTACATGCGCGTGGCCCGCCTCGCCAAAAAAATCGTAAACGTTTACGATTTTTTTGTCCTGGATCCCAGCCAGCTCTACCGGCTTGCCGCCCTGCCCGACGCGATCGTCGCGACGCTTACGCCGGATACGTTGCTGACGGATCCGCGGACCGGCAAACAGACCGCCCTGCGCGAGATGAGTGCCCGCACGTTGGATCGCGCGCTGGACGCGCTGGAGGGCAAAACCACCCCGAAAAAGCCGAAACCGGACCAGGCGGGCGTACTCATCTCCGGCGAGACGCGCGAGGAGGTGGCCGCCGACGCCCAGCGGATCATGGGGCTGCTGTCCGACCAACTTGTCGAGATTCGCAAACGGAAGGGCTCCTTGACCGGCGCTTCGAAACAACGGGTGCTGGAGTCGATCGAGCGCTTGCGCAGCATCGTGTTGAAATGGCCGGCCTGGGCTACGCCCACGGCCGCACCGGCCGGGCGCACCTCCCGGTAGCAATTCTAATTATGGACTGGTGACGGCGGGTCCGGCGGCCTCGCCCTACCAATAACAGTGTGAAATCGACGAATTGGCATCGCTAGGTAATAGCTCGTCATGTCCGAAATAGCCGACACCGTAATTGAAGCATTTGTCCGGCGCTGGGAACGCTCTGGCGCGGCGGAACGCGCCAATTACCAGCTATTCCTCACCGAGCTCTGTGACATCATCGGGGTCCCACGCCCGGAACCGGCGGGCGCGGATGACACCGGGAACGCCTACGTCTTTGAGCGAGGCGTCGAATTCCGCCACGGCGATGGCTCCACCAGCACCGGCCGCATGGACCTCTACAAGCGCCGCTGCCTCGTGCTCGAGGCCAAACAGGGCGCCAACGAACCTGCCGCCCCCGCCGACCCCCTCTCAGACGCCGTCCGCGAACAGAAGCGTAAGCTCAAAGCCGGTACCGCCCGCCGCGGCACCGCGGCATGGGACGACGCCATGCTGCGCGCCCGTAGCCAGGCGGAACTCTATGCCCGCGCCCTGCCGCCTGCCGAAGGTCGCCCCCCCTTCCTCGTCGTGGCGGATGTGGGCCACTCCATTGAGCTCTATGCGGAGTTTTCCTGCACCGGCGGCACCTACATCCCGTTCCCCGCGCCCGGTACCCACCGCATCTTCCTGCGCGATCTGGAGCGCCGGGACCTCCGGGAGCGCCTGCGCATGGTCTGGACGGACCCGCTGGAACTGGATCCGGCCCGCCGCAGCGCCCGCGTCACCCGCGACATCGCCTCCAGCCTGGCCCGGCTGGCCGTGTCGCTCGAAAAGGCCGGTCATGACCCCCAGCAGGCTGCGGCGTTCCTCATGCGCTGCCTCTTCACCATGTTCGCCGAAGACGTGGGGCTGCTGATGCGTAACGGCTTCACGAACCTGCTCCTGAGCCTGCGCGACACGCCCGAGCACTTCGTCCCAACCATCGAGGAGCTTTGGCAGCGCATGGACCGCGGCGGCTACTCGGTCAGTCTGCGCACCAACATCCTCCAGTTCAACGGCGGGCTCTTTCAGGACGCCACGGCCCTGCCGCTCGACCGCGACCAGCTCGAACTCCTCATCGAGGCCTCCCGTTGCGACTGGCGCGACGTCGAACCCGCCATCTTCGGTACGCTGCTGGAGCGCGCCCTTGACCCCGTGGAGCGCCACAAACTCGGCGCCCACTACACGCCCCGTGCCTATGTCGAGCGCCTGGTTATGCCTACGATTGTCGCGCCGCTCCGCGCCGAATGGACCACGGTCCACGCCGCGGCAGTGGCCCTGGCCACGGCGGGCGAGATCAAGAAGGCTGCCGCCGAGGTGAAGGCCTTCCATCGCCGCCTCTGCCATGTCCGCGTACTCGACCCGGCCTGTGGCACCGGCAACTTCCTCTATGTCACGCTCGAGCACCTCAAGCGGATCGAGGGTGAACTGTTCGACATGCTGGATTCCTTCGGCGAGCGCCAAGCCGTGCTCGACATGGCTGGCGAGACCGTGGGGCCCCACCAGTTCTTTGGCCTCGAAATCAGTCCGCGTGCCACGGGCATCGCCGAACTCGTGCTCTGGATCGGTACCCTGCAATGGCATTTCCGGACCCGCGGCCAGGTCTTCCCGCCCCAGCCGATCATCCGCAACTTCCGCAATATCCAATGCAAGGATGCGCTCATTGACTACGACAGTGTCGAGCCTGTGCTCGACGACGCCGGGGCGCCGGTCACGCGTTGGGATGGCCGCACCACCAAGCCGCACCCCGTGACCGGGCGCGAGGTGCCGGACGAAACCGCCCGCGTCCCGGTCGTGCACTACGTCAATCCCCGGCCGGCCCAGTGGCCGGCGGCCGACTACGTGATCGGCAACCCGCCGTTCATCGGCCCGGCCATGATGCGTCAAGCTCTGGGCGATGGCTATACCGAGACCGTACGCGCCATGCATGCCGACGTGGGCGAATCGTCCGACTTCGTCATGTACTGGTGGAATCATGCCGCGCAGCTCGCGCGCAGCGGCCAGATCCAGCGCTTCGGCTTCGTCACCACCAACAGCCTGCGCCAGACCTTCAACAGACGCGTGCTTGAAGCTCACATGTCTGCTGTTCAGTCCGATAGTTCGACCGTCTCACCGTCCGACCATCCCACCGTCTCACCGCCCAACCGTCCCACCGTCTCACCGTCCGACCGCCCCACCGCCTCACCGTCCGACCGTCTCACCGTCCCACCGTCCAACCGCCTCTCCCTGCTCTTTGCCATCCCCGACCATCCCTGGGTGGATGCGGCGGACGGGGCCGCCGTGCGCATTGCCATGACCGTCGCCACCGCCGGCCAGCACGACGGCGTCCTCAGCCGCGTCGTGTCCGAGAGGGAGGGCGACGGCGATGGCTATGATGTCGAACTGGACTCCACCCGCGGCCGCATCAACGCCGACCTCACCTGCGGCGCAGATGTGTCCGGGGCCGTGGAGCTGAAGGCGAATAGCGGCTTGAGTTGCCCGGGCGTCAAACTGCATGGTTCGGGTTTCATCGTAACCCCAGAGGAGGCGGCGGCACTTGGCCTGGGAAAGGTACCCGCGCTCGAACGCCATATCCGCGCATACCGAAATGGCAAAGACCTAACGGCAACGTCGCGCAACGCCATGGTCATTGACCTTTTTGGGTTGAGCGAAGAGGAAGTGAGAACGCGCTTCCCGGCAGTCTATCAGTGGGTGCTGGAGCGGGTGCGGCCCGAAAGGGCTCAGAATAACCGTAAGAGCTATCGCGATAAGTGGTGGATATTCGGCGAACCCAGAGAGGATTTCCGTCCCGCCCTCTCCGGCCTGCGCCGTTACATTGCCACGGTCGAAACTTCGAAGCACAGGTTCTTCGTCTTCCTCGATCACTCCATCCTGCCGGATAACAAGTTGATCTGCATTGCGCTGGAAGATGCTTTCAATCTTGGTGTTTTGAGTAGTCGTATTCACGTGAATTGGGCCTTGGCATCCGGCAGTCATCTTGGAGTAGGAAACGACCCCGTCTATGTCAAGACCCGCTGTTTCGAGACCTTTCCCTTCCCGGCCGCCACGGACGCGCAGCAAGCACGGATACGCGACTTGGCCGAGCAACTCGACGCCCACCGCAAACGGCAGCAGGCGGCGCAGGCCGACCTGACCATGACCGGCATGTACAATGTGCTGGAGAAGCTGCGCGCTGGCGAAACGTTGACCGCCAAGGACAAAGTCATTCACGAGCAGGGGCTGGTGTCGGTGCTGAAGCAGTTGCACGACGAGCTGGACGTGGCGGTTTGCGAGGCTTACGGCTGGCCGGTGGGTCTGCCGGACGCCGAAATTCTTACCCGCCTGGTGGCCCTCAACGCCGCGCGCGCCGCCGAGGAAGCGGCCGGCACAATCCGCTGGCTGCGACCGGAGTATCAGGAAGATAGGTTTCAGGTGCCAGGTGTCAGGTGTCAGGAGCAAACCCAACTCGGGATCCAGGACCATCAACCATCAGTTATTACCCAGTCTCCATCAACCGTTTCTCCTGCACGTATGCCATGGCCCAAAGCGCTGCCCGAGCAGATGCGCGTTTTGCGCGACGTGTTGGCCGCCGAGCCTGGCCCCGTGACCCCCGAGCTGCTGGCCAAGCGCTTTGTGCGGGCGCGTAGCGGGAAAATCGAAGAACTGCTGCGTACCCTGGTCACCCTTGGCCAAGCCCGTGATGCTGGCGATGGCCAGTTTGCCGCGGGGTGACAACCCGCCCGTCATCCGCCCCCTCACGTTCTGGCGCTTCCGGGTTTGTGGAGGGCTTTCTCATTGGCTCGCATCGCAACCACATCGTCGGCCCTCGATAAAGCGGGTGGTTTAAGTGAAACCGTTTAAGATGGCGAGTAAGGATGCGTTAAAGTGTAAGCTGGGCGCTTGCCCCACACGTACACCTACACTTTAACCCTAGCAGCGAACCTGGGAGCGCGGCGCATGCACGGGCAGACCGTAAACAAGGGGAGCGGCCAGCGGTTCGACGTTGCTCACCGCCTGACGGCCTGCACCGCCGGGTGCGGGGACCGACGAACCGCGACGGGACTACGCCGGACAACTAACGGAGTGCCCAACGATGGCGAACAACGCAGGCGCATTCCCCGCGAGCTATCCGCGAGCGTGCGCCGTCGGGGTTGCGGGCGGTGGTTCGGTGCCTATTTGTTCGCTTGAGGGCAGACCCCTCGAAGCCCCCAACCTCTTTGAGTTGGAACGGCAGCTGCCGAAACCAAAAGGTTGCCACGGCATGTCCCGGGTTGTAGTATTGCCCCATGGAATTCGAGTGGGATCCTCTGCGGCGAAAAGGTTCGGATCATCAGCGCGAGAAAGACAACTTCACAAGAGCGAAGGCACTATGACGAAGGCCAATAACAGGAGATTAACGACGAACTGCGGTCCGAATACGACCTGTCCAAAGGACCCTGCGGGTCTGTCCCAGTCGGACACCTGATTGGAATCCTTGCGGAGAGAATTATGCCTGAGATCATCCTGATAGTATTGGTGAAATAGAAGGAACGTAACCGGATGAATTTCGAGACGCTGGTTGAGTTGATCCATCAGACTGATGAGAGGCTGCAGCGACGTGCCGCCGTGGCCATTGATCGTTCCCTTGTCATCCGAAATTGGCTGGTTGGCCTATACCTTGTCGAGTTCGAACAGCACGGAGAGGACAGAGCGGAGTATGGCGAAATGCTGATGGCCAAGGCGGCGGCTCGTCTCGCGGCAAGGCAAAGGAAGGGATTCTCGGAGACCAATCTGAAACTCTTTCGTCAGTTCTATCGTGCATATTCTGGCATTCGTCAGTCACTGACTGACGAATCTCAGCGCCAGATTCCGCGGACAGCGTCTGCGGAATTGCAATTGCTTGATAAAGAGTGGGTTAGAATTCGTCAGTCGCTGGCTGACGAATTGGCCGGGCTTCTTCCCTTGAGCTGGACGCATTACACTTTTCTGGTTCAGGTTGAGACTGTAGAAGAGCGACGCTTCTACGAAATCGAAACCGCACAACAGCAGTGGTCCGTAAGGGAACTGAAACGGCAATTCAACACCAGCCTCTATGAGCGTCTGGCGCTCAGCCGCGACAAGGATAAGATCCGGCAATTGAGCCGCGATGGCCAGATTGTGGCAACGCCATCAGATATCATCAATAACCCCCTGGTTCTCGAATTTCTTGGCCTTGAAGAGAGAGCGGCATATTCGGAAAGCGATCTCGAGTCGGCGATCATCTCAAGACTGGAGCAGTTTCTCCTCGAACTGGGAAAGGGGTTCCTGTTCCAATCCCGGCAATTCCGGCTGACTTTTGACGACAAGCACTTCTGGGTTGATCTTGTTTTCTATAACCGGCTCCTTCGGTGTTTTGTAGTGGTGGACCTGAAGATTGGCGAACTGACACACCAGGATCTTGGACAGATGCAGATGTATGTGAACTACTTCGACCGCAAAGTCAAAACGGATGAGGAGAACCCGACCATCGGCATTCTCCTGTGCCGATCCAAGAGTGACGCCGTGGTGGAGATGACGTTGCCGAAAGACAACCAATCGATCTTTGCAAGTCGCTATCAACTTTATCTACCCAGCAAGGATGAGCTGAGGTCGCAGTTGAAGGCCTTTGAACAGGATTAAACCCCATGCGATTATGGATAGTACGAACAATCTGCCTTTCCCGTCGGGGGTCGGAACACCTCAGTGTCGGATAACGGCGGTTATGTAAAGTATTCTGGCGGGACGAGAGTGGCCGGAACGTAAGCGTCCGGCGAACTACATGGGGCGTTTTCGGGCGCCACGGCCCCGGGGGGGGGGGGGGCAGGCTGGCAGCCAGGCAACCGGGCGGAACGCGCGTTTTGGATCAGGCGCTAGCGCGGCAGGCAGGCGGCTGATTTAGT
>CAIOST010000065.1 GCA_903861045.1 uncultured bacterium | reverse complement strand
TCACGGCGTCTGCGTAGTCGCACGCCGCTACGCCAGCGCTCTGAATCTTCTACTTGGAAAGAAAAAACATCCCACTCTCTGCGCGTCCAGTGGCTCCATTTAACTGAGCACGGGCGGCTCCATTTTGGTGAGCGCCATAGTTGGGTGTTCACACGCGGCCATTCGCGTGCAATCGCGGTTGCGCAACGCCCGACCTGCCACCTTCTCAGGGAGCCTTTACCCTCATAATCTGCGACTGGCCACCGCAGCCACCGGCGCTACATGGCGTGTCGCCCGTTGGTGAAAAAAACCGAAACGTTTCGGTTTTTTTCGAGCGGGCTACCAGCGCTCGGTAGCGCTTGGCATGGCGTGGTGCTATTTTGCGGGGCGCGGTGTCCAGCGGCGTTCGGGACGGGGCTTCAGGCAGACTTCACGACGCGCCAGAAAGCGCAGGGCGTTGCGCCCCAGGCCCGTCTCGGCTTCCACCAGAAAATCGGGGGTCGGGTCAATCGCTGTGCTGCGCTCGGTTTCAATCAGCACGGAACGACCACCCGAGCACACAATGCGGATCATGATGGGGACCCGACCGGGGAAGCGCTGGGTCACTGCGCGGAATTGTTCCAGCGCACGGGCGCCGGTCTCATCGGCGCGCACACTGACAATCAGGGCTTCGGCAAAGCTACGCGGCGATTCCAGTAGCGGATATATTTCGCGCACGATTAGCTTGGCGCTGTCATCGCGCTTGGAAACGGTCGCACACACCAATACGGGTTGATCGGCTTGCACGGCGCCGGCATACGTCTTGTAGACGTCTGGAAATACGAGGGCCTCCATGGTGGTCTCGCCATCATCGAGCGTGATAATGGCCATCGGTTCCTTCTTCTCCTTTGTTAGACGGTTGACCACACTAGCTGCCAGCCCCGCGACGCGCACCTCCTTGTTGTCCTGGCAGGCGGCAATCTGTGCGAGGGCCATGGTCTGGAACGCCTGCACGAGGCTGCGGTAGCGGTCAAGCGGATGGCCGCTAAGGTACATCCCCAGCAGTTCGCGCTCCGCCGACAGCGATTCGCGCTCACTCCAGGGCGGGCAATCGGGCAGTTCATCACGGACGGTGCCGGCGCTCGCGCCCAGGGCATCAAAGAGATTGCCTTGCCCGGTCTGTTTTTCCCGCGCATGTTCGGCGGCCAGCGACAGCGCAAAGTCCAGTCCTTTAAAAAGGCGCGCTCGGTGCAGCCCGAACCCGTCCATGGCGCCGCATTTGAGCAGTGCTTCTAGCACCCGTTTATTGACGGAGACCAGATCCACTCTACGGCAGAAATCGACCAGGCTCAGATAAGGTCCATGTGCCTGCCGCTCGCGGACGATGGCTTCGGCGGCGGCGCTACCAACGCTTTTGATGCCGGCCAAGCCGAACCGGATGCCTTGGCCTTCGGGCGCGAAGCGGCCGCCACTGTGGTTGACATCCGGCGGCAGGATCGGCATCCCCATGTTGTCGGCTTCCGCCACAAACCCGGGTAGCTTGTCAAAATTGCCGATTTCTGAGGAGATCAGCGCCGCCATAAACTCGGCCGCATAGTTGGCCTTCATGTAGGCCGTCTGGTATGAGATCAGGCCGTAGCCGGCTGAGTGGGCCTTGTTGAACCCGTACCCCGCAAACTCCTGGATGTGGTTGAAGATGGCTTCGGCCTGCGCCTTAGGGATCTGGTTGACCCTGAGGCACCCTTCCACAAAGCGCGAGCGCTCCTTGGCCATGACTTCCGGCTTCTTTTTGCCCATGGCCCGGCGCAACAGGTCGGCTTGCCCGAGCGAGTAACCGGCCAAGACGTTGGCCGCGCGCTGAACCTGCTCCTGGTAAACCATGACGCCGTAGGTCTCTTGCAGGATCGGTTCGAGCAGCGGATGGTCATAAACCACCTGCTCCTTACCCGTCTTACGTTTGATGTAGCTGGGCAGCATTTCCATGGGGCCCGGCCGGTAGAGCGCGATCACGGCGATCAGATCCTCGATGTTGTTTACACCGATATCACGCATGAGCTGGCGCATCCCGCCGGATTCCACCTGGAATACGCCCACCGTGTCAGCGCGGGTCAGAAGGTTGTACGTTTTGCGGTCATCGAGCGGCAGGTTGGTAAGGTCAATCTGCACGCCGTGATTCTGCTGCACGAGGACGGTGGCTTCCTTGAGCACGGTCAGCGTCTTCAGGCCCAGGAAGTCCATCTTCAGCAAACCGCACTCTTCGATCGGTTCCTTGGCGTACTGGGTGACAGGTTGTCCTTCCTTGTCCCGGCCGAGCGGTACGATGTCCACCAGGGGCATATCACCAATGACCACACCGGCCGCATGCACGCCGGCGTTGCGGTAGAGACCCTCCAGGACTTCGGCAGTCGGCAGGATGCGGCGCAAGTCGGGGTCCGTGGCACAGGCGGCACCAAATTCGGGGTTCACCTCCCGTGCCTTGGTGAGTGTAATTTTCGGGTCTTCCGGGATCATTTTGGCCAGTCGGTTGGCCTTGTCCAGCGGGATTTCCAACACGCGGGCAATATCGCGGATCACGGTTTTGGCGCCCAACTGGCCGAACGTCACGATTTGCGCCACCCGGTCGGCACCGTATTTGTTCTTTACGTAGCGGATGACCTCATCGCGACGGTCCTGGCAGAAGTCGATATCGAAGTCGGGCGGCGAGACGCGATCGGGGTTGAGGAACCGTTCGAAGATCAGGTTGAAACGGATGGGGTCGAGCTCGGTGATGCCGGTCGTGTAGGCCACCAGACTGCCGCCGCCGGAACCGCGTCCCGGGCCGACTGGAATCCCCTGTAACCGTGCATAGTTAACAAAATCGCTGACCACCAGGAAGTAATTGATAAACCCGGTCTTCTCGATGATGCCCAGTTCCAGATCCAGCCGTTGGCGCAGCATGCGTTCGTGGTCATTGGCCGGGGTGGTTGGGTCGGCCACCCGGTAGAGCCGGCGGAGGCCTTCGTTGGCCAGATGGGCGAGGTGTTCCTTCTGGCCGCTGCCGTCCGGCACGCTGAACTGCGGAAAGTGCAACTTGCCCATTTCGATGGACGCTTGGCAGCGTGCGGCGATCTCCACCGTGCGGTCCAGCGCCTCCTCATCGTGCGGAAACAATGCGGCCAACTCCTCGCGCGACTTGAAATAGAACTGGTCGCCCTGGTAGCGCATGCGCTTGGGGTCGCTCATGACGGTGCTGGTCTGAATGGCGAGCATGATCTCATGCGCGGCGGCATGACTGCGATGCAGGTAGTGGACGTCGTTGGTGATCACGGCCTGGTAGCGGCCATCGCGGCACAGTGCCCGTACCCCCTCGTTCACCCGTTTTTGCTCGGCAATGCCGTGATCCTGCATCTCCAGGAAGAAATTACCCGCGCCGAAGATCTCGGTATACTCGTCGGCCACTTGGGCGGCGCGCTCGAGGTTGCCGCTGGCCAGCAGCGCGCTGACTTCGCCATGCAGGCAGGCGCCGAGGCCAATCAACCCCCGGGCATGTTGACGCAGGATCGCTTTGTCAATGCGCGGCTTGTAGTAAAACCCCTGCAGATGAGCGATGGAGTTGAGACGCGCCAGATTCCGGTATCCCTCGTCGGTTTCGGCCAGCAACACCAGATGACAGGGCGACTCCTTGCTATGTTCGGTATGCGGCGCCCGTGCGTTGATATACATCTCGCAGCCGATGATCGGGCGGATGTTATGTGCCTTGCAGGCCTTGATAAAATCAACCATGCCGTACATCACGCCGTGATCGGTCATGGCCAGTGCCGGCATGCCCAGTTCCGCGGCACGCTTGCACAGGGGGTCCAGATGACAGGCGCCATCCAGCATGCTGTACTTGGTGTGAACGTGAAGATGGACAAAGGGTGTGGACATGGATCTCTTTACTATACCTCGATCGGTGAGATGGGAACAAGCAGGGTTTGGGCACTTCGTACGCCGGCCCGTGCCTGGGGCGCTCCAAATGAGTCGGTGGCCGAAAACTCAGGAATCGTAAAACAAGTTCCAGTTCAGGTATTTAGGGTGCCTGTGGCTATTTCCGGCGCGGGGCAGACGCCACGCCAGCAGGGTAGCCGAAATGACCCTGTTTCTGCGAGAGCGTGTGGTAAAAAATATCCACACCGGTGACTTGCCGTGTGTAGGGCATTTTGATATCCTACAGAGGTTTTTTAAGAGCCATTCTAAGGTCCAACAGCAACCCAAGTAGCCCCTTTTTATGCCGGCATGGCAAGGGAGGGGCCAGTCAGGAGCAGTATCCCATGGCGGTCAAGAAAGCAGCCGTGAAGACGGCAAGTACCAAGAAAAGTCCTGTAAATAAGAGTTCTGGCAAGAAACCGGCGGCGGCCAAGACCGTGTCGGCGAAAGCCAAGAAGTACGTTTATTCGTTTGGCGGCGGCAAGGCCGATGGCAATGCCTCGATGAAGAACCTGCTCGGCGGCAAGGGCGCCAACCTCGCTGAGATGTGCCTGCTGAACATCCCTGTACCGGCCGGTTTCACGGTCAGCACCGACTGCTGTACGGACTATTATGCGACCGGGTGCAAGCTGCCGGCCGCTTTGACCGAGCAGGTGACCGCCGCCCTGCGCAAGACTGAAACGATCATGGGCAAGCATTACGGCAACGCCAAGAACCCGCTCTTGATCTCCTGCCGTTCCGGCGCGCGTTCGTCCATGCCGGGTATGATGGATACCGTGTTGAATGTCGGGCTCTGCTCGGCCACGATTCCGGGCATGATCCAGAAAACCGGCAATCCGCGCTTTGTCTGGGACTCCTATCGCCGCTTGGTCATGATGTACGCCGACGTCGTGATGGAGAAGGCCGAAGGACGGGAACCCGCGATGGGCAAGGGTATCCGCAAGATCATGGATGAGAAGCTCGATCAGTATAAGCATGAGCGCGGCTGCGCTTCCGACACGGACCTGAAGGCCGAAGATCTGAAGTCCCTGGCGGAGGAGTTCAAGGCACTGGTGCAGCACCATTTGGGCAAGGCGTTCCCGGATGACCCCATGGCGCAGCTCTGGGGCGGCATCGCGGCCGTGTTCAAGAGCTGGAACGGTAAGAAGGCCGTCTCGTATCGCCGTATCGAAGGGATCCCGGATGAGTGGGGTACCGCGGTCAATGTGCAAGCCATGGTGTTCGGTAACATGGGTGATTCGTCCGCCACGGGCGTGGCCTTTACCCGTGATCCGGCCACCGGCGATAATACGTTCTACGGCGAATGGCTGGTCAACGCCCAGGGCGAAGACGTGGTGGCCGGTATCCGCACCCCGAGCCCGATCAACGACGACACCAAGAATGAGCAGAACAAGCACCTCAATAGCATGGAAGAAGCCATGCCGGCAACCTACCGGCAGCTCTTTGCCATTCGCAACAAGCTCGAGAAGCATTACACCGATATGCTCGACATCGAGTTCACGATTGAGGAAGGGAAGCTCTGGATGTTGCAGTGCCGCGTCGGCAAACGTACCGGCACCGCCGCGCTCAACATGGCCATGGACATGCTGGCCGAGCGCCTGATTGACCAGAAAAAAGCCGTCATGCGCGTGGAGCCGCAGCAGCTCGACGAACTCCTGCACCCGATCATTGATCCGAAGGCCGAAAAGGATGCCAAGCCGCTGGTGAAGGGTCTGCCCGCCGGTCCGGGCGCCGCATGCGGCGTGCTGGTGTTCACGGCGGAAGATGCCGTGGCCGCTGCGCGCGCAGGCAAGCAGTGCATTCTGCTGCGCGAAGAAACCAATCCGGAGGACGTGGAAGGGATGCGCGCCGCAGTTGGCATTCTGACCGCGCGTGGCGGCATGACCTCGCACGCGGCGCTGGTCGCGCGTGGCTGGGGCAAGTGCTGCATCGTGGGCGCGGGAGGCTTGCATGTGGATGCGGCCAAAAAGTGCGCCAAAGTTAACGGCTCGGATATCGTCTTGAAGGAAGGCGATGTCGTCACCATGAACGGCTCGCGCGGCCATGTGTATACGGGCACTCTCGCGATGATCGACGCCACCGAGAATCCGCGCTTCCAGAAGTTCATGACCATGGCCGACAAGTTCCGCACCATGGGTGTGCGCACGAACGCCGACACACCGGCGGATGCCAAGGTGGCCCGCGCGTATGGCGCCGAAGGGATCGGGCTCTTCCGCACCGAGCACATGTTTTACGGTGAGGGGAGCGATCAGCCGCTCTTCCTGTTGCGCAAGATGATCCTGAGCAAGACCGAGGCCGAGCGCCGCGATGCGCTCAAAGAACTATCCGTCTTCGTTAAGCGCGATATCAAGGCCACCATGGAAGCCATGGATGGACTGCCGGTCACGGTCCGTTTGCTCGATCCGCCGCTGCACGAATTCGTGCCGCAGAGTGCGGAAAAGCAGGCCGAGTTGGCCGTGGCGCTGGGAATTTCAGCCGATGACATCAAGAAGCGGGGCGAAGCGCTGCATGAGAACAACCCCATGATGGGGCATCGTGGCGTCCGTCTGGGCGTAACCTATCCGGAAGTGACCGAGATGCAGGTGCGCGCCATTTTTGAGGCCGCCGCGGAATTAGTCAAGGCGGGCAAGAAGTGCCGTCCGGAGATCATGATCCCGGTGACCTGCGATGTGTCGGAAATCAAGCACCAGAAGGCGCTCTGCCTCACGGTGCACAGCGAAGTCTGCATCCGCATGGGCGTGAAGAAGATTGAGCATCTCTTCGGCACCATGATTGAAATTCCGCGCGCTTGTCTGCTGGCGGATCGCATGGCGCTGGAGTCGGAGTTCTTCTCCTTCGGTACCAACGATCTTACCCAGATGACGTTCGGCTTTAGCCGGGATGACATCGGCGGCTTCCTGCCAGATTATCTGGACAAGAAGCTCCTTGCAGCTGATCCGTTCCAGACGATCGATCAGGACGGCGTGGGACAGCTCATCAAGACGGCCGTGAGCAAGGGGCGCGCTACGCGCGAACACCTCAAGGTCGGCATCTGTGGCGAGCAGGGCGGTGATCCGGCTTCCGTAAAGTTCTGCTTCGAGAACGGGTTGAATTACGTTTCGTGCAGCCCCTACCGCGTGCCGATTGCCCGTTTGGCGGCGGCGCAGGCGGCCATTGCGGCGGAAAAGAAGTAAGCCCATACCACGGTGGTTTACTGCTACGGCGGCCCGGTATCCGGGCCGCCGTTTTCTTTTGCGCCGCTAGCTGGTCTTCTGTTTCTTGAACAGGCCCGTTCACCAGTCATCCCCAATCCTCCGCCGTTCAGTGCCGTTCCGTGGTCTTTCCCTTTGGCCCGCCAACCGCTATGCGAGCGACAATATTCCAGTTTTGGCTA
>CAIOST010000064.1 GCA_903861045.1 uncultured bacterium | reverse complement strand
TTTTCAATTTTCCTCACGACGCTATGCAAGACCGCGTCAGATTTTTGGAGTTGGGGCAGTTTGCGCAACTGGCAAAAGACTGCCGCGCCGGTTCGCACCCCCAGCAGGGGTGCCGCGGCGCGCTGTGTCAGACCCCTATACAGAACAGATACACGCGCCCCTGGTACGTGGACGCCGCCTCCGCGATCCGCCCCAGCAGATACCGGCGGTCGTCATCATCATCAAACCGTTCGGCCCGACCATTGGCCCTTACCGTCAGATGATAGATCGCCCCGGGATACTCCACTCGCACGTTCCCTGCCATGCCTCCCATTCTAGCCCGTCGACTGCTACGCATGCAGCCAGTTTCTAGTATTTAAGGTCTGACCCCTCGGGCACGCCCCAACCCTTGGGGAGCTTCTCGGCGGGTGTGGCTGCAAGTGGGGGAACGACGGAGACGGGCGCCACGTTGGAGACAGCCGGCGCATTCGTCACTACGACCGGAGGCGGCGGCATGACAGGCGACGGGGCGGCAACTGGGCACGGCGCGCCTTTACGCAGCACGGACACGACGCCCAGGATCACGACGCCTACCACTACGATTACCAATACAACGCGTTTCATCGTGTCTTTCGACAAACCCTCAATAAACCCAAAAAGCAACCCAAGCATCACGATATGCAAGCCGGTGCCTGACAGAACTTCAATAATCGACCAGCCCAACAAATCCAAATCACCTTTTTACCAATACGAAACCTCTTTCTAGATTAGAAAAGCCAATGTTTTCACGGTTGTTGAACGTCGTTAACGCCAATCTTCATTCTAAGGGCCCCTTTGCGGCTTTACCCTTCCGAACCTCTTTCCCGAACCTTGTCCCGAACCGCTGTCCGAACCCTCCCGCTTCATTTCTTCCCGAACCGAGATCGAATGGATTTGGGTTCGGGACAAGGTTCTGCCTGACGGATATTTTAGAAAAAACTGGGTGGGGTAGGCAAACGCCTCGAAATATTCGAAACAATTTGCGTTCGTTTTGGGTGCAGTATAGTGCCGCGCAGAAAACGACTGGGCGAAGGCTAGAGCGTCAAGCTTGCCCACACTGGGCAGCGGGACATTTCACCTTGCAAAACGCCCCGCAACGCAAGCCGTTAGGCGCCGCGTTGCGGGGGGGGTGCAAGAGCCTCTATTGTCAATGCTGGTAATGGCCCGCAGCCCGATCATTTTTGTAGCGGTATAAGGGGCTGGCAAAATGCGAAATGGCAGTTTGTCATGTTAACCGGTTTTACGTGTCCGCCGTTCGAGAGGGCGCATAACCCTGTTTCATTGACCGTTTCACGGACTGGAACGCCTGGATGACAGGAGCACCACGCGCCCAGAGTTGGCCACAAAATGCACAAGAGTGCCTTTTGTGCATATCGCGTAGCTGCCGTTCGTAAACAGGGTACTACCTGCCAGCACGCCGCCAGCGCCACCACCACCGGCGGACCAAGTGCTGACTTCATTCCCACCGGCGCCCCACCGGCCACCATCAGAAGGCGGCGAGATAGTTGCTTTGGGGGAAAGCGATTGCGATGGTTGGTGGAGGAGCGTATGAGCATCCGGTTCACCAGCCGCTGCCGCCGCATCTCACCATGGATGAGTACGTGGACTTCGTGTCGGAATCACTGCGTCACGGCAGCGCCGCAAACTTCGTGCGCCAGAAAGAGCTCGAGGAGCGCATCATGCGGCCGTTTGACCTATCGATGGCGAATTCAGGCCCTAGGAGCCTATCTATTTCCGCTCGTTTCTGGTCTGCTCCAAATATCGGGTAAAGGCGTAATAGATCACGTTGATCCCCACGCGGAACGCGTCCTCCGCGCGCTGCGGAGCCATGCCGGAGTGCCCGGTCTTCCAGGCATCATGCAGATCCCCGGGGTGGCAGTAGACCAGCCAGCGGTCGTTATGCTTGACCCCCCAGACGCGGGTGCCGGCATGGTGCCAGAGCGGGGGTGGCCCGTTGGGGAAGTAATACGGCTGTTGGAAGAGCGGGTCATCATCCGCGATATTCAGGATGGCGTGCCCGGGCAGGAGCTGCGCTTGCACATACTGGCGGAAGGCGTTCCCCCATTCCGCACTCGAACAGTCAGCGAAAATCATGCCGCCCCCCAGCACATACTCCCGGAAGATCTTGGTGTCCGAGCCGGGGATCGTGAAGGAACGATCGCCGGTGATGAAGACGAAGGGGGGCGCATACCCCTTCTTGCAACTGCGTAAGTAGCGGATTGGATAGCTCTCCACCTTGTCGGCCACCTTGAACCCGGTCAGCTCCTTGAACTTGTCCAGGAAGTTGAGATCCGCCCGGGAGGCGGAATCCATGCCGTCGTCCCAGCCGTGGCCGTTGTACTCCATGCGGATCAGCCGCACGCAATGGTTCGCCATGCCGTCCGGCCACCCGCCCTTCCCCGGGCCGCCCGTGCCTGTCCCTCCGACTTTGGGCGTCCCCAGGGCGACCATGACCCGCTGCGGATCGGCCACATAGGTCACGCGCGACTCCAGCTCGACCTGCTGGGAAACCTTGGAGTCATCCAGATCCGGCTCATAAAAGAGTGCGGCGGTATTCCGGGTCACCAGCACCTTTTTCGGCTTCTTCGGCTTGGTGGTCTTAATCTTGACCAGTTTGTACAGATTCACCACCGGCTCACCCTTCCCCTGGGGCACCCGATACGGCGGGATACACCCGCCTACGCTCAGGAGGTAGACCAGCCAGGGGATGACCACAATCACCGAGAAGTGCAGCGTGGCGCTGGTGTAAACCCCCTTGCGGAAGCGCGGATCCCGCCCGTTGATGCGTAGGTTCTCGATAAAGCGGTCGCCCGGCTGCGGCGGCAAGTCCTCCCGCCGGAAATAGACGGCCATCGCCGCGCGGCGCCAGGAGAGCAGATAGAGCACCCCCAGCAACGCCGCCGCCAAGATGGCCGGCCAGAGAAAATGCATCCGGCAGACGAACTGCGAATACGATGTGAAAGTCACGGCCGCTACCAAGGTGCCCCGCTCCTTGACTTTCGGTTTAAGGGGGGCGACCAGGCGCTGCCACGCGGGTCGCTTATCCTCAGGCAAATCCTCATACGTGACGGTCGGGGTGATGCGGACAACCTCGAGGTTATTTTTCAGCGGCAGGGCCGTCCCCACATAGACGGTATGCAGGTAGACCCCCCCCAGGATCCAGCCGCCGAAATAGGCCGCCCGGATCAGGCGCAACGCCCACGGCCGGCGCACAAACCCGAGCGTGGCGGCCGCGAGACCGAGCGCCGCGACCAGCACCCCGAGGCACGCGACCGCATCGGCCATGTTGATGATATTGGCCTCGACGCAGAGCGCCCGCAGCTTGGCGCGCACTGCCAGGTAGTCGTCAAGCCAGCCCGGCAGACGCGCCGCACCATAAACCAGCCCCGTGGCCAGCAGGCCCAGCGGCAGGCAAAGCAGGCTGGGCCAGCGCGAGACCGGGAGACGGGGTTTGTCGCTGCCACGCATCATCGGGAAGACTCCGGATGATTACTACGGGTTCGTCACACCCAGGCCTGCACCCTGCCGGATTAATCGTTGGGCATGGTCAGAAACTGCTCGGCGATCTTGGGGGGCGGCGCCTGGCCGATCAATACCAGCCGCAAGCCGGTCTTTTCACACAACCGGGCGAGCGCCTGCATCTGGGCAGGATCCGTCGGACGCGGCATATCCCAGATCAGGTTCGGCTGGAACGCGACGCTCGCATGCGTGGCGGCGCGGCCGGCAAGCATCTTCAGCAGCTCCGTGAGCAACTGGTCCGCCGCCGCCGATGGCACACAGACCGCATAGCGGTGGAACCAGACCGCATCCAGGACAAACTCCGCATCCCGCGGCACCCCCTTATGCCCCCAGACCAGCACGGTCAAGGGCCAGCAGCGCCAGCTCAGATGCCGGTTGATCCAGCGCACGGCGTTGCCACAGCGGGCCTCTGCGGGGATCTCTGGGTGCTTGTGCCAGGTGGGCAGCGGCAGTTCCTTCAGTTGCCAGGGTCCGATCTTCACGTTTTGCGCGATCCGGCAGCGCAGCGCCAGCCGGACCCGGTAGAGCAGGGCAGGCTCATTCAGCAGCCGGTCACCCACATACAGGAAGGTCTGCCGGCGCCGCGCCAGGTCCTCCCGCAACACCCGCAGTTGCTCCTCTGTGGGGTTCTGCCAATACACGAGGGGCGTCGTATGCGAGAAGTGGGTAAACCAAGTGCCGCCCAGCGGCAAGGGCAAGTAACTATCCGTCGGGTGATAGAAGCGCCAGAGATAGTCCAACACCACCAGCGCCAACAGCAGCCGCAGCAGGATATCCGTAAAGAAGAGCAAGGCGCGCCCCATCACCTTGGCCAGTTCATAATCCTGGTACTTCAGGATGGCCGTGGGTAGCCGCTCCGCCTTGACTACCACCGCCTCTTTGGCCTTGGACGCCTCATGCTTGTCAATCTTGCCGGCCGTACGGCTCTTCTTCCCCCCGGCCAGGTAGGCCTTGTTGGTATCTGACAGGTCAACCGTCACGTTCTCGAGGTCCGCGTTGGTGCCAGCCAGCGCATCAGCGCGCGGGGGGGGTTCGGCGCCCGTGCCGACCGCCGCCTCCTCCCCAGTGGTGTTCCCCGCCGGCGGCGCGACCCCGGCGGCGGTCTCGGCTTCGCCATTGGCGGATCCGGCCCCGGTCTCCGGTTCGCCCTTGGCGGGTCCGGCTGAAGTCTCCGCAGCGGCCGACTTCGACTTCCAGATCTTCCAGGAGCCGCGCGTGGCGCCGGCCGGCTCCTTGGCCGTGGTGACGCCGTTGGAGGCGGCCTTGGCCGCCGCGCGGCGTTCCAACTCCTCGACGGTGAGCACCAGGCCGTTGGTCGACTCGCCCTCGGAATCCTCCACATAACGCGTCATGCGCTGCTGCTCTTCCTTGCGCCGCTCCTCTTCCTCCTCCTCCTTTCCCTTCATCAACCCCTTGCGCAATTTCTCGGCATTCTCCGCCGCAAGCTGCTTCTCGGCGGTGTCATCCAGGCGGGTACGACTCATCCAATCGTACTGGATCTGCACGACACATGCCCCGAGGCCGGCTAGGATCAGGGCCCGGGTATAGCGGCGATAGCGCCGTGGCGTGCGCAGCGCCTGCACGCAGGCAGCCAGCGCCGCCAGCCAGACCAGGACGGACAGGATGCCCCACCAACTAAAACACAATATAATTCGCGCAATCATCGGGCCCGCTTCCCCTTTGTTTGCTCTAGGTACTGGGTAAAGGCGTAATAGATCACGTTGATCCCCACGCGGGTGCCGTCCTCCGCCAGCCGCGGATCCATGCCGGAGTGCCCGGTTTTCCAGGCATCATGCAGATCCCCGGGGTGGCAGTAGACCAGCCAGCGGCCGTTATGCTTGACCCCCCAGACGCGGTTGCCAGCATGGTGCCAGAGCGGGGGGGCCCCGTTCGGGAAGGAATACGGCTGCTGGAAGAGCGGGTCATCATCCGCGATATTCAAGAGGGCGTGCCCGGGCAGGAGCTGCGATTGCACATACTGGCGGAAGGCGTTCCCCCATTCCGGACTCGAACAGTCGGCGAATACCAGGCCGCCCCCCAGCAAATACTCCCGAAAAATCTTGGTGTCAGCGCCGGAAATCGTGAAGGAACGGTCGCCGGTGATGAAGACGAAGGGGGGCGCATACCCCTTCGGGTATTTGCGCAACAGGCGGATCGGATGGCTCTCCACCTTGTCGGCCACCTTGAACCCGGTCAACTCCTTGAACTTGTCCAGGAAGTTGAGGTCCGCCCGGGAGGCGGAATCCATGCCGTCATCCCAGCCGTGGCCGTTGTACTCCATGCGGATCAGGCGCACGAGGTGATTATCCATGCCGTCTGGCCAGCCCCCCTTGCCCTTGCCGCCCTTGCCCATATTGCCGGCCTTGGGCGTGCCCAAGGTGTTCATGATCCGCTGCGGATCCGCCACATAGGTCTCGCGCGACTCCATCTCCACCGTCGCTTCGATCTTGGAGTCATCCAGCTCGGGCACGTAGAACGAGATGGCCGAGTTGTTGTTTACGATCACCTTTTTCGGCTTCTTTTTCTTCTTTGCCTTGACCTTGATCATCTTGGCCACATTCACCACGGGCTCACCGGTCCCCTTCGGCACCCGATACGGCGTGACGCACCCGCCTACGTAATAGAGCAGCCACGGAATGACTACGATCACCATGAGGTGCATCGTGGCGCTGGAATAGACCCCTTTGCGGAAGCGCGGGTCCGGCCCGTTAGTCCGCAGGTTTTCCAAAAGGCGGTCGCCCGGCTGCGATGGCAGATCATCCCGCCTGAAATAGATGGCCATCGCCGCGCGGCGCCAGGAAAGGAGATAGAGCACCCCTAGCAATGCGGCCATTAGGAAGGCCGGCCAGAGGAAATTCGAGCGCCAGACAAACTGCTCGTACGAAGTAGGGGTCACCGTGGTAACCGTAGTGCCCTGCTCCTTGACTTTCGGCTTGAGGGGGGAAACCAGCCGCCGCCACGCAGGGCGCTTATCCTCAGGCAGCTCCTCGTACGTGACGGTCGGGGTGATGCAGATGACCTCGAGGTTGTATTTCAGCGGCAGGGCCGTCCCCACATAGACGGTATGCAGGTAGACCCCCCCCAGGATCCAGCACCCGAGGCAGGCGGACCGGATCAGGCGCAACGCCCACGGCCGACGCACAAACCCGAGCGTGCCCGCCGCGAGACAGAGCGCCGCGACCAGCACCCCGAGGCACGCGACCGCGTCGGCCATGTTGACGATGTTGGCCTCGACGCAGAGCGCCTTCAGCTTGGCACGCACCAGCAGGTAGTCAGCGAGCAGCCCCGGCAGACGCGCCGCCCCGTATACCAGCCCCGAGGCCAGCAGGCCCAGCGGCACGCAGAGTAGAATGGGCCAGCGCGAGGCCGGGAGACGAGTTTTGTGGCTACCGCTCATCGTCGGATAGAATCCGGGGGATTACTTCTTGTTGGTCTCTTCAATCGAGATCCCTAGGGCCGCCTCGCCCGGGATCTCATTACTGGCGGCCACCGCCGTGATCCGTCTGATCACCGCGGCCCCCGCACGATCCGGCGGCACGGCGCCCAACCCTTCGACTGCGGCGACCGCGTTCGTACCGCCCGCCGCCGCATTGGTGGAGCTCCCGCTGACAGCATTGGTGGTGGAGGCGCCCTCCGGCGGCTGGTTGGTCTTCGCGATGCGCGCCTGTTCCCGGCGGGCTTTGTCCGCCGCGATCTGGGCCTCGTCCTTCTTGGCCTTCTCGGCCGCCTCCTTGCGGATGCGGGCACCGTCCGGGTCAATCCAGCGGTCCCGGATGAACGTGAGCGACAACCCGCCGATGAGCACCGTATGGATCAGCATGGCCGCCACGATCCAGAAGAAGATATGCCCACCCGTGAAGGCCGCCAGCAGCTTGCGTGGCGAAACCGCTTCCTGTTCCCTGTCCTGCGTATCCATGTTTGCGCTCCTCTTGTTGCTATGATCCCCGGACCGCTCGTTCACGGCGGCGCCGTCCGCTTCTCGCCGACGGCCGCCACAATCCCGCCGGCCTGCACCACGGCCTCCAGCACCGGCCCGAACACATTTTGCTTGGTCACGCCATCCACCCGCACCATGACCCGGCGCTTCTCAGGGCCGGCATCGGTACGGATGCCGGCCGCCACCCGGCCCTCAATCTCGGAGACATCCTTGACCGGCTTCCCCTGCACGCTGATCACGCCCGCCTCATCGATCGCCACCACGACCAGCGGCTCATTCATCTTGTCGATATACTGCGAGGTCGGGAGGTTGATCTTGCCGGTCTGCTGCGCCACGAAGTTCGAGCACGCCATGTAGAAAATAATCAGCAGGATGGCGATATCCACCAGGTTGGCCGTGGGGACGACCGGCAGTTCATGCTTGGGGCGCTTCTTCATTTCTTCTCCCCCTCCCCGCTCTCGATGGCCACCACGCCGCCGCACGCCTGAATCAGCGACAACACCCGGAAGTAGTCATCGTAGGCCTCCTTGCCCGTGGAGGTTAGCACCACGATGCGCCCCTTCTCCGGGCGCTTATCGAGTTGCATGGCCTTCAGGTCCTTCTCGGCCTCCGCCAGCGTCTTGGGACGGTCCTGGATCGTAATCTTCCCGCCCTGCAGCCCGACCGTGACATTCTGTTCGTTCTCCATCGCCTTGTTCTTGGTTCCCGAGGGCATCTCGGAGTCGAAGCCGGTGACCCGCGCCAGCGAGGTCGTCATAATGAAGAAGATCAACAGCAGGAACATCATGTCCGCCAGTGAAGTGGTCGGAATGGCATCCTGCGTGAGCAGCTTCTTTTTGGCTCGCTTGTGCATACCAGTAGTACCTAGCGGGCGCCTTTCTTCTCCTGCAGCAGGCCGGCGTACTCTACGAGTTCCGAAGAGGCCTCGCCGATCTCGAGGTTCAACTTCTCCACCCGGTTCATGAAGCCGTTATACGGAATCAGCGAGGTCAGCGCGAGGATCAGGCCGGCGGCCGTGGCGACTAGCGCCTCGGAGATACCGGCACCGACGGCGCCAGCATCCAGCGAACCGGCCCCCTGCAGCGAGCCGAAGGAGCGGATCATGCCGGTCACGGTGCCGGTCATGCCGAAGAGCGGCGCCACGTTACTGATGGTGGCCAGCCAGTTCAGGCGCAATTCGCAGACATGCAGGGCATGGGGGGTGTAATCGTCCATGGCTTTCTGCATCATGGTACGCAGACTCTCCGTGGAGACGCCCACCGCCAGCAGCCGCTCATAGGACTGCAGTCCGACCAACAACACGGCACCCACTGGTCCCGGGGTGGTGGCGCACATGCGCTGGGCATCCGCGAGCCGCCCCTGGCCCAGCAGGTCCAGCACCTTGGCCCGCATGGTCGGGACATCCATTCGCCCGTTGCGGTAGAACGCCAGTCCGCGCTCAATCAGCACCGCCACCATGATGACGCTGCACGCCATCAGCGGGATCATCATAGACCCGCCCATAATCAGTGTTTCCAGCATGACGTCTCCTACCTCTCCGTTTGGCCGTGTTGCACCCAGTGCAGCACGGTATACCCATCCATGGGGGACATCCGCAGGGTGTGCGAATGTACCCCTTCCGCCGGGGCCAGCACCAGTTCGCCGGTCACCGCATTATAAAAGCTCCGCGTCACATCCTGCCGCCGCAGCCAGCGCACATACGGGTGCCGCCCCGGGGCCAGCAGCAGCAGTTCCTCCGCGCCGACCAAGGCCAGGCTCAAGCGCTCCTGCCACCCCCAGCCGCCGGTGTCCACCCGCGCGCCGCTAGTCACGAAAAACAGCACCGGCCGCGCCTGCAGCAATCCGGCCCGCAGCCGGTCCGTACGCGCGGGCAGGCGCCAGTAGGCCACAGACGCGGCCAGCGCCGCCATCTGTCGGCGAACCTTCCCCGCGCACCACTGCACGATCTGCCGGAGCCACGCCATATGCCTATTCCTTATCCATGCCGGCGAACACCGGTTCGGACAACCGGCCGCGGGCGTACTTGGCCCAGTTAGACTCCGGGTAGTCCCAGGTCAGGCGCTTCCACATCCGGTAGGCATTGGTGCTGTCTGAGCCGCCCTGCTTGCGGTTTACCGGCGCCTTCCCGTCGGCCTTCAGGCGGCGCATGTGCGAATCGCCGCACCAGTACATGGCTTCCGCCAGCAGCTCGTTGGTCCCCTTCTTCATTTCCACCACCGACGTGAAGACGCGGATGGCATTCTCGTAATCCAGTGCGCGCATCCAGCACTGACCGGAGAGCACCTGCGTCTTGGCGGCCAGGGCGTGGTCCGGGAAGCGCGGCGCCAGACGACCGAAGACCTGGGCCGCGGTCTTGTACATGTCGAGCATCTGGACCTTGATCTTCTCCTTCTTGATCAAATCGGCCTCATCCTTGATTTCGATCTCAAAGCCTTTACCCTTGGTCAGGAAGTACTGGCCGAGGCGGGCGATGGTTTCCGCCACCAGCTCATTATCAGGATAGCGATACGAGAGCTTAACATACTCCTCGCAAGCCTCATCAATCCGCCCCATCTTCTCGTAGGTCAGGGCCTTGCGGAACTGGGCCTTGGGGGCATAGGGGCTGTCGGAGAACCCGGTGACGATGTCCGTGAAGCGGCTGACCGCCTCGAGGAAGTACTGCATCTTCTTGTCGGTATCCTCCACCTGCATGGCGTATTCAATGGCGAGGTTGGCCAGCAGGTAGTCGGCTTGGGCGCGCAGCGAACTGTTGGGATAATCCCGGATGGCCTCCTCCAGCAGCTTCTTCCCCTGGCCGATCTCGCGGCGTGCGACCTCCTCGGAGGCCATCTCGCGGTGCTTCTTGGCCATCTCGAAGTACGCCTCCGCCAGCGTGAACTGCGTCTGGACGGCGATCTCCGGGTCCTTGAACTGCTTAGTGAACGGGATCACCAGGCCGGGCGCCCCCTTGAAGACCTCCACCGCATGCGTGATGGTCTGCGAGGTCACCTGCGACGTGTACGAGAAGGTTACGATATCGCCGTAGGTGACGCGCACTGAGTTGGCCTGGTTGGTGCTTCCTGCATCCCCGCTGAACAGGAAGAGGGTGTTCCCCTTGTAGGTGCCGTCGCGGGCCAGGGTCTCCTCCAGCCGGAGTGTCTGGTTGCTCCCGGAGGTGGTGGTGATCTGGATCATCACGTACCGCTCCGACTCGTCAAACTTCCGCTTCAGCCCGGGATCAAACACGCGCAGGGAAAGACCTTCGCCGACATGCAGGTTGGTGATCGCCTCCTGGAAATGCCGGTCCATCACATCGAAGAAGGAGTCCGACTGGAGGGTGACCTGGCCGGTCAGCCAGCAGTTGCTCCCCAAGGCATTCGTGTAGTTGTACCCGATGTAGATGGTGTCGTCCGGCAACACAGCCAGGCCGCTGAGCATCTCCTGCTCCTTGGCATCCGGGCCGCCGGCCCCGCGCTGCTGATACCCGATCAGCGACATCTCCGGCACCAACCCTTGGCGCAGCGGCACGCTGAAGCCGAACCGGCCGGCGTCCAGGTCGCTCTCCTTCTCCATCGCAATCGTCTCCTCCATCGGGGCATCCTTCTCCCCCGCCATCGAGGCCTCCTTCGCCCCAACCCCCATGCTGAACCCGGCGTACCCGCGCAGCATCTTGCCACCCGTACCGCCGCCGCCGCCGCCGATGCCGGCACTGAAGCTCATGGTGCCCGGCACATCCAGGTCAAAATCGGCCTTGAGCGGCTGGCCATACTTCCGGCGCCCGGCTTCCGTCTGCGCATAAATCGTGATCTTGCTGCCGGACGAGATCGCCAGCGTCGGATGCGTCACCACGCCGAACGGTGCGCAGCCCAGCACCATCGTATTGCGCTCGTTCTGGTTCGTCATGACCTCTGGCATGGATCCTTCAATGATCCTGGTCGCGGGGAACACCTCGTCCGGCGCCGCCTTGTCACCCTTGAGCGCCGTGGCCTTCGCCCGTGCTGCCGCACTCCCCAGCGGGTTGGCCGCGCCGCGCTGCGCCGCCTGCAGTAGACGGGAGGTGGCCGTGCCCAAGACGAAATCCGGATCCACATAGTAGGTCTGCTCGATAATGGCCGTGCGCTCCCACGGGATGCCGGGGGCGTTGTTCTCGGCATCGAGGTACGAGAGCTGGATATCATCGCCCGGCTCCACGCGGATCTCCTGAGGCTTGTCCGCCGCCTCCGCCCCGGCTACCGGGAAGATCTTGTTGAAGAACGAGCCCGAATGCTTGTCGGTCTCCACCATTTTCAAGGTGCGGGGGGTGCCACCCTTGCCGACGCGGATCTGGGCGGTCGTCTGGTTCTCCTCCTCGCTGATGTCAAGGTCCGGATCGTTGACAAAGATCCCCAGCGTATCTCCCGGCGTGAACCGGCGCATCGGCGAGTAGACCGCCTTGCGCGAGCCGTCGGCTAACAGCACCGAGTCCACAAAGCAGGCGGAGATAGCGCCGTCGTTGTACGTCACGCCCATGAAGGCCTCGCTGAACTTCTTCTCCTTCGTCAGCGGATCCGCATTCTGATAATTGATGGAGATCTTATCCCCGGCGATCACCTCCAGCCGCTGGTTCTCGCGCATCATGACCACGTCCTCGACGGTGGGGAGCACCTGCCGGCCGGCCGCCGTGGCGAGGTGGACCTTGCGGATCGCGGGCGAGTCGGTCTCGAAGTCCAGCATGGTCAGGCGCACCGTGCGGGCGTTCACGTTCCGCGGGAATTTGACGGAGAAGGTCCCTTTGTCCTTCGAGCTTTCGATCGCGGCCGGTGTGAAGGAGATCGATTCCTGCGCTTCGGCCAGTTCCCGCGCCGGGATGTTTTTGGGGAGGCCAAACGACTCGGGCGTGCAGCGCGTGTAGGTGACCCGGCGCTTCTTGATCTCGCCCGATTCGAGCCAGAAGATGTTCTCCGTCTCCGGTGTGCCGACCATGTAGATCTCGATCTTATGCATCCCGCGGCTCAGCATGCGCACGCCCTTGCCCGCCTCGCCGTCGATGAGCATCGTATAGGAGACCGCGGGCTTGTTCGGATCCGGCTTGGCAGTGGGATCTGCCGGCGTCGGCGTGGCGATGCGGAAGCTCCGGCGCTGCCGGACGGGCTGGTAGAATGACCCCTCGAAATGGGCTATGTAGATGCTGCGCGGACCGTTCATGGAGATCTGGAGCAGGTTGGCCAACCCGTCCATCCCCTGCTTTTCGGGCCAGTTGAGCTCCAGGGAGCGGGGGGAGAGCACCGTCTTGTCCACCCCCGCCGGGATATAGTCGATGTCGAGGAACGACCGGATATCCGCGAGATCCTTGGGTGGCGTGGCAGAGTTGGCATAGCGCACCACGGTGAGGCGGCACCCCCCATCCCAGGCCGGGATGTTTTCCGGCCAGGCGCCGAGCAGGCGGAAGTTCTTGCCGTCGGGAGCCGCGAGCAGGCGGAAGTTCTTGAGCTTGTGGGCCGGCTCATCCGCCACGATCTTCATCGTCCCGAGCTCCACGCGCGTGTTGAGGTCCACCGTGAAGAACTTCGGGCGGCGGTTGTCGGCTTGGGCCTGCCAGGCGGGGTGCTCGGTCTGCGTGATGGCAAAATTGGGCTCCGTCGTCTCCAGCGAATCGGAGGCCAGGGCCATGGGCGGCGCTGCCACGGTCGGGATCGTCCCCTCGAAGATCGCGGAGAGCGGCTTCGTTTCCAGCAATTCCACGCGATCGTAGCGGTCCCCGCTGGTAACCGCGGCCTTGACAAAGATCCGGTTGCGGTTGGTAGTCATGCAGGCGCCCGGATGCACCACGCGCACGTTAATGGCATTCCCGGGTTTGACCTCCTTCACATTGCGGATTGCGCTCAGGGCCACCTCATCCTTCTTCCCCTTGGACTCATCGGCCGCCATCGCCTTCTTGCCGTAGGCGCGCGTGCGCAATTCGCGTTCCAGCGCCTCGCGCTCCATCTCCTCACGGGTGACGATCTGCCCGGAAGAGACGTAGAGATCCGAGTCAGAGAGCACGCGGATGCCGGGCTGCGCGGTGGCATCGGTGATCTTGTTCACGCGCTTGAAGTTCTCGGTGAAATCGTAGTAGACCATGTCGCCGCCGAGCACCTGCAGCAGGCCGTCGCCCTTCACGGGTGAGCCCAGCGCGGTCAGGATCTGCCCCTCGAACTTGGTCTTCGAATCGCCGAAGGGGAGCAGGAGCTTGACCTCCTCGTCGCCGCCCTTGGTCCACACGCGGATCTCGATCTTGGTGGATTTGCCTACCAGCGCTAAGTTCTTATCCTCCAGGCTGACGTTTAACGGCTTGCCGGGGACCAGAATCTGCTGCTCCGCCGTCAGGAGCGTTTTGATATGGAGGACTTCCTCAAGCTTCTTAAGCTTGATGTTGTTCTTGCCCTCAAGGATGCGGGCGTTCATGTGCGAGGGGGTCATCGTCAGGAGCTTCTCGAGGTACTCCTTGGCCGCCGAATGCTCGTCCTGGTCGAACTTGACGAGTGCCAGCGCGTAGTTGGCCTCCACCTGCGCATAGTTATCGCGCGAGCGCAGCATGGTTTCGAGGCGCTCGATGGCATTGTCATATTTTCGGGTGAGGCGCTCGATCTCAGCGATCTTGATGTTGGCATCATGGCGCACCTGCGTGTCGTCGCTATCCTTGCTGCCGGCGAGCACCTGCTCGCAGAGAGCGCGGGCGGCCGGGTAAAGCTGCTGCTTGAAGGAGATCTCGGCCGCCGTCAGCTGCAGCCGCATGCGGATGGCGGGCGAGAAGGCTTCCGGCATGCTATCCATCCATTGGGTCATGATGTCAGCGAACTTCTTGGACTGGGCGTAATCCCCGGCGTCGGTCAGTTTGCCGATCATCCACGTGCTGAATTCCGGGTCAAGATCCTTGTATGAGTCCGGGAAGAGATCCTGGTGCTCGCCGGACAGCGCCCAGGCCTCCTCCAGCTTGCCGATCTGGTAGCTGGCCTGGGCCTGGAAGATGGGATAGCGCTTGTCATTGCGGTCCACGGCCACAACCACCACCACGCCGGAAAGAACCTTGTTCTTGATGCTGGTCAGCGTCAGGCGCTTGTCCTCGGTCAGGACCCCGCTCAGGACGTCCAGGCCGGCGGCGGCATAACTGGCGGCCAGGTCGCCGTACCCATCGTTGGACAGCTTCTGGGCCACGCTGATCAGGCGCACACGTCCGATGTCCGCGTTCTGCGTGGTCTGGCGGATCAGCATCCACATGCGCGGCACCAGCGTGAAGAGTGCCTTATGCTGCAGGCCGGGCAGCATGGTCTCGTGCAGCAGTCGCTCCAGTTCTGCGGCTTCGCCGCCCCCGCCCCAACTGCAGTCCAGCCGCAGCACGCGCAGCAACAGCTCCTGCTCGGCCGGCGTCATCCTGTAGCGGTTGCCGAAGACCAGGATCGGCGCGAGGCTGGGTGCCGACGGGATCACCGGCTCCTGCTCGCGGGCGGCCACCCACTTACCGAGCTGCGCGAAGTAGCGCTCGCGCTCCGCCGGCGGGCTGAGCGTCAGGGTGCCGAGGCGGACCGTTCCGTTGGCATAGGCATCGAAGCGGGTCTTGCCGTAGCAGGACTCGATCTGGGCCAGCATGGCCTCGCGCTGGGCAGGCGGCGCCTTCATGGCGCTGGCCTGCAGCTCCCAATACTGGTTGCGCTCCTGCGAGCTACGGTAGGCGACCTTCCCGTCATCCCAGCCGAAGGGGAGGCGCTCGTACTTCTGGAACACCTCGGCCGTGGCCTTGAGGATGTTGCCGCCGGCATCGCGGCCGCCCAGCTGGAAGTAGCGCGGATCGACCAGGCCGCGGCGGCGGCATTCGTCGGCGAAGGGGATCTCGAACCAGGTGCCGATCGGGAACTTGTCGGCGAGTTTCGGGCACTCGGTCTGCCAGGACATCCAGGTCAGGACCCGGTCCGGCCGCGTGAGGAGTTCCGGGCGCTGGATAAGGGTTTCGAACAGGTCCTGGTCGCGCCCCAGCTCCGCCCAGTTGGCGCCCCGGCGTGTGGCCAAGAACCAGCTGAACGCGGTATCGGAGAACTTGTTCTGGGCGATTAGGTCGCGGATCCCGGCAGCCAGCACGCTGTTGAGTTTCAGGCGGCTGTCCTTTTGGCTGGCGTCGTTGATCCAGCTGCGGCCGTTGTTGATCTGCTGATAGAGGTCTGCGACCAGGCGGTTGCCGCCCTCCGGGGTGCCGCGCTTGAGCTGGTCGGCGAGCACCTCCAGCTGGAAGTCCAGGGTCTCGAACTTCTCCAGCCGGGTCTTACAGAGGAACGAGAGGATCATCCGGCCATAGGGGGTGCGCTTCTCCGTATAATCGCGGACCAGAGGGTAGAGCGCGCGGGCGGCCTCCAGGAAGGCGGTCTGGTTCTTGTCGCGCGCGGCCACCACAGCCCGCGCCACCAGCCTGGTCAACTCATCCGGGGCCTTGGACAGGTCACCGGTCTTGGCTGGATCCTTGACCTGGCGGAAGAGTTCCTCCAGCGGAGGGATCTGGGCTACCACCATCTCCAGGCGGTCCATATCGGCCTTGCGGGCCTCGATCGTCTTACGGTACTCCGCCATGCGCTGGTCAATCACCTGCAGGTTGGGGTTTGGCTTGTTGACCAGTTCATCGCGCTCCTGGGTGGCGAGGTTCAGGATGCGGGTGGCCCCGTCCATGGCGTTCTTGGCCACGCGCTGCTGGGTGCGCGCATTTTCGGACCAAGTGCGGAACTCGTTGTTCGCGGCGGTAAAGATCGCGGCGCGCTCCTCAGGGGTGAACGGCATCCAGTCCAGCGACCGGAAAGCCGGGAAGACCTTCGACTTGTCCTGGTTGTCCGCGGCGCCGTAGCGCCAAGTGGACAGGACGAACGACTGGGCGCGGCCGATATCCAGCAGGAAACAGGGGGTACGCGACAGCGTTTCCGTGCCTAACTGCGCGAGCGTGCGGTCCATATAGTCCTCCGGCAGGCGCCCTTCCGGCCGCGACTGGCTGCGATACCGCAGCCAGAGCTGATCCAGCAGGCGGAAGAATTCATCGGTGGAGTCGAGGAACCAGCTGTCCTGGCTGACGCGCTGCCAGCAGGAGAGGAGCGTGTCCCCCGAACCCAGCGCCACCATGGCCAGCGCATCGACGTTCGGGATCCCCTGCAGCGTAGTAGCGTACGCCCGGTAGACGGCCGGGTTGGTGCTATCTTGGAAAATGGGGAGCGACCGGAGCACCGGGGCCTGCCGGTAGTAGTCCGGACTCGCCCCGACGACCTGCGCCAGGGGCTGCCCCCCGACTTGGGCCAGGAGGCGCTGGTTCAGGTCCCAGCCCGGCTGGATCAGGGAGAAGAGTGCGTCGCGCTGTGCGTTGTCGAGCCGGCCTAGGGCATAGGCGAGGGCCGCCGCTTTCTGGGGCTGACAGATCTGCCGGCGTGCGTCGTCGGGGCGCTCCCAACCGCCGCTGAACGCCACGGCCATCTGGACCACGGTGTCCGCTGTCGGCGCAGCCTCTGCATAAACACGAGCCGCGGCGAGCACGGGCTCAAAGTCACGGACTAGGACCTCCGCGTCCTTGCCCGCCATGCTGGCGACGAAAGTCAGGTGGGCGGTCAGGAAGGCGAAGCGCTTGCTGCGCGCCTCGCTCCCCCGGATCAAGCCGGCGGCGAGCTTGCGGGCGTCCGGCAGGGCCGCGAACTGGTCGGGGCGTGCCGCGGCTAGATCGCGCAGTAACAGATCCAGCGAATCCCAGTACATCATCCGTTCCAGGTCTAACGGCATCTGATCGGCCAGGACTAGAGCCATCCGGCGGGTCATGGCCGGGATCTCCTTGCGCGTCCAGGCCTGGTCCAGGTACCAGGCGTCGTAGCGTTTCAGCGCGAGCGTCGCGCGGCCGCTCTCGCCGAGTTCCGTCATCAGGCGGAAGGCATCCTCGTTTGTGCCGAAACAGGTCACCATCAGGTAAAACAGTCGTTCGGTCGCCTCGGGGATGCAGGTCGCGGTCGGTGCCGTCCTGAGCAGTTGCTTGTAGCGGGCCACGGCCGTGCGCAGATCGCCGGACTGCTCCGCCACGCGGCCGGCGAGGAACAGGAGCTCCGGCACGGGCTCGCGCCGTTGCGAGAGGTAGTTCTTGACGATGACCGAGGCGGCCTGCGGTCGCCCCAAGTCCAGGCTAAGCATCAGCAGGCTGCGCATCATCTCCTGGCTGGTCTGCGTCGGATCGCGCTGCACGCTCTCCAGCGTCTTCTGTAGTTCCTGCACCCGCGCATCCGGCTCGGGGGCGTCAACCGCCGACGCTCCGCCAGCCAGCGCCAGCACCACACAGGCCGCCACGCCCGGCCCGATCAACCGCCGCATCCATTCGGTCCGCTTCATGCTTACTTCTCCCCCGCTTTCTCAGAACTCTTCTCGCCCGACTCGGCACCTTCCCCGGAAGACTTCAGCTTGGCTTCAATCTTCGGCAGCACCGACCGGGCTTTTTCCGCATACGCGCTGCCCGGGTACTCGAAGAGGAGCTGATTGCACTTGTCACGCGCCTTGTTGTAATCGCCCTGGCTGAACGCCACCAGCACCCACTTCAACAGCATGCTGTCCAGGAACGGCGCGTCCGGGTAGTCCTGGAAGATCTGCACGAGCAGCTCCCCCGCTACCGCAAAGTTCTTCTGCTCCACGTGCCAGTCGATGATCTTGGCGAGGGACATCCCCGCAAATTCGCTCTCCGGGTAGCGATCCGCGCACATCTTATAGTTCTGGATGGCACCCTCGCGGGCCTTCGATACCTCCTCGGGGGTTGAGCCAGGCGGGATGTTCTTCTCGATGGCGTCGGCAATCAGGAACTGCGCCTCGGCCTTGACCTGCGACTTGGGCAGCCCCAGGATCTGCTGCAGGACGGCGATCGCCTCCGGAATCTCCTTGTTGTCGAGCCGTGCCTTGGCAATCCCCATCAGGGCGTCGTCCACCATCGGCGATTCCGGATAGAGCTTGTTGAAGAGCGAACAGGTCTCGATGGCGGCCTTCAGGTCATCGGAGGCGATCTGCAACTCCCACATGGACTTGAGAGCCTGCTGCTTTAGCTCCAGCGGGATGGCGCTGCCGATACGGATCACCGCGTTGACCCGGTCCAACCCCTCCCCGGCCTTTAGCTTGGCCCCCTTGACCAGACCCATGCTCTTGAAGATACGCGCCAGTTCCAGGTACGCCGAGGCCTCCACCAGGTCCTTGCGGGAGCGCATGGTCGGGTCCGCCACATGGTCCTGCGAGATACGCGGATGGTTGTCAATCTCGCCCGCTACCGTCACCTGGGAGGAATTGACCCGCGGCGAGGTTCCACCGAGGTGCAATTCGTCCACATAGGAGACCAGGATCTCGTCATTCACCATGCAGGAGAGCACCCCATCGGAGGTGTTGACCGGCTTGTCCGGCTGCGCCGCCTGCACCATGACCTTGCCGACAAACTTGCCGGAATGCACCGGCGAGGCGCCATTCTCGACCAGTTGCACCGTCACCTCGTCCCGGGTGCGGTAGAGCTTGGTCGGATCCTCCGCCTCATCCAGGGCCTTCTTGAGGTCCACCACATCCTGCCGCGCGTCCTCTTTGGCCTGCTCGCGGTAGCGCGAGGTGACCTTGACGGTCACAACTTCCGCCACGTCACTGGTGTCGAGGTCCACATCCCGCAGGGAGAGGAAGAGCGGTTGGTCCAGGTACGCGGTCGTGGCCGGGTTCTCAAAATTCCCCAGCGTGAAGGCGATACTGCCGGTCGAGACCACCCTGACCGTCTTGGAGCGCCCGACGTTGGCCGAGCCGTCCTCCGTGTTGAGGTCGATGTATTTGACGGTGATGGTATCCCCGCCCAGCACTTGCAGCACGCGATCCTCCACGGCCGGCACGCCGACCGCCGTGCCGATCGAACCGACCACGTCCGTGCCTTCCCGCCCGAGCGGCACGCACTCCACCTTCTCGCGGTCGCCATGGGAGGTCGTGACCTCGGCCCAGGTCTTCTTCCCCAGGCTCTGCAGCACCGGCAGGTCATCGTCGTGAACCTTGATATAGAGGCGGTGCCCGGCCTCCACCAGCGAGGTCACGGGGGAGTCCATGTCGATAAACGTCCCGACCAGGTTCAACGCCTCGATGGCCTTGCTCCAGTTCTGCTGCACGAAATGGCACATGCCGATGTAAAAATAGGCCTGGTTGGCCCAGGAAGTGTTCGGGTAGTTGGTGGTGATCTTGCGCAGGATCGGGAAGGCCGCCGCGTAGTTGCGGATCTGGAAATAAGCCACCCCGGTCAGGTAGGTCCCCTCCAGGTAGAGTTCGCGGTCCTCCTTGGGGATCTCGCCGCCGGGCACTTCCAGCGCCTTCAGGTTCGCCAGGTAGGTGATGGCTTTCCCCTGCTCGTGCACGGAGATCAGGTGGCGCCCGAGTGACAGGTAGACCGCATAGCGGACGCGGCTGGCGGGGTACTGCTCGATGATCGTCTCGAGCATCTTCACGCCGCGCTCCTTCTCGCCGCTCTTGAGCAGCTCCTCGGCCTTGTCGAGCAGGCGCCGGGCTTCCAAGTCGCCGCTGCCCGTCGTGTCGACCACCTTGGCTGCGCGGGCCGCATGGGCCAGGGGGGCCCCCAACAGCACGAGCATCGCCAGCGCCAAGCCAATCCGCCCGGCTAGGCGGCACCCCGCCCGGTACGTTTCCCTCGCCTTGATCCCTTTACTTTGCATCTTCCCCTCCACCCATTTTCACTTTCATCGCCTGCAACCGCTGATGCGCCGTGCTTGATTCGCCGCTCCCGGGATACTTCTTAATCAGATTGCGCAACGTGGCAATATACAGCGGCCGGTCCCCGGAGTAAATGTCCGCAATCATGAGACACGCCTTGGAGGACTCCGCCGGGAAGAAGTTTTCGATCTCGCTCAGTTGCGACACCGCCTCACCCCGCTTCCCCCAGGCCATGTAATCCTTGACGATGCTATACAGGGTCCCGGGCGGATTATCCACCAGCCGCCAGCAGCCAATGGCATTGTCCCACTCCCCGAGCGACTCATGAAACGTGGCCATGTAGGTATAGGCCTCCTTGGCGTAGGTCGGGTGCTTGCAGAACATCTCCCCCAGCCGCATCGCCTTGTCCATCACGGGGCCTTTTACCGGGATGTTACCGCTAAAGAAGCGCAACAGCGTCAGGTTCCCCAGTTCCAAGTCATTGATCTTCTCGCAAATCAGCTCCGCGCCCAACCGGTCCTTTCCCACGACCTTCACCAGCCCCACCAGGTCGGCGTCGGTCGTGTCCGTCGGCAGCTTGCCGATCGCGCTGCGCCCCACCTCCGGCTGCCCGAACTTGTACAACAGACCGATCAGCCGGAAGACCTGCTGCTTGGACATCCGGCCGCGTTCCAGCCGCGCGTAGTATTCCTGGATCTTGGCGGGATGCCCGCCGTACAGTTGCACGTAGTTCATGGTGCGGTCATAGTCATCCGCCTTCTGATACTTGGCATACTGCTGGTCAATCCGGCCATACCAGGCGTTGACATCCCCCTCCTCCGCCAGGCGATAGCCGGCTAGGGTCCACTGGTAATTGTCATCCGTCAGGAACCGCCCCTCCAACTTCGAGGCCCAATAGCGGTAATACGCCTTCTTCCCCTTGACGTCCGCCTCCGCAAAGCCGCTCAGGTCCCGGTCCCCCACCAGCGCGATCACGCGATAGCAAAAATTCGTCTCGTTGGGGGTCAGGGTCCCCCGCTCAAACCCGTTCAGGGCGTCATAGAGCTTACGCAGCTTCTCAAAATCCGGTTTAAGGCGCACATGGTAGTATTGCAGCTGTTTGATGGCATGCGCGACCGCCTCGTAGTTGCTGTTCCGAAAATCCTTGGCCACCTGTTCGTAGTACTCCAGCGCCTCGCCCCACTTATCCTGCAGCCGGAGATTGTCGGCCAGCCGGTTAATCGCCTTGGCCGCCAGCACATGCTTACGGTAATCCACATCCTTGGCCATCTCCGACCAAGCCTTCAGGGCCGCCGCGAGCTGGCCGTTCTGGGAGTGACAGTCGCCGATGAAATAGAGGGCCGTCCCCGCACAATCCATCTCGTTCGGATAGTAGTCCAGCAGGTCAGTGTAGACCTTGATCGCCTCGAACCGCTTGTTGTCCAACTGCAGCGACCGCCCCTTGCGCAACAGCGCATAGGGCACCGCCAGCGATTTCGGATACTTGGTCAGGAAGGCCTCGTAGTCCGCCACGGACATCCGGTATTTCCCCGCCGCGAAATTCTTGTCCGCCGTGCCCAGGTTCGAAATCTCAAATACATCCATCTTCTTGAAATGCTCGGCCGCCAGCCCCACCTCTGCCTGGGAACGCGCGATAGCAACCGGGAACAGCACCAGCATGAGGGTGCCCACCACGGCTCGGCACGTCTTTTTTATCGTATAGGCTTTCATCGCTGATCGTAACCAGAAACACTATCTCACGCGCAGCCAATTAAAAGCAATAACCATGCCAAGTATATGCCAGGATGGTGGGATTACATCATATCTTGTTCGCGCCCATCAGTTTACGCAAAATCTCACCGCCCATCTTCCCTGCCGCGGTACGAGCATCCGGCCGCAAGCTGTGTTCTAAAGTAGTAGGCACCGCCCTCTGGGGTGCACCATATCGTATGCAGCAGGGTTGGGCGGAGACTGGTGGCAAGGGTGGGAATCGAACCCACGACACGCGGATTTTCAGTCCGCTGCTCTACCAACTGAGCTACCTCGCCATGCCGGAACCTGAGCCTGCATCTGGAAAAAGCTGTAAGATACCCTATGCGTCATAAAAATCAATTCTTTTTGTTAGTGAGGCGCTTGCAAAAGCCTCCAGTGTAAACAGAGGTTTTCGCGCTATGCGCTCCCACTACCTTGAATCGCAACCGAAACCTGCTATGCTGATCCGGTCACACCCCCGGAGACCCGGCATGTCCAATACCCGCTATACCCTCGCCGATCTGCAAGGCTTCCAGGCGCAGCAGCGCTCCTTCGTCGGCGTGGATTCCGACGGCTGCGTCTTCCCTACTATGGACGCCAAGCAGAAGGAGCACTTCCACCCCCTGATTATCCAATGCTGGGGGCTGGAAAAGATCGAACCGCAACTGCGCGCCTCCGCCGAATTCGTTAACCTCTACTCCAAATGGCGCGGCAAGAACCGCTTCCCCAACCTTCTGCTCGCCTTCGAGCTGCTACACGACTGGGACGAGGTCCGCGCCACCGGCGTGCGCCTCCCCGACCTGACCGCCCTGCGCGCCTACTGTAACTCCGGCCTGCCGTTGGGCAACCCCACCCTGCGCGCCGAAGTCGCTCGCACCCGCGACCCCGAACTCCAGCGTTTGCTCGACTGGAGCCTGGCTGTGAATGTTGATATTGACCAGCACATGCGCCCCGCCCCCCCCTTCCCCTGGGCCATCCGCTCCCTCGAGAAGATGCAGGGTCACAGCGACCTGATCGTTGTTTCGCAAACTCCCGAGGAGGCGCTCATTAAGGAGTGGGAGCACCACCACATCGACCACCTCGTGCGCCTGATCGCCGGCCAAGAACTCGGCACCAAGACCGAGCATATCCGCTGCGCCTCCCAGAATCGCTACCCCGCCGGACAAGTCCTCATGATCGGCGACGCCCCCGGCGATTACGTGGCCGCCCAAGATAACCAGGCTGCCTTCTTCCCAATCCTCCCCGGCCACGAAGACCAGTCGTGGCAGCGCTTCCACGACGAAGCCTACGACCTCTTCCTCCAGGGGAACTACACCGGCTCCTACGCCGACCGCCTGATCCGGGAGTTCCAGGATTCCCTGTCGGATACCCCGCCTTGGAAAAAGTACCACGCCTGACCAGTCACGTCCAACGCCCAACATCCATCGTTGTCGCCATCCTTGTCCCAGCGGAGAGAATGTTCACGCGCTCCACGCCCTGGGGGGCGGCCATCGTGGGGTCGTACGCGCCGAATGCCAGGGGGCTCTATGACCTGCACGGCAACGTCTGGGAGTGGAGCCGGGACTGGTACGGGCCGCTTTCAGCGGCAGCGGCCACGGACCCGCAGGGCGCGGGCGCGGCGCAGCTTCACGGCTGGCCGGCGTTGCTGGCAGCGGGGTCCGGGCCGAGATAGGCACCGCCTTTCCAGAGCCCCGCTTGCGTGGTCCCGTCCGGCTTCGTCAGCCTCCCGGCTCCATGCTGCTTGTCATCCTTCCAAGATCCTACATACTTCTCGCCCTGCGCCCCGGTGTATGTCCCCTGTCCGTTGCGCACGCCGTCGCGGTATTCGCCGGCATACTGACGGCCGTCGGGCCAGGTATAGACCCCCGGCCCGCTGCGCTGCCCGTCCTTCCACGCGCCGGCGTACTGGCGGCCGTCGGGCCAGGAATAGGTGCCGCGGCCATGATGGCGCCCCTCCTTGTACGCGCCGACGTACTTCTCGCCATCCGGCCAGGTACAGGTCCCCATTCCGTCCGGCTTCCCCTCCCGGCAGGTGCCGACGAACTTCCGGCCGTTCGCCCAGGTGAGGGTCCCCCCCCCGTCCATGAGGTTGTTGCGGAACTCGCCGACGTACTTCCGGCCATCCGGCCAGGTGTAGGCTCCCATCCCGTGCGACTTGTCATCCTTGAACTGGCCGACATATTTCCGGCCATCGACACAGAGATAGGTTCCCTGTCCGTTCCGTTCGCCGCCCAGGAACATGCCGACGTACTTCTCGCCGTTGGAGAACGTCATGGTCCCGAACCCGTCCGGAAAGCCGTTCTGGATTTCGCCCTCATAGGTGCCGGCGCCCAGCGCCAGTTTAGCGGTGGGCCGCGCCGTCTGACACCCTGCCGCCAGCACCAGCAGCGTGACCAGCGTCCCGCCCATCCTCAGCATGCTCTTCATAGCCACCCCCCCCGATCCGCGCATGGCGAACGGGCAAAAAGCATGGCAGACGCGGGGAGAAAGGTCAAGATCGCCATCAACCCACGCAACGTACCCGTAGCCCATTCCGGCGAGTGCTGACACCCGCGCACCACGCCCTGGCCTCGCGCCTGGGCACCCGAACTCAACATCCAACGTCCAACATCCAACGCCCAACGTGACAAGACACCGCACCAGCCACACGAGGCACCCAAGGGGTCAGCCCTTAGTATAAAGATTAGCAGCATTTCCGGTTTTTACCCTGCTGCCGCTGGATGGTTTTTTCGATTTCACCTACCTGCCGCTGCAGCTCCGCATCTTCCGTGAGCGAAACCCTTTGGGGCGAGCGGTTTGGCATTAGGAACAGCTGACGAAAGAACCATAGGTCGTACACGTGCTGTTGAAGCCACCGGCGCCACGCAGCTTTGGGCCGGCCGGAAGCACCATCTTTGTCACGATCCATGTCCTGATCGTTGTCTGACGAAGATCGGGACAACGATCGAGACAACGAACAACGGAACTTGCGGCGCCGCAGCTCCCCCGTGGGCTGGCCCCACCGGCAGCAAAGATCCGCGTAACGAGGCCAAAACTGCAAAAGAAATGGTGCGGCGCGAGGATCAGCCGGAACGGCCATACCTCGCGCTATTACATCTTCTATTCCTTTGCCTGTCTTCTAGCTGGCGCGGATCTCTCCGCGCCGGCGGCACAAGGCCTGCCCTTTACACACAAATATCCCTGGACAAAAGAAATGGCGCGCAACCGTACAATTTTGTCATAGGTGAGGCGGCGCGCATTTCGGTGAATTCAGAGGT
>CAIOST010000063.1 GCA_903861045.1 uncultured bacterium | reverse complement strand
TGCCGCAAACCCGCGTCGGGGGGTATCAACTCTTTGACACCCCTTCGCGCCCGGCCGAAGCCGCGCAAGTGCCGCAATCGCAACAGCCCCGCGCCGTCTTTAGCTACGACACCGCACCGGAGTGCAGTGTTGCCGCAGAGAGTCCAGCGACCATTGATCGCGTCCGTTCGGTTGCCCAGAAGGGGTTCGATTACGCTGTCGAGAATCCTCGTGTTCAGGGCTTGAATCGCATGCAACTTGGGAAGGACGCCGAAGTCCAAGCAACGCGATGGATGCGCCGATGGGCGGAACGAAATGACATCCCACTCGGTGAAGGCGGACTCCAATTCCAAGTTCGGGGCGCGAGTTCGGTTCCTGATGTGGTGTTTGATCCTGCCAAACAGATTCTGGATTTCAAACTTACTCCGAAGGCTGTTCGGCCTGTTCAGTCGGCGAATTTTGGGACCGACTTCCCCGGCTACGGTATTGATTACATTTTCGGGCCAGGCCCGTGGCGGTAATCCATGAATGTTGAAATGTCATTTGTTCATACGGACAGTCGTGACGCTCTTCTTGAGAAGATTGCCTCAAGGCTCAAGGGATCGCCAGACTCACCAGGGAGTCAACCAGACTGGGGCCTGCCATCTTCATATGATGTTCTGCTTGCCCCAGAACGGAAAAGGAAGATCGGTGTTTCTCCTATTCAGGGGGGATGGGTTGCGGTTGTAGAGTCAAAGGAAGTCGTTGATTTTGCGCTACTCCAATCCATTAGCATCACCCTGAAAGCCGAGGTCATTGCAATTCAGGTGTCGGATGTGACTGGTTCTTGTGGCCGTGCATTGTGCCGGGCTGGGGTTGTGCAGGAGAAATACTTTAGCGAGGACGATGAGGATCCTCTCACCAGCACCAGGAGTTATCTCAAGAACTGCGGAGTGCCGTTCGACATTCTGACTTTTCGAGAAGCCATCCAACTACGTTCGACTGGATGGGTGATTCTCTAACAGATCCCCTGGTGCTCACTCGGACGCTCCGGGACTTGCTGCCAAGCGGCATCGGCCTTCGATGGCGGACAACGTTCCTTGCGCCTGAACAACCGCCCCGTAACACCGACCGGCGCACGCGCGCGGATAGCGCGCGGGGAAGCGCCTGCGTTTGTCGCCATCGTGGGGCACTCCGCACGCCCGCAAGGTAGCGGGCGGGGAAGGCTCCGTTAGTTATCCGGCGTAGTGCTGTCGCGGTTCGTCGGTCCCCGCGCCCGGCGGTGCAGGCTGGCCGCTCCGGCCTTCTTAGTTCTCGCTGCGACGCTTGGGCCTCCCAGGGTCGGCCCCGCGCCCGGTTTCCCCTGTGTCGTCAGTTCTGTAGGCGGCCAGCGCCTGCACCACCGTGCGCGCGGCCGCTCCTCACAATTCGGGGGCTGGCCGCCCCCATTGCCCCCGCAAGAGTTGCGACAAGCACAGGCAACTTACACGACGACAATTACACGCGCTTGACCGCGCCAGCCGCGACCAGCACAAACAACCGACACGGCGACAACTACACGCACAAGGCCGTCAACATTGGCTTTTCCAGCAGCAACGCCACCCGCAGCGGCCATCCCGGAACGTCACCTGGGGCGCGCCCGGCAACAACCCCGCACCCCCCCGCCGCCCCTTCCCCCCGAGCCCCCCATCCCTGCGACCCCCCCGAAATTGAATCCATCGGGGGGAAGGGGCTCGCCGCGCGAGATACCGCGCGCAGTGGGGGGGTGCGGCGGCCGCTTTTATTATGGGCGGCCGCCCGCATACGGGTGTTGTTGCCGGAGCGGGAAACGCCCCAGGTGACGTTCCGGGCCTGGCCGCTGCTGCACACCTGCCGCATGGCGGCTCGGGATACCTCACTGCGGCAGGTGTGCAGGTCCGCTGCGCGGACCGGGTGGCTACATTGCGCGTTCCATTCGCAAGGAAGACCGCGCTGAACGCGCGGCACGCCTGCCCGGCAGGCGTGTAGGGTGTCAACTTTACGATGATGAAGCCCGCCGACTACGGCGGCACGTCTCGCGAGACGTGTGCGGTGTGCGCCTGCGGCGCACCTGGTCACCTGTCGCGATCCAGCCACCTGCCACGCGCCCCGCCGCGGTCGGTGCCCGCGAGCGGCTCCGCGACAGCAAGCCGCGCGCCACTTCGACGTGCTCGGATACTCGCTTGCTCAGTGTCACGCCGCTTGCAAGTCGCTCCGCCGCCCACCGCAGCCGGTGCGCTTTTTCCTTTCAGCCGCCAGGAAGGAAAAGGGGCGGCTAAAAAGAAAAAAGCGAAGGCCGGAAGGGCAGCCCACCGGCGGGCCTTTGGCGCGTCCAGAATGCCCGGCAACGGACGATCCGTCGTCAGCGCGGGCGAAGACGCGGCCGGAATGAAAAGGCGCGGGCGGGGCGCTTACGTATTCGCGGCGTGTTGCAGAATGAACGGTTCCAACACGGCGGCAATCTTCTGTTGCTGGCTTCGCGGAAGCCGTGAGGCGGCATCGAACAGATGCCGCATCTTGCCGGTTGGCCCGGTGCCACGCTTTTTGGAAGCGCTTTCGCCGAGAAGTTCCTCAACGCTGACACTTAAGGCCGCAGCCAGCTTGTGCAGTTGATCGGGGCGCAACGCAACCGGGTTGCGTTCCCAGTAGGCATAGGCCCGCTGTGTCATGTCCAAGCGTTCCGCCAGGTGCTGTTGGGAAAGCCCGGCTTGCTCGCGCAACATGTGCAAGCGCGCGCCAAACGGGGGGCGTTCTTTGGTGGATGGTCTGCCTGTCTGCATGTCCGCAGTATACGAGGTGTTTTCATTCGATAGAGAAAGCGCTTGCATAGTTAGAAATGATACTGCTAACATGCCGCCGTGTCAAAAGGAACCAAAACCGACTTGACGCATTTTGCGGATAGGAGGGCGCGACGATGAAAGGAACCCGGAGGATCGTGTTGATGGTCAGCCCGGAACTCTTCGGGCGCATCGAGGCGCGGGCAGCGGCGGAGAATCGTGAAGACGTGAAAGACTGGCTTCTGACGACTGTGGTAGGGGCATTACTACCACCGCGGCCCGTAGAAGAGCGCCGCGTCTTGGACGAATTGCGCGCCCTACGGATTGCCCGGGAAATCATGGATGGAGGGACACAACATGCCGCGCATACCTGACGACGAACTGGAAAGGCTCAAGCGGGAAGTGTCGCTGCAACGCCTGTGCGAGAAATACGGCATCGCCCTGCAACCGCACGGCAAGGACTTGATCGGGCTTTGCCCGTTCCACGACGACAAGAGCCCGTCCTTTGTGGTGACGCCCTCGAATAATCTCTGGCACTGCCTGGGCGCATGCGGCAAGGGCGGCAGCAACGTCGATTTCATCATGCGCAAGGAGTCTGTCAGCTTCCGCCGGGCCGTGGAGATCCTGCGCGAGTGCGCAGGGTATGCGCCGGAACCGGCACGGCTCACAACCCGCATGGGCACGGCACACCCGATCCTTGTGCAACCCGCGCCGGACCTGGCGGACCGTGACTTGCTCGATGCGGTGCGGGACTACTATCACAAAACCTTTCTGAACGATCCGAAGGCCATGACCTACTTGCGGCAGCGTTCCTGTCTGCATCCGGAAGCCATCGCAACTTTCAAACTGGGCTATGCCAACCGGACGCTGGGTTACCGCATCCCCAGGACCATCGACGACGGCAAGGCTTTGAAAGCCCGGCTGCAACAACTCGGCATCATGCGGGAGAGCGGCCACGAGCATCTATCCGGTTCGGTGGTCCTGCCCATTCTGGACCGGCACGGCCGCACGGTCGGCCTGTACGGCCGCAAGGTCACGCCCAACCTGCGGGAAGGCACGCCGAATCACCTGTATCTGCCGGGCGAACATCGCGGCGTGTGGAACGAGGCCGCGCTTGCCGGGCAAAAGGAATGGCTCTTATGCGAAGCGTTGCTGGATGCGCTGACACTGTGGTGCGCGGGGTTCCGCAACGTGACGGCGAGTTACGGCGTCAACGGCTTTACGCCGGATCATTGGCGCTTGCTGGACGAACTGAAACCCAGCCGCGTCATTCTGTGCTACGACAACGACGCAGCCGGCAACGCGGCGGCCGAGGCGCTGCGGCCCCAGTTGGAAGCACGCGGCATTGCGGTCCGCCGGGCCAGGCTCCCCGATGGCCAGGACGTCAACGACGTGGCACGTGTCTCGAAAAACCCCACCGCTGCACTGGCCGCCGTTATCGAAGCCGCGCTTTTGGAATCTTCCTCGCACGCGCCTGCGGCTTCTTCTCTCTCTTTAGCTGCTATAGCTGCTAAGAAAGAAACCCCGCCCGCGCCGGTCCAACCCGCGCCGCCGGTCATTTCGCCGACACCCGCCACGCCGCCCGCACCTGCCACAGCCGCCATCGTAGCCACACCCGAACCCCCGGCCGAATCACCCTCCGCGCCCTCCGCGCCTCCGCGTGAAACCTCTCCCGAACCCATCTGCGTGCATCCGCGTGCATCTGCGGTTCTCTCCGACTCCGCCCCGGCCGTGACGCAATCCCCCGACGCCATCACGATCACACTCGGCGACCGCGTCTATCGCGTGCGCGGTCTGGCCAAAAACACCAGCTTTGAAGTCCTGAAAATCAATCTGCGCGTCTCACAAAATGCGGCCTTCCACGTGGACAACCTCGACCTCTACCAGGCGCGTAACCGCCAGGCGTTCGTCAGCCAGGCGGCCGAGGAACTTTCCTGCAATCCCGAGACGATCCGCAAAGACCTGGGGCGCGTGCTGTTAAAGCTCGAAGAACTCCAGGAAGCGGCCATCAACCAGGCGCTCGAACCGGAAGAGAAAGCGCCCATCATGACCGCCGAGGAACGCGCCGCCGCGCTGGAACTGTTGCGCGATCCGAAGTTGCTGGAACGCATCCTGGCCGACTTCGACCGCTGCGGCACCGTGGGCGAGGAGACCAACAAGCTACTGGGTTATTTAGCCGCTGTCAGCCGCAAGCTGGACGAGCCGTTGGCGATCCTCATTCAAAGCACCAGCGCCGCCGGAAAGACCGCGCTCATGGACGCCGTGCTGGCCTTGCTGCCCGACGAGGACAAGGTCAAATACTCCGCCATGACCGGCCAAAGCCTCTTCTACCTAGGCGACCTGAACTTGCAGCACAAGGTGCTGGCTATCGTGGAAGAAGAAGGCGCGCTCAAAGCCAGCTACGCCTTGAAGCTCCTGCAGTCCGAAGGCGAACTGACTATTGCCAGCACCGGCAAAGACCCCAACACCGGCCGCATGGTGACGCAGGAATACCACGTCGAAGGGCCGGTCATGATCGTCATGACAACGACCTCCATCGAGATCGGCGAGGAGCTGCAAAACCGCTGCATCGTGCTCACGGTGGACGAAACCCGCGAGCAGACACGCGCCATTCACCGTGTGCAGCGCGAACGCTACACGCTCGAAGGGTTGCTGGCCAAGCGCGACCGCGAGACGATCCGCCGCACGCACCAGAACGCGCAACGCCTGTTGCGGCCGCTGGGCGTGTTGAATCCTTTTGCCCGGCAGTTGACGTTCCTCGACGACAAGACCCGCACCCGGCGCGACCACGAGAAATATCTGACGCTGATTGCGGCCATTACGCTGCTGCGCCAGTACCAGCGGCCGGTGAAGACACGTGAACACGGCGGCCGCCCGGTGGAATACATCGAAGCCACGCTGGACGATATCGCCGTTGCCAACCGCTTAGCCGCCGAAGCCCTGGGCCGTTCGCTCGACGAGTTGCCACCGCAGACGCGCCGCTTTCTTGGCCTGCTGACAGAGATGGTGACACGCGACGCCGCAGCCCAAAAGATCGAGCGCGAAGACCACCGTTTTACGCAACGCGACGCCCGCACGTTCACCGGCTGGACCGACGTACAAGTCAAACGGCACCTGGCCAAGTTGGTAGACCTCGAATATGTGCTGGTGCATCGCGGCGGCCGGGGCCAGTCATTCGTCTATGAACTGCTTTACGAAGGGCAGGGCGAGAACGGCGGCAAGTTCGTCCTCGGGTTGATCGACGCGGGCACGCTATACGACACCGACCGGGACCGCCCAAACGCCGACCGGGACCATGAAAAAGGCGACCGGGACCTATCGGGGACCGCCCAGGTACTGGCCAAGTACGCCCCAGGTACACCCGCCACAAACGCGACTTCGCCCAATAGCGAAGGCCCTTTGCTACACCTGCCACCCGAAACCGACGAAAACGCACGCCCACGGCATCTATCAGAAAACAGCAATCGTAAGGCCAGTTGATCGTCATACCGGTCTTCTAATCAGCAATCAGCAATCCACAATCGGAAATCCCACCATGCCTCGCAAAGGCCAACGCAAGCTGCGTGTCCGCGATCTGGGCGACCCGGACGGCTTTGCCTTCTTAGCTGCCGTGTTCTGCGAAGCGCTCTTAAGCAAGAACTACTCGCCCGCCACGATCAAAGGGCGCGAACACTATCTGGGCATCTTCGCCCGCTGGAGCGCCGAGCGCGGCCTGTTCCAGCCCCGCGAGATCACCAAGCCGATTCTGGACCGTTATCAACGCTGGCTGTTCCACTACCGTCAGAAGAACGGCCAGCCGCTGACGTTCCAGAGCCAGGCCAAGCACCTGATCCCGTTGCGGGCGTTCTTCAAATGGCTGACCAGGGAAAACCACATCCTTTATAACCCGGCCAGCGAAATCGAGTTGCCGAAACAGGAACACCGCCTGCCAAAACACGTTCTCACCGCGCACGAAGCCGAGCGCGTCCTGGCGCTGCCAGACGTAGGTGAACCCATGGGGCTACGGGATCGCGCCATGTTGGAGGCTGTCTATTCAACCGGCATCCGACGCAAGGAACTGGCGCAACTTAAGCTGTTCGACCTCGATGCCGAGCGCGGAACGATCATGGTACGGCAGGGGAAGGGGAAGAAAGACCGCATGGTCCCCATTGGCGAACGCGCGCTGGCCTGGATCGGCAAGTACCTGGCCGACGCCCGGCCCAAGCTTGTGCAGGAACCCGATGACGGCTTGCTGTTTCTGACCAACCTGGGCGAACCGTTCAGCCTCAACCGGCTGACGCAACTCGTGCGCGAGTACGTAGTCCGCGCCGAACTCGGCAAGACCGGCGCCTGCCATCTGTTCCGGCACACCATGGCAACCCTGATGCTGGAGAACGGCGCCGACATCCGCTTCATCCAGGAGATGCTTGGCCACGCCGAACTCTCCACCACGCAAATCTACACGCAAGTCAGCATCCGCAAACTCAAAGAGATCCACACCGCCACGCACCCGGCCCGGCTGAAATCCAACCGCGCCGAACTCCAGGAAACGCCCGCCAATCCGGCATAAGCGGCTTTCTTTTTAGCCGCCTCTCTGATACCGTCCGGGGTGTGTTCAAGCCGCTAAAAACGCTTCTCCTGCCCCTGGCGATCCTTGCCGCCATCATCGGCGGCGCAACCGCCCACGCCACCACTTTGCCGCAAACCCGCGTCGGGGGGTATCAACTCTTTGACACCCCTTCGCGCCCGGCCGAAGCCGCGCAAGTGCCGCAATCGCAACAGCCCCGCGCCGTCTTTAGCTACGACACCGCACCGGAGTGCAGTGTTGCCGCAGAGA
>CAIOST010000062.1 GCA_903861045.1 uncultured bacterium | reverse complement strand
CAGGGCCATCGAAAAGCCCGGTTTCGAAAGCCGGAAAAGACGAAGTCTGCCAAAAAACGGCCATTTTCCGGCCTTAGGACCTCTGAATTCACCGAAATGCGCGCCGCCGCGCCATATTTTCTTACAGAACCCCTCGCGGCGACCGCCGCAGGCGGGCGGCGCGAGGGGTTTTGCAAGAACCTCAAAGTATTCAGCCGAGCACCTGCGGAAGTGCCATGCCCCCGCACAGAATGGGTCATCCATGCCCCTTGACGCTCCTGCCTGATTCGGGCAATATCATCGCACATGCGTTTAGGTCTACCAGCTTGTGGCCAGCTATATCAGCCCGCACCAGGGTCCTGGCAATACCTGCATAACATACGTGCCCGCAGCGATGCGCAGGGCGGCTGGGCATTCCTCGTCCCGCACTTGACGCGATAAACCGGCGCACCCATGGCACACCTACTTAACCCTGAGCTTTCACGACGCATCCAATTCCTGCGTTACCGCTACCACTTCCTGGCGCTCTACGTACTCATCGGGTTTCTTTCGATCCTCCTGGAAATCCTCTGCTTTCGGGCGATGGAGCACAGTGGCGTCCCATCCCCCCTCGCCGTATTTCCCGGGCTGATCTGCGGCATCCTGTTCGCCTTCTGGGCCAACGTAAGGTTCAACTTCAAAATTCCCGTGGCCAAGCGCAACCGGGCGCTCCTGTATTTCATCACCATCTCGGCTGGATCGGCCTCCGTGAACTACCTCTTGAAAAGCCAACTGGAAACGTTCGGCTGGAAGTTTGAAGAAGCGCGTCTGGTCGTGGCCGGCTGTTTCTTCCTCGTAGCCTACCTGTTTCACCGCCGATACTCTTTCGCCGACTACAAGCGCGTTGGCGTCGCCATTTACGCTAACGGCATTGAAGACATCGGCGGTATCCACCGTAAGATCGGGGTCTTTCCCGACTTCATCCATGTCGACATCATCGATGAAACCTTCGGCATGCCCAATCACGATACCCGGGCCTACCGACTGGAAGTGATCCGGGCGTATTGGCCCACCAAGGAAATACACGTCCACGTCATGTCCAAACGGCCTTCGCGCTGGATCAACGAGACCGCTCCGTTCGCCCATACGATCTTTATCCATCTGGAGATTGAAGAGGATCTGGCACAACTGATCCAACACATCCAGCAAGTGCGTTGCAAAGCAGGCATCTGCCTGACCATGCAGACGCCCGTCGCCAGACTTATCCCCTATCTGGGGATGATCGACGCCGTCATGGTCTTGGCCATTCCTACGCCGGGGCGCTCGGGACAGAAATTTGACTTGGAGGCACTGGACCGTATCCGGCAACTCAACGCCGCCCGGCAAAGGGGGCACGTCACGCTCTGCGTCGATGGCGGCATCAACGAGCAGAACATTGGGCTGCTGAACGTGGAAGATGTCGTGTCCGGTTCGTCCGTACTGGACAATCCCAACCCCATTAGTCAGGTCATGCGCTTGCAGACCTCGTCGAACTACGAGACGACATGATGAGCACACTGCCGCACTGTCAGGCCGCGGCGCGCCTTCAGGACACCCTGATGGATGTCGCAGGCACGGTTTCCGTCTCCTTGGTCGGTTCGTTCTGGCATCAAACGCAACCGGCCCACCCCAGCGATATCGATGTCATCGTGGTAGGCCGCCACCTGGACCGGCGCTATTTTGAAAGCTGCCAGGCCAAGGCAGCGGCCTTAACCCCCCAAGATCTGGGATTAGCGGTCGACCGGGTGCGCCTCAATCCCACCTTTGGTCCCCTCAAGCTGGATTCGCCCGACACGGCGGTCCTGCACCTAATGATTTACGACATGGCGGGGCATCGCGAGCACGTGTTGAAGAGCCCCTTTACCTGCTACGACTGGGAGAAGAGTTCGCGCCACGCCGGTCTCTCCCTGGCCGAGATCTATCCTGTGCTGCGACTGCAGCCCCGGGACTTTTTCGCCGCCCGGCGCGGCGTCGCCGACTACCTCGCCGACCTGCGTGCCGGCGTGATCACGTACCGCACGTATGCCTTTGACGGGGATACACCCTCGCAACGTGTGGCCCAGCACCCTCTCGACGCGCGCCACCAGCATGAATTTGCCTACCACATTATCCGGAACCTGGTACTGAACTACCTGAAACTCGTGCGGCAAGCCAATCTCACCCTCACGCCCGATGAGTTGGTGGCAGAGTGGGAAGTCCTTTTGCCGGCGTGCCGGGAATTCATTCCGGCCTTCCGCCGTCTGCAGAAATGCAAGGAACTAGGCTTACCGGGGGCACCTGGCGAGGCCCTCGAGACGGCGGTACGATTTGTCGAAGCGTTTGATCGCGCCGTGCAGCATGCCTGGGAAGCTGTTCCGCGGCTATCATTTGTACGCCACGCAGCCACCCCCCTGAACGACGGTTCTTTCCTCGGGCAACGCCGCGATCCCTCCATACGGCCACCCGCGCCCGGTTCCTGGGAACCACAAACGCCAGCCACCATCTTTGCCAGTGAACAGCGTCGCACGCAGGAAACCGCCCACCTGCTGGCACCGGATCGTCCCATCACCATCGACCGTCGGCTGAATGAAATCGACTACGGCACCGCCGAAGGGTTGATCCTGGCAGAACTCGCCGCGCGCCATCCGGCGCTGGTCGCGGCCTGGCAAAGCGGCCAGGACCCCCGCTTCCCCGACGGCGAAAACCAGGCCGACGTCGCCACCCGGCTGGCAGCGTTCCTCCACGACGTCAGCACCCAACCTGGTAAGACCATGGTGGTGACCCACAACGTTGTGATGCGGTGCCTCGTAGGCCAGCAGTACGGCATCCCGCCCCGCGACTGGTATAAGCTCGCGATCCCCCATCTGGCCGCCCTCGACTATCGTGTACGCGACGGGCGCCTCTACCCGGACCTCGCCCCCTCTGCCAAAGCCGCCATCACCGACTCGCTGCGGCCATGGACCAAACCGGCACATGACTAGACACGCCATCTTTATCGAGCCCACGGGTACCCTGCAGACCCAAATCGCCGAAATGAAGGGCAGGGTCCGCGCCATCCTGCCCGAATCCCCCTATTGCGATCACCCCGCCCACAGCAGCATCGTGGTCGCCCCCCTGAAGGACCCCGCCGCAGGGGCGTCGCACCTGCCCGCCAGTCTGGCCATCGCCCCCTTCACCGTCCACGTGGGCGAACCCATCGTCTTCTTCGAGGATGCCTTCACCGCGGGACACACCCTGGCCTGGCGAGTCCAGTCCAACAGCGCCCTGCTGGCCCTACAGCACACCGTCGCGCAGTTGCTGGCGCCGCTGGTGGACCAGCAAGCCTTGCCCCCCCTCCCACCGCCCATAGCTCGCGAGCCCTTTCTCTCCAGTTACCAGCGCTTCGGCTTCCCCTTTGTGGGGGACCACTGGATTCCCCACTTCACCATCGCCTCGCTCCGCACCGCGCGCACGCATCCCATGATTACGACGTTTCTCGCCCAACCGGAATCCTTCGAACTGCCGGTGGCCGAAATCAGCCTCTGGCTCGTCAGCGGCGAAACCCACACCAAACTACGCACCATAAAACTGGAGGGGCGAGCATGAGCCGCAAGGTTAACCTGATCCCGATGGCCGGCGCCGGCAAACGTTTCAGCGACGTGGGGTTCACAGACCCCAAGCCGCTCATTCCCGTGGCGGGGACGCCCATGATTATGCGGGCCGCCGCCAGCCTCCCCCCGGCCGATCACTGGATCTTCGTTTGTCGCCGCGAACACCTGGACAGCTCGCCCATTCAACAGCGTCTGACCGAACAGTTCCCGGCCAACAACGTGGTGGCGCTGGATGCGCTAACCGAGGGACAGGCCTGCACCTGCATGACCGCGCGCAGCCTGTTGCGCCCTGATGATGTCCTCACGATCGGCGCCTGCGATAATGCCATGGTATATGACACCGCCCGGCTGGCGCAGCTCATGGCAGACCCCGCCGTGGACGCGCTCATCTGGACCTTCCGTCATAATCCCGCCGTACTGCAGAATCCGCGCATGTACGGCTGGGTACGCGTCAACGAGCACCACGACGCCCTAGCCGTCTCCTGTAAAGCCCCCATCAGCCCGAGCCCCATGGACGATCATGCCGTCATTGGGGCCTTTTACTTCCGGCGCGCCGAGTTTTTCCTCCAGGCCGTCGAAGCCTTACTCGCGCAGAACCGCCGGATCAACGGCGAATTCTACGTGGACGTCGCCATGCAGGTCGCCATCGAACAGGGGCTGCGCGTGAAAGTCTTTGAAGTCGACCAGTATGTCTGCTGGGGAACCCCGCAGGATCTCACGCTCTATAACTACTGGCGCGATTACTTCCAGCGCGCCGGAATCGAATGACCTATGAGCCATCACGTCTCGACCAGCCGGGCCCCTGCCCTTTCCATCGTCTTGCCCTGCTATAACGAATCACGCAATATTCCGGGCGTATTGCGCCGCTTCGCCGCGGTCTTGGGCGACCGTACCGACACCGAAGTCCTCCTGGTCGACAACGGCTCGACCGATGACAGCGCCGCCGTGCTGGCACAGGAACTCGTGAAGCCGGCCTACCGCTTCGCCCGGGTCGTCACCGTGACCAAGAATATCGGCTACGGTTTTGGCATCATGAGCGGCGTCCGGCAGGCCCAAGCGCCCGTCATCGCCTGGACGCACGCTGATCTACAGACCGATCCCGCCGACGTACTGCAGGCCTACCGGCAGTTTTCCGCCGCTCCCAATCCCTCCGCCACCTTTCTAAAAGGCAAACGTGTGGCACGCAACCCGTTTGACGCCCTGTTTACGCTCGGCATGTCGCTCATCGCTTCTTTTGCCCTGCGCGCGCGCCTGTTCGATGTGAATGCACAGCCCAAGATGTTCCACCGTAGTTTGTTGGACCAACTGCCCAACCCGCCTAACGATTTCTCGCTCGACCTGTTCATCCTCTACACCGCCCGCCAACTTGGACTAACCGTGCTCGAGCAACCCGTTGATTTCAGTGCCAGAAAGCACGGCGAAGCCAAAGGCGGCGGCACGCTGGCGGGAAAACTGCGCCTGATACGACGCACCTGGAACTACATCCTGGCCTTGCGCCGGGAGCTGCGAACCAAGGAGCGAACCACATGATCTTCGTGATCCACCGCGTCAATGAACGGGCCCTGCTCAAGACCATCGATCCACGCTACGGCGTGGAGATCGACATCCGGGCGGATGGCAGCCGACTGATTCTGAACCACTGGCCATTCCGCGGCGGCGAGCCCCTGATCGACTTCCTCGACGAATACCGCCACCGCCTGCTGGTGCTCAACATCAAGGAAGCCGGCATTGAAGAGGAGGTGCTGCGACTGGTGCGCGCACGCCCCCTGGGCGAGCACTTCCTGCTCGACGTGGAGTTCCCCTATATCTATCGCGCATCCAGGGCCGGCGAACGTGCCATGGCCATGCGCTATTCCGAGGACGAGTCCATCGAAACCGTCCGCCACTATGCCGACAAAGTGGACTGGGTCTGGATCGACACCAATACGCGCCTGCCGCTGGATCCGGCCACGGTGAACCAACTGTCCCCCTTCCGAACCTGCCTGGTCTGCCCGGAACGCTGGGGGCGCCCGCAGGACATCCCCGCCTATGCCGCCCAAATGAACCGCCTACAATTCCGCCCGACCGCCATTATGACGGCACGCGCCTGCGTACCTCATTGGGAGGGCGCCTTGGTCTCCAACTGATCAATATACCGTCGCAACTGCCCATAGATCGTATCGCCCTTGCCTTGCTCCATCTCGGCCAGCAGCACCTTGGCATCGCGCCGAATTTTCCGGTATGCGTTGTTATGGCCATCACGCCCCGTGAACATGGCCCCATCCGCCATCAGCGCCGGTAGATTCTGCGGCGCATAGCGCAAGACCGCACCCAGGGCGGCCTGGCCCTTTTTATCCTCATTAAACTCATAACACCAAGCCGTATAGTACATCAGATTCAGCAGTCGGAACGGCTGCCAGTATGGGAGCGTGGCTTGCGTACCCTCGGCAAACACCGTCAGGCGAGACTGACGGGCAAATTCGCTGTCAGACGGCAGGATGAGCCCAAGATGCACGTAGGCCGACATCTGGCTGTTGTGCCCGCATCGGTCATAAGGATAAAGCGCCCTCAGCCGCTCGATGTACCGTTCCGATCCGTATACCGCCATGCGTGGCACATACAGATAGGCGGCCAGCACCGCAAACGCCACGATGGCCAGCCTGCGGCGACCCTCACACCAGGCCAGCAGCAAGGTCACCGCCGGCCCGAGCGTGAGCATCCCGATCACGCAGCGCGCAAACTCGTCATTGATGCCTTGCCGGTACGGCAGCGTATAGCTGCATAACAGGGCGGTCAGCAGCGCAAACAGCGCACAACTCGTCAAGGCCCCCTGCTTCATGCGCCAAGGCTTCTGAAACAGCACCAACCAAGCCAATAACACAATACCTGTGAGTGCCACCGTCAGGTAATCCATACTCTTGCTATGGATGAACCACCCGAGAAAATCCCCTTGGAGCGGGTGATACCCAATCGACACATTCGGGCGCCAAATGTAATCGGGAAACTTGAATACCAGCGCCAAGGCCGCCCCCAGGGCCAACACGACCGGCAGCGCTAACAGCGCCCAGTTCGGCGTCAACACGGGAAACCGCCAGGCAACAAACCGGATCCCGCCATACCACAGAAAAGCACAAAGCAGCACGCCATGAATCGGATGTGTCCAAACGGCCAATCCCAGCGCCACCGTCGTCACACACCCGATGAGGACTTTCGCGCGCGTCGTGGTCGCGCGATCCAGCGCGTTCAGCGCCAGCCAGAAACCGGCGGATGTGGCGAGGGTCGCCGCGTAGCTGTCATAGTGCCCATAGGCATTCAACAGCATCGGGTTGGCCAGCAGGAAACACCCCATTCCCAGCGCGGTCCACGCCTCCTGCCGCAACCACACCACCACCGCCAGAACCATGACCAGATAAAGCCCTGCGAAGATACGCTCCTGGGCAATCCACACCGCGCACAGGTCGCGATGCAAGACGTTGTCTGCCAGCACTTGCGCCAAATAATTGGGGAGGCGACGTGTCATGGTAATCACCCCACGCCCGTACTCGCCATCTCCGGCGATCCGGGGGTACGGTGTTGCAAAGACAAAAAATGAGGCCACGAGCAGCGCACTGGCCGCGACCATGATGGTCAACAACGCCGTCGGGTTTAGGCGCCGTCGCCCCGCCGCGCCCCAGGCCCCCAATAACAACCCCATCGCCCCCAGCGCAAACAGAAGCTGCGTGCCGATCGAGAAGTAAGAGGGGTAGTCCCAGGCAAAGATGCGGTACGCATGCGGCCACAAGAGGTTCGTCACAGCCACGACCAGCACCACAGTGCCCGCCACCAGCGCCGCCGATAACAGCTCCCTGCGCTCCGCCGTCCCCGCACCATCGGGCGCGGCGGCGTACGCCAGCGCTTGGCGGCCGCTCTTCCGATCACGCTGGCTGGGCCCCACCGATGCGGCGGCCACGCTTCTCACTTTGTTTGCCATGGCGCGAGATTATCGACAACAAATATTCGTAGCGCAAGGACTATATGCGGGGGCGTCGCCCACGTGTAAGCGTCCGGCGAACTACATGGGGCGTTTTCGGGCGCCACGGCCCCGGGGGGGGGGGGGGCAGGCTGGCAGCCAGGCAACCGGGCGGAACGCGCGTTTTGGATCAGGCGCTAGCGCGGCAGGCAGGCGGCTGATTTAGT
>CAIOST010000061.1 GCA_903861045.1 uncultured bacterium | reverse complement strand
TCCGGCGGCCCCGCCCTACCAATAACAGTGTGAAATCGAGGAGTTTTGGCAGGGGCGGGGCCGCCGGACCCGCCGGATGCCATCATGAGATTGGCGGTCAGCGTTTGGCAGCGGCCTTGGCGAGGGCTTCGAGTATATCCCAGCGCTGATAGGCGGTCGCGAGCTCTGGGCCGAGTGCGGCGAGGCGGTCGGTGGCCTGGGTGATCTCCGCGCTTGGTTTCTTGAAGAAGGCGGGGTCGGCGAGGAGGGCGTGCAGGCGTGTTTGTTCGGCCTCGAGGGTTTCGATATGGCCGGGCAGGGTTTCGAGTTCACCCTTTTCTTTCATGGTCAGGCGGCGCTGCGGGGGGGCGCCTGAGGGCGGCGCGACGGAGCGAGTGGCGGCGGGGGTGGCGGCGGTGGGTGGTTGCTGGCGCCGCGCCATCCAATCGTCGTAGCCGCCCACATATTCGTTGATGTACCAACCTTCGTCGGGTCCCAGCCAGGGTTCGCTCTGGTCCCGCTCGTATTTTTCAAACACCATGACGCTGGTGACGACATCGTTGAGAAAGGCACGGTCGTGGCTGACCAGCAGGACGGTGCCGGAATAGGCGGCGAGCTGTTCTTCCAGTAGATCCAGCGTGTCGAGATCGAGATCGTTGGTAGGTTCGTCGAGCACCAGTACGTTGGAGGGTTCGGCAAACAGACGGGCCAGTAGCAGGCGGTTGCGTTCGCCCCCCGAAAGCGACCCGGCCGGTTGGCGCGCGCGGTCGGCAGGAAAAAGGAAGTCCTGCAGATAGCCAATAATATGTCGGCGATTGTCGCCGATTTGCACATATTCGCGGCCCGGGGCGATGTTGTCGGCCAGCGTGGCCTTGTCGTCTAGTTGGGCACGAAGCTGGTCGGAATAGGCAATCTGTAGGTTGGTGCCATGGACGATGGTGCCCGTCTGCGGGCGGATCCCGCCGCTGGTGCCGGCTTCGAGCAGCAGGCGCAGCAAGGTGGTTTTGCCGCAGCCGTTGGGGCCCAGGATGCCGATCTTGTCGCCGCGACTGATGCGGGTGGCGAAACGCTGTAGGAGCGGGTGTGGGCCGTAGCCGAAGGAGACGTCATTGGCCTTGAGGACCAGGTTGCCGGTGCGGCCGGCCTCTTGTACGCTCATGCGGGCGGTACCGCCGCGCTCGCGTCGCTGGGCACGCTCCGCGCGTAACGCTTCCAGGGCGCGTAAACGCCCCTGATTGCGCACGCCGCGGGCTTTGACCCCCTGCCGGCGCCAGGCTTCCTCTTTCCCTAGCTTCTTGTCCATCTGCTCCCAGAGTACGGCTTCCGTGGCAAGGGCCTCCTCTTTGCGGCGCAAGAAGTTGTCGTAGTCGCAATTCCAGTCACTCAGTTTGCCGCGGTCGAGTTCCACCACGCGGGTGGCCAGGCGGCGCAGAAAAGCACGGTCATGCGTGACAAAGAGGAACGTACGACAGCGGCGGAGCAGGAAATTTTCCAGCCAGAGGATGGAGTCGAAGTCCAGATGGTTGGTGGGTTCGTCGAGGAGTACGATGTCGGGCTCGCCGAGAATGGCTTGCGCGAGCAGCACGCGCCGGCGGGTGCCGCCGGAGAGCGTCTCGAAATCGGCTTCGGGGTTGAGGTTCAGCCGGCTGAGGGCTTGGCGGGCTTCCAGCAGGCGCTGGTCGTCGTCGGCATCCGGGCAGACGATGTCCAGTACGCGGCCGCTCAGGTGGGTGGGGACTTGCTGCGGCAGTCGTGTGACATGCAAGCCGGGGGTGCGCGCTATGGTGCCCGCATCCGGCGGCGTCTCACCAGCCAGGATGCGCAGCAGGGAACTCTTGCCGGCCCCGTTGGCGCCCAGCAGGCAAACGCGGTCGCCACGGTTTAGATGCAGTTCCACCTCGTCGAGCAGCGGGAGACCGCCGAAGCGCAAGCTAACACGGTTGAGACTGAGTAGGGGCATGATGGTTTCCGTTATGAAGAGACAGGGGGAACTACAAGGCGTCCGGATAATAGGCCCTTCCCGGTATCGGTTCAACCGGCAAATTAGCAAATGCGCACCAGGCAGGGCACGGGAGGCGCCCCTCGGCTATTCCCGTGGTTGGGCGGGGGCACCATGGGGATGGATGCGCACGGGGCGGAAGGAAAGATTGGTTCCCGTGACCGTAAATTCTACGTAGTGGTTAAAGCCGCCTTGATCCTCCGTGTGATAGAGGGGGGCACCTGCCCCGCCACTAATGATCAGCGTGGTACCGTTGGTGCTGCCGGTCTGGTAACCATGATCGTGCCCGCACACATCGTAGCGCACCGCATGTTTCTGCAAGATAGCTAGAAACGCCTCCCGGTTTTGCTGCATGCCGTAAGCTGGCCCACGCGGATTCCAGGCGGGGTGGTGATGCGCTACGATCTTGACCGGTTGGCTGGATGCTGAGAGGTCGGCATCCAGCCAGGCCAGTTCGTCCGTGCGCATATCTTGGCTGTCGTTGGCCATGGTAAAATGCAACTGGCCATAGTCGAAGGAGTAATGCGCCTGGTGTGTGGGAGTCCAGCTTACGAAAGACGCGGTGTCGTCGTTATGCACGTCATGATTGCCCGCAACCGGGAAGAAGGGGACGCGGCAGGTGCTCATCAACTGGGCGAAATGCGCCCAGTGCGCCTGCGAGGAATGCGGAACCATATCGCCGGTGCTAAGGAGGAACGCGGCCGGTTGGGCATTGGCCGCATGTAGGATCTGCCGGAAGATATCTTCGCCGCCGCGATTGTCGCCGCAGAGGAAGAAGGTGAAGTTGGCCTGGGTGCTCACGAGTAGTGGCGGAGCAGGCGGCGGAACAAGTACGGGGGCCAACGGGGCGTCCGCCGTGGTGGTGCCACTGGGGGACGCCGGGCCATGAGGGGCGCGGATTGGCTGCGCGGTCGGTGCGCGATGGTAGTGTCTCAGAGCGTGCCGAACACCAAATAGCGCGAGCAGGAGGGTGGCCAATATGGCTAGCAGTAAACGCGTTTTCATAGGCTGAATGATGTCAAAATCAGCGGACAATGTCCAGCGACGGGTCCTCTTCCACCTCCCGCAGTTTGGTGGCGCAACTCCTCGCTCGCGCGTCGGCCGGGCTTTGAGGTAGAGTGATGGGGTCGTTGGGAGGGGTACGATGAGCGCGGAAGCAAATAAAGCAGGAACCGGCGGGGGGGATGACGAGGACGTGGTGTCCCGTGCGGAGTTACAGATTGAGCGCGAGAAGATTCAGATTGAACGGGAACGCCTGACGCTGGAACGGGAGCGGCTGGCGGCGGAGCGGGAGCGCGGTCAAGCGAGTGCGGCGTGGCTGGCGCGCGCGGAAGGGCGGGGCATCGCGCGTAGCACCTTGGTGCTTGTGGCTGTCATCTGCCTGCTGATCGGTGGCATGTGCGGCTTTCTGGCCATGGGACCGTACGCCGCGCGTGCTTCATCGGGCCGCTTGGAGGCGCTGTTCTCGGCGACGGGGACGAATACCATTGGAAAAGGGGGCAGTCCGATCCGCTTGCGCTCCATGGATGCTAGCGGTGGCAGCAAGGCGTATTTGTTAATTCTGGAATAACGGCGCCCGCGCACCGATCAGGCAGGAGTCATCAAAATGAGTGTCTTCAAGGCTTATGACATTCGTGGCGAGTTTGGGCGAGAGTTTGATGCACAGAGCGTCTATAGCATCGGACGCTGTCTGCCGGAACTGTTGCAGGCGCGGCGTGTGCTGGTGGGTCGCGATGCGCGCCTGTCGTCGCCCGCGGTCCGGGATGCGCTCTGTCAGGGGTTGATCGAGGCCGGGGCGGATGTGGACGATCTGGGGTTGGCAACCACGCCGATGGTCTACTATTTCACGGCGCGCGATGGCTATGATGCGTCGGTGCAGATTACGGCTTCGCACAATCCGCCTTCGCACAACGGCCTCAAGATTTCTGCGACGGGGGCGCGGCCGGTGGGGCGCGACACGGGGTTGGCGGTGTTGGAAGCGCGTGTGGCCGGCGTGTTGCCGCCGCCGGCGGCGCGGACCGGGCAGTGGCGGCCGGTGTCGCGCCTGCCTGAGTTTGTGGCGTTTCTGCGCCCCTGGGTGCCGGACCTGCGTGGGCTGCGTTTGGCGGTGGATGGCTCCGACGGCATGGCCGGTTTGTTGGCGCGGGACCTTTTCGGCCCGGAGACCACCTATTTAAACTGCGAGCCGGATGGCGCGTTTCCGCACCATGGGCCGAATCCGCTGGAAGCTGCCAATCGTGCCCAATTGACGGCCACGGTGCGGGCGCAGCAGCTCGACGCCGGGGTGATCTTTGATGGCGATGCAGATCGTGTGATGTTCCTGGATGAAACCGGTGCCTTTCTGCAGCCGGACTTTCTGATTCCGCTCATCGCCGGGCGGTTCCTGCGCGCGGAGCCCGGGGCCACGATATTATGCGATATCCGCACGTCGCGGGGGGTGACCGATGCTCTGACCGCGGCGGGCGCGCAACCGGTGCTGTGGAAGGTGGGGCATGCTTTTGCCAAGCTCAAGTTGCGCGAGACCGGCGCGGTGTGCGGCGGAGAACTGGCGGGCCACTACTACTTCCGTGATTTCTGTCATTGTGATTCCGGTGAACTGGCGGCGTTAATTGTGCTGGGGGAGTTGGCCGCGGCGCACGCACGCGGGCTGAGCTTCCGGCAGTTGTTGGCACCGGTCTGTCGCTATGCCAACTCCGGCGAACTGAACTTCACGGTGGAGCGCAAGGCGGACGCCATGGAGGCGCTGCGCGTCGCACTGGTTACGGAGGCTCCGCCGCGCACAGTGCTCGATTTCGATGGCCTGCGTCTCGATTATGCGGACTGGTGGATCAACATCCGCCCCTCCAACACCGAACCGTATTTACGGGTCGTGATGGAAGCCGACACGCCGTCCCGCCTGAGGGAGCGCCGCATGCGGGTCGAACGCCTGCTCGCCCCTTTTGTGTCGGCTTGATCGCCAGCCAGCGCCCGACCAGCCCCCCAGCCGAACAGCCGAACAGCCGAATGTGTGCGCGCACGGAGGGAGTTCATTGCGCCCGTCCCGCCGGCAGGGTATACTGCCCCTCGATGCGCATATCAGGTGGTGAATTTTGTGGCAGGACGATTCGGGTGCCGGCCGGGGATCGGGTGCGACCCACCCAAGACCGGGTACGGGGCGCTCTGTACTCCATGCTGGCGGAGTTGATTCCCGGAGCGCGGGTGCTGGATTTGTTTGCCGGGTCGGGTGCGGTCGGGATCGAGGCGGTCAGCCGCGGCGCGGCAGAGGCGGTCTGGGTGGAAGCGGATCGACGTCACGCCGCCATCCTGCGGGCGAACGTGCAAGCCTTCGGTGCCCCCGGGGTGGTGGTCTGCGATGATGTTTTGCGCTGGTTGCGGCGCGGGCCGACGGAAAGGATTTTTGACCTTGTGTTTGCCGATCCGCCGTATGAATGGGCGCAGGAACATGGTTTTGCCGAGGTGGCGGAGTTACTGCAAACACGGGGCTTGTTGCGTGCCGGCGGAATTTTGGTCACGGAACAGCCCGCCGAGTTGCCGGCTGAGGCCTATGCGGCCTGGGAACTGTTGCGCGATCGGGCCTATGGCCATACCCGTTTAGTGGTGTACCGCTTAACGGACAAGGAGTGAGCATGCAAAACATCGCCGTGTATCCCGGAACATTCGATCCCCTGACGCTAGGCCATTTGGATCTGATTCTGCGGTCGGCCGATATTTTTGATCAGGTGGTGGTGGCGGTGGCGACCCGGTCTGCCAAGGTTGGGGGCATGTTTGATATCGAGGAACGGATGGAAATGGTGCGTGAGGCCACGGCCACGTGTCGCCAGGTGGTCGTAGAACCGCTCGATGGCCTGCTGGTTAACTATTGTATGCGTCGCCAGATCCAGGTGGTGATTCGCGGGCTGCGCGCCTATTCTGATTTTGAGTACGAGTTTCAGATGGCGCTGACCAACCGCAAACTGGCTCCGGATATCGAGACACTCTTCATGATGCCGCAAGAGGAGCATAGCTACGTCACCGCCAGCACGGTGCGCGAAGTGGCTCGCTATGGTGGCGATACCCGCGGCTTTGTTCCGGCCACGGTGTTTCAGCACCTCGTGCGCTATCTGCAAACACATCCGGAACAACGGATTCAGACAGGAGGCGGCATTGGAAACGCCGGGGCATTTGATCGTTGATATCGCCCGTTTGCAGCCTGAGGGGGAGATCTTCTCAGGCGAAACGGCGGCCGGTTTGATGGATATGGGGGCTCGCGCCATCTGCGAACCGGTAGGGGGGATCGCGTATCAGATCCACGTGGAACAGATCGGCCAAGAACTGCTGGCACGCGGCCGGGTATCACTCGGTTTCCGGTGCGCCTGTTCGCGGTGCGGCGAGTCCTTCGCACTGGAAGTCGTCGAAACCGCCTTCTTTGCCGATTTTGAAGTAACCGCAGGAACTGAGTTCGTGGACTTGACCCCTGAGATGCGTGAGGCTATCATGCTTGCCCTTCCCGGTTACCCGGTTTGCCGGGAGGATTGCAAAGGGCTGTGCGCCCGCTGCGGTGCAAATCGCAACCGCGAGACCTGCACCTGCGGTCCCGCCTTGGATGGTTCCTGGGCGGCGCTTGATCTGCTGGTAAAGCGATAGATCCGGATACGGAGATGATGAGTTATGGCAGTTCCGAAACGTAAGAAGTCGAAAATGCGTATCCGTCAGCGCAAGGCGCATCACAAGTTTGAGCCTGCGATGGTGACGGGGTGCGCGAATTGTGGCGCGCCGCAGCAGTCGCACCGCGTATGCCCGTCGTGTGGGCAGTATCATGGCCGTCAAGTGGTGACGGTGGCGGCGGAATAGGTTAGCGCGTAGCCGTTGTCCTTTGATCCGTTTGCGTTCGGCCGTGCCATTCCGGGACGGTACATGTGCTTTTTTGTATAGGGTCGAACGAGGGGAGGGTTGCATACCATGAGGATTGCTTTGGATGCCATGGGTGGTGACTTTGCCCCCCGCGAGATTGTGCGCGGGGCGGTGGAGGCGGCTGCTAAGCTGAAGGGCGTCGGATCGGTGATCCTGGTTGGTGCGGAACCGGCGATCCGGGAGGAACTGCAGCGCTGGGGTGCCAGAACGGATGAACGTATCCGGATTGTGCATGCCTCGGAGCAGATCGGCATGGATGAATCGCCGGCGGTGGCGGTGCGTCGCAAGAAGGATTCTTCCATCAACCGTTGTATGGAGTTGTTGAAGAATGGCGAGGCCGATGCCGTGGTGGCGGCCGGGAATTCCGGTGCCGTGGTCGCGGCGGCCGTCTTCAATCTCGGTCGCATCAAGGGGGTAGCGCGTCCTGCGATCGCGACCATTCTGCCCACGCGCAACCGGCCGCTATTGCTCTTGGATGCCGGCGCCAACACCGACTGTCAGGAGCAGTGGCTGGCGCAGTTTGCCATCATGGGGTCGGTTTATTCCCAAGCGGTGCTACATCAGGCCAGCCCGGTACTGGGGTTGCTGAGCATCGGCACCGAGGATTGCAAGGGTAACGAAGTCACCAAGAAGGCCTTTGGTTTGATTCAGCGCGCAGGCGTAAACTTCCGCGGCAACGTGGAAGGCCATGATCTGTTTATCGGCCATACCGATGTGGTGGTGTGCGATGGATTTGTCGGTAACGTGGTGCTAAAAACCACGGAGAGTGTCGCACATGCCATTGGTTTCTGGATGAAACAGGAGTTCTTCCGTCATCCCATCCGCGTGCTCGGCGCCATGTTGTTGAAGGGCGCGCTAACGGCGATGAAGCACCGCATGGACCCGGAAGTCTACGGCGGAGCGCCACTGCTGGGGGTGCCCGGTAATGTCATCATCACACACGGCGCTTCCACGCATCGCGCCATCTATCACGCCGTGCGCGTGGCAGCCGCAGCCGCTCATCAGAATGTCAGCGGCATGATCGCGGAACGGATTGCGGCGGCCGGTGATTTCGGCAGCGGCAAAGACGTCGACGCTTGAACACGGCCGCCAGGCGGCGCCGTATCTCACGGTGTTGCGGACTGCTCCTTGACCCAGAGATGTTCGGTGCGCACGGGCGCGGTCCCGGCACTCCAGGTGGCCTCCAGGTCGGCGGAGAAATCGCTTAGGCTACGAATCACGGCGGTGCCCACGAGCTGTTCCGTGAAATCGCTGGCATGGGCAGGGTCGCGCGGGGTGCGGGTCACAAGCGCATAGGTCTGGTTCGTGCTGCCACCGTGATAGGTGCCGAAGTCGCCGCGCAGGCGTGTACCGTCATCCTTGGTCACGGGCGCCAGCAGCGGACGCAGCGCGGTAATCCGTTCGGCGATGCGGCCGGCCATTTCGGCGCAGCCCGCCGCTAGATCACCATCCGCCGGGATCTCCTGCTGGAACGAAGCCACGACCGCTGTCGTTTCCGTGTCCACCAGGCGCAGGGACAGTCGGTCGCCTCCCTTGGTGGGAAACAGATCGCCCAGCAGCAGTAGACTGGCAGGCAGTAGTTTGCCAATGGCCGTACGGGCGCGCGGATCGGCCAGATCCGAGAGGGTTAGCTGTTGCTCTTGTAGGATGGAGGCAAGCCCTTCGCGTTCGACCAGGCGTGCGATGCTGCGGTTGGCAAGCTCGGCGGAAAGGATCACGCGGTAGAGGGCGCCGGCACTTTCCGGTGTGGACGCCCCCGCCGGTACGGCGGGACCGAGACAGGCCAGTACGCGGGGACGGACCACGGGCGCCTGTGCGGGATCGGCTGGGCGGGTACGGCTTTGGGCTTCGATTTTGGCGAGCAGCGTCTGTAGTTCATCCCGCGCTTCCTGCTTGCGGGTGCGTTCCAGATAGGCGGACACGGTCTGCGCGAGTTGATCCTGGGCGTTTTGCTGCAGCGCGACGGTTACTACCTTGCTGGCGGCACGTGGGGCGCCGGCTTGGGCCAGCGTCAGTGCGCTGCGCATGGCAGCCTGGCGTGCGGCCGGTGTGACACCCACCTCATCCGGGCCGCGCGCGGTGCTGGCGGCAGACGCGTCGGTGGTGGCCGGCGCCAGTAGCATCGCGGGCGAACCTGCCGAGCGACGCACAAAGACAAATTCGCCGCCGGCATGTTCGCTGACCGGCAGGGGACCCATTTGCACCATCTGGCTGGTCATGCGGGCGACATTCTCCCGCAAGTAAATGCCGAGATCATTGGCGGAAAAAATGTCCCGTTCGCCATGGGCGAGGTAGTTCAGCACCTGCTGGGCAAAGATGCTGTGACCACTGCCGCTGTCTAGGACTGGTTCCAGACCACCGCTGGTGATGAGGTAGCGCGAACGTTTGGCAAAGGCCCGTTCGTACCAGTTGCGGTTGCCGCCGCGTGCGGCCAGCGGTTCATCACCGCGGAAGAGCGCGCCGCTGTAGCAGGCGTCGGCCAGCACCAGCACATGGCGGGCATTGGCAGCACCGAACAGATGTGTCAGGGTGGAGTTCCAGAGCCAATCCTCCTTGGCCGTTCGTCCATTGACGCTGCGCCGCGCATCCGCTGGTATCCAGTACCCTTCCTTCAGTTTCTCGTCATAGAAGCCGTGTCCGGCGAAATAGACCAGTACGGCGTCATCTTCGCCGCTTTCGGTGGCCAGTTCGTCCAGGGTGGACATGATGGCGCCACGGGTGGCTTTGCCATCCAAAAGGGTTTGTACTTGAAAGCCATAGCTGTCGCGCAGCGTGCGCGACAGCGCTTCGGCGTCTGACCGGGCCGTCTGAAGTGTCTGCCATCCAGTGCCTTCGTCGGCGTTGTAGCGGTTGATGCCGATGGTCAGGGCCCGGTAGACGGGGGTGCGGGGTTGATGGTTGGTGGTGGCGGCTGTTGGCGCGGGAAAGGTGGCTGCCCGCTCCACGGACGGTATACGCGGTGGGGTCTGGCGCAACCAGAGCAGCGTGCAGCCGACCATCAAAACAGCCACGCCGGCGGCGGCCAGCGCCCCCCGTAGCCAATGCGGCCACGCTGGGGGCCGCGATGCGGCGGTGGCGGCAAGGGAGGGCGACGTTGTGGCCGTAGGCTCGGCGCGGGGTGTGGCAGGTTGCGGGGTGGTTCTCGCCGGGCGTAGGGGGGGGATGACAAGCCCGCCCTTCCAGGCGTTTATGCCGGAGTCGGAAGCATTCTGATCCGTGTGTGTGTTGTGCTTATCTGGCGTAGACATGATCACCCTCCTGTATCGAGTCGCTGGCATCTGCCGGTATAATGCGTGCCACGGCAGAATCCTTTTCCACCCGTTCCATGACCAGTTGAACGGGGCGCCCGTCAGCGCGTCGCAAGCTTCCGCTGGGGTTGTCCCCTTCGGCCGTACCGCGCGCGACGACAAAACGATGCCCGACCCCGGCGCCATCGCGCGTGCCAATGCCCAGCGTAGCGGTGGCTCCCTGGCGGCGGATCACAGCGGCGGAAACCAGCGAGAACCCCTGCTTGATTTTCAGGATCAAATTGGCGGCATCTTCATCGAGGGTGCGATCCGGGTCCGTGCTGTACACGTCGGCGGCAAAGAGCACTTCGCCGCTGGCGGTATCAACGGCCTTAACATAGATGGTCAGGCCGCGCGCTTCCGTGATGAGCCGCCCCATCAGGAGCATTTCGGCCGGCATGAGCTTGCCGATGCGCAGGGCGGCACGCGGATCCGCCAGATCCGAGATGCTCAACCCCTGTTCCCGCAGAATGTAGTCCCACCCTTCGTCACGTTCCAGCAGGCGGAACCGTATGGGTTCACGCACCAACTCACATTCCATGCCGCGTTTCGCGCGTACGCCGATAGGACCGGCATCCGCCGGGAGCAGGGGCGGGAGTCCCACGGAGAGGCGCAGGGCCCGATCCTGCTGTTCGGGAGCCCGGCGTACCACGGTGGTCTGCCGGACGGTGCGGTTGCCGGCGCGGTCAGTCGCAGTAACGGTCAGGTTGTTGGTGCCGGGCAGCAGCGGAAGCCGGCGGGCAAAGCAACTGCGCAGCGCGCCACGGTCGGCCTCGGCTAGCAGTTCTTCGCCATTGATGGTGACAGTGCGTAACCCGCCGCCGTCGGCAGCCGTGCCATCCAGATAGAACTCCTCTTCGAGCACAACACTGATATCCCGGAGGCCGCGCAGTTGTAGCGAGGGGGCCAGGCGGTCAACGGTGACGTCCGTGGTGGCTGGCGCGAGGTGGGGGGCGGCGGGGGTGTCTGTGGTGACAGGTGTGTCGGCCAGCGCGACTTCGCTCGCGTGTTTTAGGGGGGCTTCGGTGGCCGACAACGTTTCGAGGGTGAGCTGGGTTTCCAGTCGGTTACCGGCGCGGTCCTCGGCGACCAGTAGGGCATCCAGGGCGTGGATGCGCACGTCGAACGGCCAGACGGTGTCGTTCGTGCCAGTCGGGCGGGGAAGGTCGACCACGCCCACACGCAGCGAGGCGAGGCCATGGTCGTCACGACAGCTACCGGTCACGCGCCATTGGCCGTCTGTTTCGCGCGAGACACGCTGGATCGTGAGCATCGGTGGCTGCCAGTCGGCCAGATAGGTGCGGGTCGCGGTGATGCGGTTACCAGCCAGGTCGGCGGCCTCCACCCTAATTTCATTGGTGCCTTCGCGCAGGGGGACGCGGGTGGCGAAGGGGAGTTGCGTTTGCGCGAGTTCCACGGGGTGGGGGTGGCCAGCCACGGTGAGGCCGCTTGCATACCCAGCGGCGTGCACAGCGCCACGCACCAGCACGTACCGTTCTCGCGTGATGACACGGCTTGGTCCGTCCCAAACGACTTGCGGCGGCGCGGGGCGGCGTGCCTGAGCCTCGCGTTGATGGATCAGGTTTAGATAGTGCTTGGCCCGACCGGAGGGCGTCTGCTGCAAAGAGCGTTCCAGCCAGCGGGTGGCATTGGTGTAGTCATGCGCCTCGTAACAGGCGATACCCAGTTCGCGGTTGGGGAAGTACCCCTCGACAACGTGCATGCCGTAGGTGCGGGCACGCCAGCGGTCCTGATCGTCGGAGAACCGGGCGCCACCGCGCTCGCCCAGGCAGCGCTCAAAATCAGCGCGTGCAGCGGCCGGTTGGCCGCTCCGTAGGCAGGCGAGGCCGCGCTCATAATAGTTCCACCAATTACGAAAACGCAGGGAAAGCGACGTGTCGTCCGCCTGCGGTGCCAGACACCCCGCCAGGAGCAGCAGTGCGCCTGTCATCCAGACACTGGTACGTTGTGAGAAGAATAGGTGCATAGGCGATATTTGCAATCAGGGGGCGGGTGAGGGCGATGCCAAGGTTTGTGCCATGTTCGCCGCGGATACGGGGAGTTGGCGGTGGAAGGCTGCCAGGGACGTGTAGTCACCGGACCACTCCCCGAGGCACGCGCCGTGACGGTCGCGCGCCTGAACCAGCACGGCAAAAGCCCCCTGCGGCAGCTCTTGTATGCGCATGCTCAGTACCAGGCCGCGTGGGGGTATCAGGTGTTGCGTGAGGCAGGTATCTGTCACGGCCTGACGCAGCGACTGCTGGCAGGTGTCCGCCGTGGCAGGTGTCGGGCGAGATTGTGCCGTCGCTTCGGTCGTGGCGCCGCGCGTAAGTAGGGGTTGAAATTGTGGCGGTTGCCAGTGCGGGGCGCGGGACGGCGCGAGCGGGAGGAATATCCCGACGAGGGTGGCGGCGGCGGCCAGCGTTGCGACCAAGGTCCAGCGCAACCGGCGTGTGCGGCTGACGGCAGTTGCGTGCTCCTGCTCCCAGGCGGCGAGGGCCCGCTCCGCGATGGCGTCGTCCGGTTCGTCGAGCCTGGTGAACGCGGCACGCAGTTCCTGATCAAGCTTCTGCAGCGCAGCGGCTTGCACCTGAAGCGCCGGGTCCCTGGCGAACGCCTGCGTGCAACCCTCGCGCGCGGTCTCCGTCAACTGCCCATGCACATAGGCCCAGAGGCGTGCATCTGTTGGCTGGTTTTGGCTGTTCACGATTCGATCCTTTTGTGCCGGCTACCGCCATGCGGCGTCGGGAGTTGCTCCCCCGCGCCGCAGGATTCGGCCCTCTACCTGTTATAGTCGTGGCAGCGGTCAGAATCTTCCCGAAAAACTTCAGTTTTTTTTCTGCAGCCGTTCGCGCAACTTTTCCAGGCAGCGGGAGAGACGGCTGCCGATGGTATTAATCGTTACGCCCTGTTGCTCGGCCATGTCCTTATAGGAGCACCCCTCTACATAGAAGGCGCGCACCGCGCGCTGGCATGGGTCGTCCAGGCTGCTCAAGGCTAGGCGCAGAGCCGTGGCTCGTTCGGACAGGAGAATCTCTCGTACTGGGTCGTAGGTGGCACTGGCCGCAAGCTCCGGTGTTAATGGATCCGTTTCCGCGCACTCCCAGCGCGTAAATACCGCCTGCTCCCGGATCCGGCGACGTACCGCATCAATACACCGCAGTGCGCACACGCGCCGAACAAAGGCGGGGAGCGCGGCGGGGCAGGTCAAGGATGGGAGGGATTGCGCGAGACTGACGCGGGTGGCTTGCACCACTTCTTCGCGGGCATGGGCATCCAGCTGCCATTTGGGCCAGGATGCGATGGCGTGCAGGAGTGGATCACACTGCTCCAGAAAGCCTCGCCAGACAGCAGGATCGCCCGCTTGCAAGGCCGCGAGATCCAGCCGCGCGACATCTAGGTAATAGACCATTCACCAGACCCCGTGTTGCCCGCAGCCGTGTCGCCGTGACACGTATGCGGCGCGCGCCGTCCCGTCTATTACTGGGCAGCGACCTTGCTCCAGGAGTCGCGCAGCGTCACGGTGCGGTTGAAAACCGGCGCGCCCGGCACAGAGTCGCGCGTGTCGGCGCAGAAATAGCCGATACGCTCAAACTGAAACCGCTCGCCTGGCGCCGCCGCTGCCAAGGCGGGCTCGACATAACCGGTAATGGTCTGGAGTGCGTTGGGGTTGAGGAAATCCAGGAACGACTTGCTTTCGTCCGCCAGCGGGGCGGGCACGGTAAAGAGCCGGTCATAGAGCCGCACCGGCACCGGTTGGGCATGACGCACCGAAACCCAGTGAATGGTCCCCTTGACCTTGCGCCCGTCGGGTGCGTGGCCACCGCGTGAGTGGGGGTCATAGGTGCCATGAATCACGGTTATGCGGCCGGTGTCATCTTTTTCTACCTGGGTGCAGGTGAGTAAACAGGCGTAGCGCAACCGCACCTCCTGGCCGGGCGCCAGGCGGAAAAACTTCTTGGCCGGTACTTCCATGAAGTCGTCGCGTTCAATGTATAGCTCGCGGCTGAACGGCACGGGGTGGGTCCCAGCGTTGGGATCCTCGGGGTTGTTCTGCGCCTCAAAGGTCTCTTCCTGCCCCTCGGGATAGTTGTCGATCACCACCTTGACCGGGTCCAGGACCGCCATGCGGCGCACGGCGATCTTGTTCAAATGATCGCGCAGGCAGTACTCCAGCAGCGCCACATCGGTCTCGCTATTGTACTTGGAGACGCCGATGCGCTCGCAGAACTCCCGGATGGCTTCGGGCGTGTAGCCGCGCCGGCGCAAGCCGCAAATCGTGGGCATGCGCGGATCATCCCACCCCGCGACGCGCTTCTCCTGCACCAGTTGCAGCAGCAGGCGCTTGCTCATGATTGTATAGGTCAGGCTCAACCGGGCAAATTCGCGCTGGATGGGGCGTATTTTGTGGCCTTCCCGCACCACCAGTAAACCCATCTCGTCCATACGGTCTATCACCCAGTCGTAGAGCGGCCGGTGCACTTCAAACTCCAGCGTGCACAGCGAGTGGGTAATCCCCTCGAGGGCATCCTCGATGGGGTGGGCAAAGTCGTACATCGGGTAGATGCACCAGCGGTCGTGGGTGTGGTAATGGGCGACGCGCATGATGCGGTAGAGGACCGGATCGCGGAAATGAATATTGGGCGACGCCATGTCAATCTTGGCGCGCAGGCAGAGGGTGCCATCGGCGAACTCACCGGCGCGCATGCGGCGCAAGAGCGCCAGATTCTCCTCCGGGGTGCGGTCACGGAAGGGGCTGGCGCGGCCGGGCAGTGTGGGGATGCCGCGGTATTCTTTCCACTGTTCCTGGGTCAGTTCGCAGACATAGGCGTGCCCACGCCGGCAGAGCTCCTCGGCCATGGCGTACATCTGCTCAAACAGGTTGGCTGAGTAGTAGAAGTTGTCACCCCAGTCATAGCCTAGCCAGCGCACGTCGGTCTTGATGGACTCGACATATTCGTCCGACTCCTTGGCCGGATTGGTGTCATCCATGCGCAGGTGGCAGCGTCCGCCGAACTCCTTGGCCATGCCGAAGTCAATGGTGATGGCCTTGGCGTGGCCGATGTGCAGGTAGCCGTTCGGCTCGGGCGGAAAGCGCGTGACCACGGCGCCACCGTTCCTGGCAGCGGCGACGTCATCGGCAATCAGTTGGCTGACAAAATGGCGGCTGGTACCGGATTCCGGGGCGGTTTTGGTTTCTGACATGGCGCAAGGTCCTGTTCCCGCCCGCAGGTTTGCAGGGCAGGGAAGGGGCCTATTGTGCGCTCAACGCGTGTCCGAGGGAAGCCAGATTTTCACTAATTTACGCTGCCGCCCCCACTGTCGGGCTTTTTCGTGGTCGTCGAACCAGAGATCCAGATGATCCCCCCGGATGGCGCTGCCGGTATCCTCCACCCGGCCGAGGCCGTACCCCGGCACTTCCACCAGGGTGCCATACGGGTAGCGAGCGGTATCCGCGGCCAGGGTGCCGTGCCGGGCTTCGGCACCGCTGGAGGTGCGTCCGATCTGCTTCGCCCGTCCCTTGTTCTGGCCGCTGCTGACCACCGGGCGTCCCAGGCCAAACCACGCATACTCCCAACTGCAACATTTGCCGCAATTGCAGTAGCCGGTGACTTCCATGACCGCGACGCGGCCGCGTGTGCTGGGTGGGCGGAAAGTGGTAGTTACGCAGCCCGCCGTCCAAAGCAGCAGGGAGGCACCGACCCAGAGGTACAACGCGCAGCAAACGCTCCGCCCGCGTGGCGTCTGGGTCGCTGCGGTTGGGCTGGTTTCCGGCGGCGTATCGCGCTGCATGCCAGACATGGTAGCATGCCGGCGTGAGACGGAACAAGCAGCTAGGACTGACCCCGTTCAGCGAGAGTTAAAGCGCGAGGCGTCGAAATTGCTCGAAAAGAAAAGGACAACGCGATGATTTTCTGCTTGATTTTATCAATTGATAATTGATATAAATAGGCACATGCGCCACACTACGCCCAAGCAATGGAAGATTCCGTACGAAGTGTCGAATGAGCCACTGCCCGGTTTTATCACAGGATTAGGTGGATCCGCGATAGTCTGTCAGGCCTTTCGCAGCATGCAATTGCCCGGCGCTTGCGAGGCAAACCTGGGCCAACTCCGGAAGATAGGACTCGGGTTCACAGCCGGTGAAATGGTGGAAACGGGC
>CAIOST010000060.1 GCA_903861045.1 uncultured bacterium | reverse complement strand
TGGTAACCGCAGAAGCCGCTTTTGTTTATGCTAGCAGTGGCGAGGTGTTGGTTGGCAGAGAATTTGGACACGGGCAGGATCGGTGCAGACCATTCATGTTGGCCACAAAAGGCACAATCGTAATCTAATGCCAAAGAATGGATTAAGAGTAAGAGTAAGAGTAAGAGTAAGATTACGATTACGATGGCTCAGAAAAGTGCCGGATTGTCTGGTTGCTTCTCTTCGGGAACCTCCCGCGGAAAACCATGCCTAAAAACCGCGTGTATGTAGCGGGTGTTCACGGTATGCTCTCTGACGGCATGTGGCAGGTGAGGGCTTTTAGCATGGTATCTCTTCGACAACGGTGGCAAGGGCTGGTGCCGACGGTGCGCCCCGGCGATGGCTGGCGCACCGGGTTGGTGTTGGTCGTCTGGGCCATGGTGCTACAGGGCTTCTTCCTGTGGGAAACGCGCAGTGCACTCTATTACCGCTACCCGCTGGTGGATGCTGCGGTCTATTTTCAGCAGGCGCAGGAGCTCGCGCGCGGGGTGGGGACGCCGGGCGCCTTCTGGCAACCGCCGGGGTATGCCTACTTGCTCTCTACCCTGTGTGTGGCGGGTGGTGCCAGCGTGTGGCTGGTGCGCGTGCTGCAAGCGCTCCTGCTGGCCCCGCTGGGGGCGTGGTTGCTCTGGCGGGTGAGCCGGCGCCTCTTGTCGCCGGTCGGCGCCTGTGTCGCCGTGGGCGTGGCGAGCCTGACCGGGCCACTGCTCTTCTATCAATCGCAATTGCTGCCGGCCGCACCGGCGGCGGTGCTGGTCACGGCCGTACTCTTGCTGGCGCTGCGCGCCGGCGAGCGCCCCTCCGTGGCTCGCTGGTTGGTCACGGGGTTGCTCAATGGCGTGACACTGCTCTTTGTGGCCACCACGGCGGCGCTGCTGCCGGTGCTGGCCCTCGGGGCTTGGGGCACGCCGGCGCGCCGGGCGCTGCGCGCCCGCCATGTCGCAGCGCTGCTGGGCGGCGCCCTGCTGGTACTGACGCCCGTGGCGCTGCGTAATTTTGAGGCCTGTGGCAAGTGGGTCTGGCTCTCCACCAATGGCGGCACCAACTTCTACATCGGCAACTGCCGCGACTGGACCGTCACCCTCACCACCCAGCCGGGGTTTGACTGGGATAAGCTGATGCGCGTCCCCTACCTGCAGCATCAGGTGCAGGATGCGGTGGACGCGGACCGGCAGTTTCGCCGCATGGCCTGGCAGGAGATCCGCCGTGCGCCGGCTGCCTTCCTGCAGCGGCTGGTGCGCAAGGCGCTGGTCTTCTGGCACGGCCGCGAAATACCTAGGAATCTTGATATATACGGCTGGCGGGACAGCTCGTGGCTGCTGCGAACCACGGTCTGGCGGGAGGGGCTCTGGTTTCCCATGGGGGTGCTGGTGCCGCTGGCGCTGGTCGGGGCGGGCGCGTACTGGCGGCAGCGTCCGGTGCGGTGGTTGGCTGGCGCGGCCGTGGCCAGTGGTCTATTTGTGGCGCTTTACTTCCCCTGCTCGCGCTATCGTGTGCCGCTGCTGCCGGTGGTGGTGCTGCTGGCCGTGGCCGGCGCGCAGGCGCTAGGGGAGGCCTGGCGGGCGCAGGCTTGGCGCATGGTGGGCCTGTGGGTGGGCCTGCTGCTGGTGGCCGGTGTGGCGGTGAATCTGCCGCTGGCGTGGCCGACGGACCGGATTCGCTACGATGCGCACCTGTGGAATGCCATGGGCGTAGCGGCGGATGTCCGGCGCGACCCGGCCACGGCCAAAAGATGCTATGAGGAAGCCGTGCGGCGGGATTCCCAGTTGGCCGATGCCCAATTCAATCTGGGCACCATGTATACGCGCAACAAGGATGCGCAGCGCGCGGAGACTTGTTATGAGGCGGCGATTGCCGCCCGCGCGGATCACGACAAGGCGCGCGTCAACCTGGGCATCTGCCTGGCTGATCGCGGGAAGCTGGCGGAGGCGCTGCATCAGTTCACCATGGCGGAGACGCTGAACCCGCTCAACGCCGAGGCTTTTGCCAATCACGCGGCCGTGCTGCAGCGCTACGGGCGCAACGCGGAAGCCGTAGAACTGCTGCGGCGCGCCGCCGCGCTGGAACTGCGCTACCGGGCGCTCTGCCGGGCACTGGAGCGGCAGGTGCAGCGGCGGTGACTATTCCTCCCCCCGGCCGCTGTGGTACGATGGGGCGCATGACGACAACCATTCTTCGGCGCATGCTGGGTGGCGTGGTGCTGGCGGGCGTGCTGTGGCCCGCGCGGCTGCCGGCCGCCGCCATCGAGACGCTGCGCGCCTCTGTGCTGAAGATCTATGTCACGGTGCAGCGCCACGACTATCTCCAGCCGTGGCAGGTGTCGCCGCCCGGCTACGGCAACGGCTCCGGCTTCCTGATCGGCAAACGCCGCATCCTCACTAACGCGCATGTGGTCTCGGATACGACCTTCATTGAGGTGCAGCGCGATGGGGACGCGCGCCGCTTTCCGGCGCGGGTGGCATATATCGCGCATGATTGCGACCTGGCGTTGCTGGCGGTGGATGATCCCGCCTTCCCCGAGGATGCCCGGGCCATCCGCTTTGGCGAAGACCTGCCGAAACTCAACGAAGAGGTCATGGCGCTCGGCTTCCCCATGGGCGGCGCGCGCCTCTCCTTGACCCGCGGCGTGGTCTCCCGGATTGACTACAGCGGCTATTCGCACTCAGACGTGGATTCGCACCTGGTGGTGCAGACCGATGCCGCCATCAACCCCGGCAACAGCGGCGGTCCCGTGTTGCTGGACGGTCGCGTGATCGGGGTGGCGTTCCAGGGGGTGATGGGGGCCCAGAACATCGGGTATGCCATTCCGCTCCCCGTGATCCAGCACATGCTGCGCGACGTGGCGGACGGGCAGTATCATGGCTACCCGGAACTCGGCGTGCACACGCGCGACACCCGGAACCCCGCCTTGCGGCAGGCCTTGCACCTGCCACCGGCGGGCGGTGGCGCCGCGGTAGACTGGGTGGATCCGTTCGGCGCCGCACACCAGCGCCTCTTTCCCGGCGATGTGTTGCTGGGGGTGGAGGGGCTGGCGATCGCCACGGACGGCTCCATTGCGCTGGATGGCAACATGGTGGACTTCGCCGAGCTGGTGGAGCGCAAGCAGTGGGGCGAGCAGATCCGGTTTGAGGTGGCGCGCAGCGGCGTGGTGCAGCGCGTAGAGCTCCCGCTGCGCAACCCGGTGGATCCGTTCTGCTATCGCCTACAGTACGATGAGCCGCCGGAGTACCATATCGCGGCCGGGCTGGTCTTCCAGCCCGTGACGCGCAACCTGCTGGGCGCCATCGGCGGCGACCTCGAGAACCGCGCCGTGCACAACCTCTTCTATCTCGCGATGTTCGCTAAGATGGATGACCAGTTCCGCGATCGCCCGCAGATTGTCGTCCTGGCCAACCGCCTGCCGCATAGCGTGAACACCTACCATGAGGCGTATCGCTACCAGGTGGTCTGCGAGGCTAACGGCCGGCCTGTGGGTACCTTACGCGATCTGGTCCAGGCCTTGCAGCAGCCGACGAACGGTTTTCATGTCATCCGGTTTGACGGTTCGCCCGATCCGCTGGTGCTGGATGCCGCGCAGATGCCGGAGGCGGACCGGCAGATCGGGCGCCGCTACGAGATCCCATCCATGACCCGGCTGCGCTAGCGGCCGCTGAACCCAGAAACCTCTCTCTTATCAGGAGTCTCGCGGATGAGCAAAACCTCGCTTCCTGGTTTCGACCTACCCCGCCGTCGCCGGTGGCGGGTGTGGGCTTTGGTGCTATGCGGGCTGGCGGCCCGTACGGTGGCCGGTGAGGCCTTGGCGGTCACGAATGCGGTGCAGGTGGTGGATGTGCTGGTAACCACGCAGACTTGTGATGAGCGCATGCCGTGGCGGTTGAGCCGGCCCATGACCCGGCAGGGGTATGGCGTGGTCGTTGGTCCTGGGCGGGTGTTGACGACCGAGGAGTTGATCCGGCAGGCAACGCTGGTGGAGTTGCGGCAGCCTGGCCGGGCTATGAAGGTGGCGGCCACGCTGCGGCAATCCGACCCGCAGTGCAATGTCGCGCTGCTGGAAACCACGGATGCGGCTTTCTGCCGGGAGCTGGCGCCGGTGCCGCTGGCCGGCCAGGTGGCGCGTGGTGACCAGACGCGCATTGTGCAGTATGATGATTCCGGACTGCGGCAGGAAGGGACCGGCCGTATCATCGAGATCGGCGTGGAGGCGCTGCCATCCGCCCCGGCTGCGGTGCTGACCTGCCGGGTGCTCTCGGACCTGCGCGTGCTGAACCCCGGGGCGCCGGTGTTTAGCGATGGGTATCTGGCCGGTATGATGATGCGCTATGATGCCCAGCACCAGACCGGGTTTGTCCTGCCGGCGCCGGTGTTGTCGCGTTTCCTGCTGATGGCCGCGGAGCCGGAATATCAGGCACCGCCGAGTGAAGGTTTTAGCTGGGTGCCGCTGGTGGATGCTGTGAAGCGGCGCTATCTCGGGGTGCCAGCGGAGGTTGGCGGGGTGCTGATTATCGAAGTCGCGACGAACGGCAGTGTGGCCACGGCGCTGCAGCCGAATGATGTGCTGGTTGCCTGGGACGGGTTCGCGCTGGATAACCAGGGGTTCTACCCCGATCCGCAATACGGGCGCACGCGGCTGGTGCATGCGATTGCCGGGCGGCATCGGGTCAACGATCGTGTTACGCTGGAGTTCATACGCCGGGGCGTGCGTCAGAAAAGCGCGGTCGTCCTGCAGCCGTATCAGGAGGAGGATACGCTGGTGCCGGAGAACACGCGGGGCACGCCGCCCGCGTATCTGGTGGAGAGCGGCTTGGTATTGCGCGAGCTGACGGCGCGCTATTTGCGAGCCGGCGGGCGCGGGCTGGGCGGCGCCAACCTCCGGCTGGCCCATCTCTATCTGGCGGGCGGCAGCCGCCCGGCACCGGCGGGTGAACATCTGGTGATCCTCTCCGGGGTGCTGCCGGATCCAGCGAATGTCGGGTATCAGGAGCTACGGGACGAACTGGTGACGGCCGTGAATGGCGAGCCGGTGCATAACCTGGCGGAGGTGTGCCGGATTTTGGACCGTGATGGCAGCCTGACGAGGCTGCGGTTGGAGGGGCGCGGCGTGGAGCTGGCGCTGGATGCCACCCAGCGTGCGAGTGTGAATGCCCGCATCGCGCGCGCCTATCGCATCCCGGAATTGCGGCGGTGCGCCGGGGCGCGCTAGTGGTGGTCGTCGGATAGGTCGAAGACCTGGCTGCCGCTGCCGGTAGGCCGCAGCTTGGTTCCCGCTGGCACGGCGGCATCCTTCAGTTTCCACGCGTCCAGGGCGCCATTGTGTGACCAGTTGTTCAGCTCGACGGAGACCCGGCGAACGCCTTGGGTCCGGGCGATCTCCTGGAACAGGTTGCGCAGCACGGGCGAGGACAACTCCCCGCCGGTGCCTGACAGCAGCAGCAGATTGCCACTGACTTGGACGTTCCCGCGGCAGGATAGGATGGTGATCCACCCCAGGTTGATATTATACCGGACCAGCAGCTTGCGTACCTGGCGGTTGATCTCCAGATCGGAGGGGGGCACCATCACGGCGGAGCCTCGCACGGCCCGATCAGCCCTTCGATTTTGGCATATAGGTTTTCAATGGAGAAGGGCTTGTAGAGGATATCGGTGTTTCCCTCCGCGAACTCCTGCTGCCACAAATCCAGCAAGGCGTTGGATTCCAGCGTGAAGACCCCCGCATAGCCGGTTACGAAGAGTACCGGGACCTTCCGTTCCAGCCTGAGCGTGCGCAACACCTCAAAGCCGTCCTTCTGCGGCATGCAGACATCCAGCAGCACCAGATCCACCGGTTGGTGTTGCAGGTGGTCAAAGAACTCCTGAAAGTTGCTGGTAGTCGTACACTGGTAGCCGCGAACCTTGGTGGCCATGCTGATGCATTTTAGGATGGCCGGATCATCATCCAGCGCGAGAATATTCTGCATGGTTGCGACCTTCCGGGTGGGGTAGTGGGCCGGCGGGCGTCAGCGCCGCTTTCGCGGCGGGCGACGCCCATTCCATCCGACGCGCTTTAGCATAGCGGCTTTTGGCGACCGTGCAACCGGATTCCGCCGGCCCCGTTCTGCGAGCGTTAAAGCGCGAGGCGTCGAAATTACTCGAAAAGAAAAGGACAACGCGACGATTTTTCTGCTTGATTTTATCAATTGGTAATTGATATAAATAGGCGCATGCGCCACACTACGCCCAAGCAACGGAAGATTCCGTACGAAGTGTCGAATGAGCCACTGCCCGGTTTTATCACAGGATGAGGAGGATCCGCGATAGTCTGTCAGGCCTTTCGCAGCATGCAATTGCCCGGCGCTTGCGAGG
>CAIOST010000059.1 GCA_903861045.1 uncultured bacterium | reverse complement strand
CGTTCGCCGAGCTTGGCGTCGAAGGTGCCGAACACGTCACTGCCGAGTTTCAGACCCCACTTCTTCCAAGGCTTGGGTGCGCTGGGCTTGCTCTCAGTGAAGAGCACGTCTTCCAGCACCCCCTCGGCGATCTGTTCGGCCTCAGTCGAGGCGGGTTCGGCGGACGGCTTAGCAGCGCGCGGTTCGCTGACCGGCGCGCGGGGGGCGGCGGCGGGGTCACCGGCTGCCGGGTCATCCTCGAGGTCCTGCGTGAAGATGTCGGAGGCAGCCGTGGCGGTGAGCACGGCGGCCACCAGGGCGCGCTTCTGCGCCATCTTGAGTACGGTGTTGTACTGGTCCGCCGGGTCGGGGTTCTCCAGGCGCACGACAGGCGCAGCGTCCAGGATCTCGTAATCCGGCGTGCCCGGCTTGAAGCCCTCCCCGCAGCCGCCGGCCTTCTTGTCGCAGTAGTACCCCCCGCCGAACTCCTTCTTGCTGGCCTTGACGGACAGGGCGCCGCAGGAAGGGCAGGTCCGGCCCCCGGCGCCGCGGTAGCGGTGCTTACTCTCGAGGGTGGAGGCTGAGCCGATCCCCTGGCCACTGGTAATCCCGGAGGGGGCGTGGGTCAGCGTGCAGGTGACGATCACCTCCCGGTGGCTGTTCGGCAGGTCGATCCGTTCGGTCTGGTAGTTCGGCACCAGCCGGAACATCATGGCGATCTTCTCCGCGCCGGGTTTCAAAAGGCTGGGCTTGTTGGTGCCGGGGACGATGCCGTAGTGGACCCCTTCCGGGTGATCCCTGGTCGGGCCTTGCAGGGCATCGCGCAGGAGGTGCTGGATGTCCTTGATCTGGTCTTTGACTTCGGACACCTGCATGCGGGTGTTGTCCGAGGTGGTAGTCAGTGCGGTGGTCATGGTGTGGTTCCTTTGGTTGGTTGTGTGAGAGGGTTGTTCAGACGGCCGCCCGGATGCTCAGGCCATCGACGGTTTCGAAGCGGATGCCGGGGACCGGCGAGGCGCCCTTGGTGGCACGGGCGAAGGCATCGGCGGCGCGCGCGTCGAAGGCCAGCATGGTCTCGGCAACGCTGCCGGGGACGGCCGCGCGGATCAGGGCCGCCTTGTCCAGTAGGACAGCACGGTAGGTCTTGCGGAGGGACGACCCGGACGCCGTAAGCGCCGGCGTTGCGACTTCGATCACGGGCGCCACCACGGCCGCGGCCTGCTGCAGGCGTTCCTCCTGCTTCTCGGGGGTCTTGAGGCGGGCGGCCTCACGCTCGAGGCGCTCGCGTTCTCTTCTGGCGCGCTCATCCACCTCGGCCTGTAGACGCAGGCGCTCCGCCTCCGCCTTGCGCTGTTCGGCCTGTTGCCAGGCCAGGACCTTCTGCTTGACCACGGCTTCGGCGCGGTCAGCGACATCGGTCACCTCCTTTTCGCGGGTGACAATGGCCTTGTGGGCATCGGCTGCGGCCTTCTTCATCGGCGCGAACCAGTCCACGACCTTCTTGCGAAGTCCCTTGATCACGGACAAGCGCTGCAGCGCGCTGTCGGCATCATCCCTGGTCACGACCACCAGACCGGTGGCCCACTGCATCATGCCGGTGGCTTCGGTCTTGAGACTGGCCACCTGTGTTTCCTGCTGTTCCATGGTTCACTCCTTTGTTCATTCCTGGGCCGCTACAGGCGGCCATGTTTGTTCATCCACTGATAGACGGTCAGCACGTTCAGAAAGAGGGCGGCGCAGCGCCGGGCGTCGTAGCAGGTTTCGCGATAGGTGCCGTCATCGCGCAACTCGACGCAGATGCAGGTGCGAATGGTGCGGGGGGGATAGAAGTGGACATAACCGCCGAGCTGGGCCTCCGCCTCGGGTTCGGCCGAGGACTTCCAGTCAAGGAGCGCCGCCCCGACACGCAGATCCGGCGTGCCGGCAAACCCCAGCGGGGCATGGCAGCCGGGCTTTTCGATCTCCATCAGCCAGGTGTCCGATACGGAGTTGAGCGGGCAGATCCGGTTGACGTTCTGCTGCCAGTAGGCTTGGGCAGCCCGGACCCGCGGCAGGATGCGTTCATCCACGCTGGCCCAGTCGAGTTCGCCGCACAGCATGAGGGCGACAGCCTTGTGGACCATGGAGCCCCGCTGCAGGTACCAGGGGTCGGGCTCGAACTGCCGGGGGATGACGGCGCGCACGATCTGCGTCACCGAGGGGACCACGTTACCGTTGAGGCGGTATTCATGGCGCTGGGGGTCAAAAGAGAGGGAGTGTTTGGACATGCGGGTGCTCCTGCCTGGGGTCAGGCCTTTGCCAGTTTGCGATCCCGCTTGGCGGCTGCCCGCGCGGCCAAAAACTCAACATCCTCGCGCCGGACCCGGAAGGAGCCGGGGTAAACTTCCACGCGCTGGATCCTGCCGGCGCGCATGGCCCGCCAGAAGGTTGAGCGGCTGACGCCAAGGAGCTCGGCGCCTTCGCCCATGCCCAGGAGCAGAGGGCCGGTGGCCGGCCGGAGGGTGGCGGGTTCCACGGTCTCGCCGCGTAACACGCGCAGGGCAATGCGTTTCCGTTCGTCAGCGGCGCTGATGGCGGTTTGCATCAGCTCTTCAAGCAGCGTCATGGCGTCCTCCTTTGAGTAAGCCCCGACGCCGTGATGGCACATGCCGAATCGGAATGAATCGCCGCGTGCGGGGTTACATATTTCCGCAGGCGTCAACCAAATCGAGGGGGTGATTTTTACAACCGCCTCTCATGGAACATATTAAATGCGTCAACCGCGTCAACCAAAGCGTCAACCAAACCGTCAACCTGAGCGTCAACCAAGCGTCAACCTGGCCGTCAACCGGGTGAATAGCCGCTCGAGGCCTCGATGCCATATTTGCGCCGGTCAGATGGCGACAACTCGGAGAACTTACTGGCTTTCAAAGGCTTGCGAACCGACTCCACGTACAGCTTCAATTTCGGTTCCCGCTCGAACAACTGGCGTATCTTTTTCTCAACGGCCTGTTTCGTGATCTTCCCCATGCGTTCGCCGATTTCGGCATACGAAAGAGGGCGCTTCAGGCCGCCATCCTCCACACGGGTGATCAAGGCAAAGAAGAGGTTGCGTTCCGTTTCGGTCAGTTTCGCCTGGAGCCCCGCCAGGAAGCGGTCGGCGCCATCGACCAATTGCTCGATGGTGGCCTGCCGCTCATCGCGT
>CAIOST010000058.1 GCA_903861045.1 uncultured bacterium | reverse complement strand
GTTGTGCCCAATCCCCCTTAGCCAAGAAAGGCGCTTCCGGGTTTGTGGGGGGGGGAATTGTATGGGTCTGGATGTGATCGGGATGGGTTGCGAAGCCGGGTATCGGGTATAGCGCGGGCATGAAAGCCCCTTTTGTGTTGAGATATGACTGGCCGAGCGCAGTCTCGACAAAGTCTTGCGACGAAGATTTTAGGGAGCGAGTCCCAACAGCGTTCCCGCAGGTCCCGCTGTACTGGCCTTGGAAAGGGCCGCAATCGGAGTTGCGGCCTACGGTGTCGCTTCGGTGGACGATTTGGGATGGCAACCGCGGCTGCCGCCGGAATGGTCACGCCGTCGCGAGCGTCAGGTTCGGCATGGCCGGGCGAATACTGCGCTCAATCACACGGCCCGCGGCGAAACGCGCGGTGTCCAGTTCGTAGTGTGTCTGCAAGGTCAGCCAAACTTCTGCCGAGGTTCCAAAATAGCGAGCCAGACGCAGGGCGGTATCTGCCGATACGCCCCGCTTGCCCTGGACGATTTCGTTGATTCGACGGGGTGGAACATGAATATCCTTGGCCAATCGGTATTGGGAAAGGCCCATCGGGATCAAAAAATCGTTCTCCAAGACTTCGCCAGGGTGGACAGGGTTCAGAGCAGGGTCTTTCATGGTCAATTTCCTTAATGATAGTCCACCCGTTCGACATTCCAGGCGTGTCCTTCGCGCCACTCGAAGCAGAGCCGCCATTGGTCGTTGACACGAATGCTGAACTGTCCTTCGCGGTTGCCCTTCAACTTCTCCAATCGGTTCGCCGGCGGGATTTGCAGGTCGCGTAACTCGGCAGCAGCATCCAGCCATTTTAATTGTCGAAGTGCGGATTTACGGACGCCTTCATACCAACATCGAACCCGTTCGAAGTTGAAGAGCCGTTCTGTGTCGCGGCATTGAAAACCTTTTATCATGGACAATGCTGACTATGAACGGAGAGCGTTAATATGTCAAGAGGCAATCGCGCATTGTCGCGATCCGCAATCTGTGGAGGTCAACGAAACAGGGTTATGTTGCGCGCAACATAAACAGGGATGCGCCCCTGCCACGGCCAAACGCGGGCGATTTTTTTGACACCCCCTATGGATTTTGGTATAAGCACGGCGCTGACCAACCGGCCGGCGAATAGGAGAGCAAGCATGCGCAGCAAGGCGATTCCGCGTCCCGAATATCCGCGTCCGCAATTCCAGCGGACAGATTGGCTCAACCTCAATGGCCCGTGGAGCTACACGTTTGATCATGGGCAGTCTGGCATGGACCGCCGCCTCTTTGAAAGCCAGGGGTTTGACGGCCGGATCGTCGTGCCATTCTGCCCCGAGAGCCCGCTCTCCGGCGTGCAGCATACAGACTTCATACCGGCGATGTGGTACCACCGCACCATTACGATCCCCAAGGCGTGGGCGGGGCGCAACGTGCTGCTGCACTTCGGCGGCGTGGATTACGAGTGCGAACTGTTTGTGGATGGCCAGTCCGTGGGGGTGCACTTCGGCGGCACGGTGTCGTTCCGGTTTGACATCACCCGCTATGTGAAGCCCGGCGGCACGCATCAGGTGGTGCTGCGCGTGGCGGACAATCTGCGGACCGACAAGCAACCCTCCGGCAAGCAGAGCTACCACTACAAGTCCATGTGGTGCCATTACAGCCGGGTCACGGGGATCTGGCAGACGGTCTGGTTGGAGCCGGTGGCGCCGTTGGCCTTGCGGGATGTGCAGATTGTGCCGGACCTGGACGGCGAGCGCTTCATTGTCACGCCGCGGTTTCAGGCGCTGGCGCGCGGGCAGACCTGGCGTGCGCGGGTGCTGGCGGGCGGGAAGTGCGTGGCAGAGGCCGAGGGGCCGGCCATGGATGGCGCGCCGCTGATCCTGCCGGTGAAGAAACCACGCGTCTGGTCACCCGCTGATCCGTTCTTGTACGACCTGGTGCTGGAAGTGCGCAACGCCGACGGCCAGGTGGTGGACACGGTGCGCAGCTATGCCGGCCTGCGCAAGATCCATGTGGAAGGCGATCAGGTTTATCTCAACAACGAGAAGCTCTATCAGCGGCTGGTTCTGGATCAGGGGTTCTACCCTGAAGGGATCTGGACGGCGCCCTCGGATGCCGCGCTCAAGCGGGATATCCTGCTGGCGCAGAAGGCCGGCTTCAACGGCGCACGGCTGCACCAGAAGGTCTTCGAAGAACGCTTCCACTACTGGGCTGATCGCCTGGGGTATCTGACCTGGGGGGAATCGTCCAGTTGGGGGAATGACCCGAACGACATTCCTTCCGCACGTCTCTTCCTGAGCGAGTGGCAGGAGATCGTGGTGCGGGACCGTAACCATCCGTCCATTATTGCCTGGACGCCGTTGAATGAGACCGTGAACTTCACCAACCCCAAGCAGCATCGCCGCTTCCACCGCGACCTCTATGCGCTCTGCAAGGACCTGGATCCCACGCGACCGGTCAATGATGCCAGCGGCTATATTCACGCGCAGACGGATCTCTGGACGGTGCACAACTACGAGCAGGACCCGCAGAAGCTGGGCACCATGCTGACACCGGATGCCACGACCGGGGTCTGGCGCAACCACCCCGAGCTTGAAGTGGCCTACACCGGCCAGCCATATCTGGTGGACGAATTTGGCGGCATCAAGTGGATCCCGGAGGAACGGCGTGCGTATGCCGACAACTCCTGGGGCTATGGCGGCGCGCCCACCACGACCGAGGAGTTCTACACGCGCCTGCAGGGGCAGGTGGAGGCATTGCTGCGCCACAAGCACATCCGCGGCTATTGCTACACGCAGCTTACGGACGTGGAGCAGGAGCAGAACGGCATCTACAATTACGACCGCACTGCTAAGTTCAATATGCGGCGGATCGCCGGCATCTTCGGCAAAAATCCGCCGGGGTGATGAGGCCGCCGTGGATGCGCCGGGAGCTGCGACCGTGCCGGGGCGGGGCCGCCGGACCCGCCGAGTGCCGCAGGAACGTGACGGGAATGTTTGCACCAAGAAGGTACGACGAGTACGAAGGGGTGCGATGTTGCTGGTGGAACCGCGAATGAACGCTCGCGAGAATGCACGCGCATAGGGCGTGCCGGCAGGCCGGGCGGGGCTGCCGGACCCGCCGCCCCCGGCGGCCTTGTGCTGGCCTGTACACACAAGTTCTTCCGGACAAATACCACGGTCGCAAAAACGACAAATTTGTTCTGCAGAATATCAAACCGAACCTCTTAATCTGATCAAATCTGCGAAATCTGCGGACAACCAAAAGATGCGCCCGCGTTTTTGTCCGCAGATTTCGCTGATTTGCGCAGATTAAGAAGTGGTTGGGTCGCGGGCTTGTCCGATTTAGGATGAACTTGCCTAGTCTGAGCGGAAAACATTTGGTCAGCGATATTTGTGTGTGAGGGGCAGTGCCAGCCCGCCGGAGCGTAGCCGCCGGCAGTCCCTTGCCGGCGGCGCGTGGTATCGCCCCAGCGCTGGTCGCGCGTCGTGCGGCGGGCACGGGACTGCCCGCCGCTACTCAGCCCGATCGTTAAAGGCTACACGTACACGTAGAAACAATTCTAAAACTGGCCAAGTACATGCTTGCAGGAGTCTAACACGCTGCTCACTGAATAGTAGTATTTTGCCGGCAAACTGATGCCTCATGGACGGTTCTAGTCGTCATGGGAGGGTTTATGAAACGAGCTGACCTGCATGTGCATTCCTGTCATTCGCGGCACGCCAGCGAATGGATCCTGCAGCGCCTGGGTGCGCAGGAGTCGTATACCGACGTAGAAGGCGTCTATCGTCACGCCAAGGGCCACGGGGCGGACTTTGTCACCTTGACAGATCATAATACCATTGAGGGCGCCCTGGAGTTGGTGTCGCGGCACCCCACGGATTGCTTCGTCAGCACGGAGGCCACGGCCTATTTCCCCGAAGATGGCTGCAAAGTCCATGTGCTTTGCTATGGGATTACGCCGGCGCAATTCGCGGTGATTCAGCAGGCGCGTGAAAATATTTATGAGCTACGGGATTATCTGCGGCGCGAGGAGATTGCCTATTCGGTGGCGCATGCCATGTACAGTGTCAACGGGCGCCTCACGGTCCGCCATCTGGAGAAGTTGCTCCTGCTTTTCAATGTGTTTGAAGGGATCAATGGCACACGGCCGCGCGAGGGGCATGGTTCCTGGCAGGAGTTGTTGCGCCGTCTGACGCCGGAAATCATGGCGGATCTGGCTGATCGGCACCAGTTGGAGCCGTGGGGGGCGGAGCCCTGGATCAAGGGGATCACGGGCGGATCGGATGATCATGCCGGGTTGTTCATCGGTGCCACATACACCATGGCGCGCGCGACGGATATCGCTGGTTTTCTGCACACCCTGCGCGCTAAACGTACCCTGCCGGGCGGACGCTATGGTGATCATAAGGCGTTGGCGTATGCCATTTTTAAGGTAGCCAGCGAATACGCCCACCATAAGGGAGGTGCCAAGGGGTTCCCCGCGCTGCTGGCCTCTATCCTATTTGACAAAAAGGGGCCACCCTTGCGGGACCGGTTGCTGGTCAAGAAACTCGGGTTTGGTCGGTCGACGCACGATTTGATGCTGGCACGTTTCTTTGAGGCCCTCGTGGATGTTTCCCGCTCCTGCATCAGTCCGAATCCCGCGTGGCAGGTTGATCGCACCTATGTAGCCTTAACCACGCTGTTTGACAGTTGCCTGACCGAGATGGCGCGGGCTGTGGAGAAAAGCGTCCGGGGCGAGGGCATGGCGGACTTGCTGCAATACGTGACCGTGGCCCTGCCCGCCGGTCTGTTGGCCGCGCCCTTTTTCAGCACGCTGCACTATTTTCATCAATCGCGCGAGCTGAATGCTGCGCTGCATCAGGTTTGTTTCCCCGCGCTGCCGCGGCCGGAACCGCGCGTGTTGTGGTTTTCCGATACGCTGTCCGATTTGAACGGTGTTTCGGTCACGCTCGGCGATGTGGCCGCGTGTGCGCAGCGGCTGCAACGACCCTTGCAACTGGTGGGGTGTCTGCTGCCGGAGGAGCAACTGCATCTGGCCGGGCGCACGGATATCATTAATCTCCCTTGTATCTATGCGGTGACTCCGGACTTCTACCATGCCCTTACCCTGCGCGTGCCCTCCCGTGTCTATATCGAGCAACTGGCCGAACAGGGTCTGGACCGGCAGAAGATGAAAATCTTGCCGCGCGGGTTGGACCGTGATTTCATGAAGCTGGATACCGCCATTCGCGAGCGTGTGCGTGAGCAGTGGTTCGCGGAGGAACGCCCCACGCTCTTGTATGCCGGACGCCTGGGGCAAGAGAAGAACCTCGATTTCCTGCTTCGTCTGTTTCAGGAGCTGCGCGCGAGCGGGCAGGATATAAGGCTGGTGTTGGCCGGTGACGGGCCGGCCAGGCCGGCGTTGGAGCGGCAGGCGGCAGGATCCCCTGATGTCCTCTTTCTTGGTCGTCTTGACCGCAAGACGCTCCGGGCCTGCTATGCGCTGGCGGATGTGTTTGTTTTTCCCAGTACCACGGATACCTTTGGCATGGCTGTATTGGAGGCACAGGTCTGTGGCTTACCGGCCGTGGTAGCCGCGGCGGGAGGGCCGCCGGAAATCATCCAACACGGGCGCTCCGGCTATGCCCTGCCGGTTGATGATCCGGCTATGTGGACGCAGACTCTGGCGCGCTTGCTCGACAACCGAAGGCGGCATCCCGAGGAGTACGCGCGGTGGCGCACCGAAATAGAAACGGCATTCCTGCCGGCACAGGATTGGGCGGTGCTGCTGGATGACATCATGGGACCATGTGCGTCCGCAGGGGAGGCTGCGCCGGCAGAGGAGCGGGCCCCCTGGCCGCATCGGTTGTATGGTGCGGATGTGCCTCCCGTGGCGCCGCCAGCCGGACAACCGGAGGGAGGGATTCGACCGAAAGCTAGGCATGTTTCGCGGCAAAGTCCAGATTTACGCGGCAGGCCGGAACCGCAGGTGCTGGCCATATGCAATTCTGACGCGAGTCTAGTCAATTCCTAACATTATTTTCCGCCATTCTGCTACTCTGGTCATGTGCAGTGGCGCACGGGTTGATAGGGAGGAGAGCTGTATGGCCAGCGAAACCGTATTGGTGATCGAAGATGAGATGGATATCCAGGAGCTGATGCGCTTTAATCTGGAGCGCGACGGCTATAAAGTGGTGACCGCCAGTTCTGTGGAGGCGGCCGAAAAAATTCTTGAAAAGCAACTGCCCGCGCTGGTGTTGCTGGACCTGATGTTGCCGGGCGAGAACGGCTTCACCTACTGCCGGAAGTTGCGCGCAGCGGCGCGTACGGCCCTGTTGCCGGTGATCATGGTGACCGCGCGCGACGAGGATGCCGACATTGTGGCGGGACTGGAAGTGGGTGCGGACGATTACATCACCAAGCCGTTCAGCCCCCGGGTCCTGCTGGCGCGAGTGCGGGCCGTCCTGCGCCGACGCGCCACGGAACCGGAGGACAGCGCCGATAAGTTGGTGCGCGGACCGATCGAACTTGACCGTACGCACCATGTGGTGCGCCTGGATGGCCAGCCGGTGATCATGACCCTCAGTGAATTCCGCATCCTGGATCTCTTGTTGCGGCGGCCGGGGGTGGTCTTCTCGCGCTATCAGATCGTGGATGCGGTGCATGGCGCCGATTACGCCGTGACGGACCGCTCCGTAGACGTGCAGATTGTGGGGTTGCGTCGTAAAATGGGGCCACATGGCGGGTTGATTGAAACCGTGCGTGGTGTCGGTTACCGATTACGGCTGGAGGCGATATGAGCCGGCGCAGTTTATTCCTGCAGTTGTTTGGTCCGCAGGTGCTGATCTTGCTAGCCAGCATGACGCTGGTGGCACTGTATGCCTGGCATACCGGTTGGAAGGTGCGGCGCGAGGAACGGCTGCAAGTCATGTACGCGCAGGCGGAACTGGCGGCCCTGGTCGTTTTTCAGGACGATGGCGCGCCCAAGCCGCTTGACGAGATCGAACGTTTTTGCCGCGCCGTGCGGGCTGCCGAAGGGATTCGCGTCACGGTGCTGGATTCTGCCGGCCATGTACTGGTCGAGACCGATGCGATTGCCGGCGAACTGGCGTCGCATGCGGACCGACCGGAGATCCGTGAGGCCTTGCGGGCCGGACGCGGCTTCGCCGATCGTTACAGTGCCACCTTGAATAAGCATCTCTTCTACGCGGCACGTGCCATCTCGCGCCACGGCCGCACGGTAGGCGTGGTGCGGGTTGCGCTGCCGCACACGGCGCTGGTCCACGACCTGGCCCAGGCCAGCCATGGCATCTGGCTGTTGATGGTGGTGACAAGCGCGGGAGCGGCGTTGCTCAGCTATGTCGTGGCGCTGCGCGTGGTGCGCCCTGTGGCCGCGATGCGCGCCAGTGTGGCGCGCATTGGCGCGGGGGAATTGGAAACCCGCTTATCCTTGCCGCACCTGCCGCCGCTGGCGGAACTGGCCCATTCGATCAACCAGACCACGGATCGTCTGCAGGACGAGCTCCGAGCCCTGGCCCAGGAGCGCAACTTGCGCGAACGCATTCTGGCCAGCATGACGGAAGGCGTGCTGGCGACGGATGTGCGCAACCGGGTAGTGGTGATCAATGCGGCCGCCTGTCGTCAGTTGAACCTCGGCGACCGTCAGGTGGTCGGGCTGGCGGTGTATGAGTGGCTGCGTCGTGCGGATCTGCTGGCGTTGCTGGATGCCGCTGCGGATTCCGTCGTAGAGCGGGAATTGCTGGATCCGGCGGCGCCGGAAACGGCACTCTGGGCCCGGGTCACGCCGTTACGCGACGCCGCTGACGTTCGCATCGGCACGCTGGTGGTTTTGAATGATATCTCCCATGTGCGCCGGCTGGAGCGGGTGCGGCAGGAGTTCGTGGCCAATGTCTCGCATGAACTGCGCACACCGATCACGGCGATCATCGGTTTTGCCGAGACGTTGCTGGAAGGGAAGGTCAGGCCGGATCCAGCCACGTCCGAGCGCTTCCTGACCATTATTCGACGGCAGGCCGGCCAGTTGCAGTCCATTATTACGGACTTACTGTTGCTATCGCGGCTGGAAGACCAGCGCGGCGCGGTGAGCCTGGAGCTAACGCCACTGGCTGGGCTGGTGGGGAATGCCATCGAGAGCAGTCAGATGCAGGCGCAGGCGCAGCAGGTGGAGGTGCGCATGACCATCCCGCCCGCGATGCGGGTCCTGGCGCACGCGGGATTGTTGGAGCAGGCCTTGGGGAATCTGATCCAGAATGCCATCCAGTATGGGGGCAGCGGTGGCCGCGTGGAGGTCTCCGCCGAAGAGCTGCCGGGCCACGCGGGGGTCCGCGTCCAGGTGCGTGATTTTGGCCCAGGGATCGCCCCGGAGCACTTGGATCGCATTTTCGAACGCTTCTACCGGGTAGACAAGGGGCGCAGTCGCCATCAGGGTGGTACGGGCCTGGGGCTCTCTATTGTCAAACACGTGGCGCAGATCCACCAGGGTAGCGTGGCGGTCGCCAGCGAGTTGGGCAAAGGGAGCGTCTTCTCTATCTGGCTACCCGCCGTGGAGGCAAGGGCAGAGATGTTGCCGGTGGAACCGCGCATGCACGCGCATGCACGCGAATAGGGAGTGCCGGCAGGCCGGCAGGCCGGGCGGGGCCGCCGGACCCGCCGCAGCCGCAGGAACGTGTTGGGAATGTTTGCACCACGCAGAGCACGAAGAAGAGAGATGTTGCAGGTGGAACTGCGAATGAACGCGAATGCACGCGAATGCACGCGAATGCACGCGAATGGGGAGTGTCGGCAGGCTGGTAGGGCGGGGCCGCCGGGGAGAAGGTGGTAGGTGTTAGGTGGTAGGTCCGCGGGCCGCGTGCGGTTGTGGGTTTGTTGACCGGCTGATTCACGCCGAATACCGGAAACATGCCGACGAAATGCTGACGTGTGAGAAGGCCGCTGGGCGGCTGACTGGAACGCGCGTACTGGTGTGAGCGAACCCCGAATATCTTTCTTTAGACTGCCTGATCTTGCCGGAAAAATGACTTTGCCATCGGCTGATCCTGTCGAGCCAGTCCACTCATCCCAATACTTGGACGGCCACGCCTCAAATACTTTGTGGCTGTCGGCCGCTTCTTTTGCCAAGATACGCGCATATCCCTGCTGCCGCCAACATTCGCATCACGCCTGAAGATCTGGTTGGCTGCGCGGCGCAGCGTGGCCGGGTTGCTCGGCATGGTGATCCTGGTGGGCATGGGGGAGCACATGGCGGAGCGTTTCCTGCCGTTGTACCTGCAGGAGTTGACGCAAAACACCGCCACCGGAATCCTGGCCATCGGCTTGCTGGCCGGCATGGACGACCTGCTCTCTGCGCTCTACTCCTTTCCCGGGGGCTACCTGAGCGACCGCCTTGGCACCAAGCGCGCGTTGCTGATTTTCAATGGGCTCTCGATGGTGGGCTTCCTGATTGTCATCCTGGTGCCGACTTGGTGGGCCGTGCTGCTGGGCGCGGCCTTCTTCATCTCCTGGTCTGCCATTTCGCTTCCGGCCACCATGGACCTGGTGGCCAAGGCGGTGCCGAAGAACAAGCGCGCCATGGGCGTCTCGGTGCTGGCGCTGGTGCGGCGCGTCCCCAAGATGCTGGGGCCGGTGCTGGGCGGGGCCTGCATTGCCGTGTGGGGCGTCGCCGGTGGCGTGCGCGCGGCGTTCCTGATCGCGCTGGGGCTGGCCCTGGCGGCGGCCGTGATCCAGCAGGTGCTGATCACGGACGACTCGCGCGAAACGAAGCCGGCCGAGGCCAATCCGCTGCGCCTCTGGCGCGAGATGCCGCCCGCGCTGCGCAGTCTGTTGTTTTCCGACATCCTGATCCGTTTTTGCGAACGCATCCCGGATGCCTTTGTGGTGGTGTGGGTGACCCGCACGATTGCGCACCCCACTTCCGAGCTGACCTTTGGCTGGCTCTCGGCCATTGAAAATATCACGGCCGTGCTGATCTATGTGCCGGTGGCCATCCTGGCCGACCGGTTCGGTAAGAAGCCGTTTGTGCTGATCACGTTTGCGTTCTTCACCCTGTTTCCGCTGGCGCTGTTGCACGCGCAGTCGTTCAACCTGCTGGTGGCAGTCTTTGTGCTGCGCGGACTCAAGGAGTTTGGCGAGCCGACGCGCAAGGCACTGATCATGGATCTGGCGCCCGAGGGGCGCAAGGCTGCCATGTTCGGGCTCTACTATCTCCTGCGCGACGTGACCGTCGCCTTTGCCGCCTTTGGCGGTGCCCTGCTGTGGCAGGTCTCGCCGCAGGCTAACCTGCTGACCGCCTTCGGCTGCGGCGTGATCGGCACCATCTGGTTTGCGCTGCGCGGGCGCGCTTGAGTAAGGCTTCCGCCGTACACAACCCGGCGACCCTCCGTGGTTCTCCGGGCAGGCTCCTCCGAGTCCGCTCGTCCACCAGCCAGCCCTTCCGACGGCTCACTCCCAGGCGCCTGGCCGCAGCCCCTCGCGCATCAGCCATGCGTGCGAACCGCAGGCTTCGGGGGAGCTGCCAGCCCCAAACCGGTGGCTGGTGGTAATCTTGACGTTCAACCCCGCTTCTGCCATGCTTCCCGCCCATGACATCGATGCGTAAAAAGGATCCCGACTTGCTTTCAGCTCATACGGGCCGGGGCCAGTTGGAATGGGATGGCTTATCACAACTAAAGTGTCTTCGGCCTCTGTTGCTGAGTGTGGCTTTGCTTGTTACCTCGGGCTGTGGCGTGCAGGAACCCCAAGGCGACGGTAAGGCCGGTAGCCCTGTGTCGGCCACAGTGCGTCCCACGGCGGCAGCAATACCCGCCGCAACCGACCCCCTGCACGGCACCCCGCCGGCGGCTCCGGCCACAGCGCCGGCGACACGTGGGAACGCCTCAGCGGTACGGCAGAAACTTGTGGCCATGCTCGACCGGGCCGATATGCAGGACTGCCTCGAAGCCGCCGCTACCAAAGCCGCCAGCGGCGACGAGGCCGGCATGCAAGCCCAACTCGCCGAAGCCGCCACCTACGCCACCACCAAGAGCGACAAGCAACAACTCCTCACCGCCCAACTGGATGCCGCCGACGCTTTAGCAGCGTGGAAGGATGCGGAAAAGCAGCGATTGGCGAAGTTGGAGAGGCAGCGGCAAGAACAGGCATTATTGGCTGCAGCACGCCGCGAAACGTCATATGCTTCCGGCCGATCCAGTAGCGGGGCATCTGGAACATCGTCAACCGAAGATCCGTTTGCCAACCTCCCAGTAGGGACCTTTGTAGTAAAAGTGTATGCACGAACTGGAGGCTTTGTTTTCTACGAGCGACAGTTGGCGTTTTCGGTAACGGTCAAAGCAAGGTTCAGCGAGGAGGCCAAGAAATTAGCAGAGGCATCGGTTGGCGGGAGTTTCGCCGATGAGGTAAAGAAAAGCTTAGGGAACGAATGGTACTGGGACAATGTCGAAGTGGAACAACGGTAGTGATAGTGCAATATCCATCACGGAGTTTGCTTCGTGCGGTAAAGAGGCGGAGTTAGATTTACTGTATGCATGCCAACCATCTCCCCCAACTCCTCGCCGGTGGCGAATCAGATACCGTCGAGTTCAAGGAAAGCCTCCGGGAGGAGGCGTTGCAGTCGATTGGCGCGTTTGCCAATCATCGCGGCGGCACCCTGCTCATCGGCGTGACCGACGCCGGGGTGCCGATCGGCGTGGTGGTCGGTAAGGCCACCGTACGCGAGATCATTGACCGCATCGCCTCCTGCACCGAACCGCGCGTGGTGCCGGATGTACAGGTGGTGACGCTGAACGACCGCCACATCATCGTGGTGCAGGTGCCGGAGTACCCCATCAAACCGGTGGCCGTGCGCGGCCGCTGTTACCGGCGCGTGGACAGCAGCAACCGGCAGTTGTCGCCTACGGCCATTGCCGAGATGCACCTCGCCTCCACCGGCACGAGTTGGGATGCTCAACTGGCCCCAGGCAAATCGGCGCAAGATCTGAACCTCGATCGTGTCCGGACCTATATGAACCTCGCCACCGGCGTCGGCCGCCGCAATTTCCCCGCCGGTGCCGATCCGCTGGAGATCTTGGAGAAACTCGAATTGCTACAGGACGGCCACCCCACTTGGGCGGCACTGCTGCTCTTTGGCAAACGCCCGCAATCCCCTCTGGTGCAGGCAACTGTGCACTGCGGACGCTTCCGCACCGAGACCGACATCGTGGACGACCGCCTGATCGAAGGCTCCGTCAGGGTTGAAGAAAACTCCGGCGGCTTCCTGTTCACTTTTCACAAACATCCGGCCACCCCTGAGATGCTGACGCACCCCGGCACAGGCCCCGTCACCCCTCAAGTCACCCCTCAAGTCTGTGCCGTGCTGCAGGCGGCAGAACAAGATGTGGCGGCGACAGTGTTGCAAGCCGCGGCGGGCTTGAAAGATCGCATGCATTTCCTGAAGGCGTATTTGGAGCCCTGCCTTCGCACAGGCTGGTTGGAGTATACCATCCCTGCCAAGCCCAAGAGCCGGTTGCAGAAATACCGGCTCACCGCCAAAGGTCGGACATGGCTGGCGCAACAGGGAGAAATCCGGCGTGATGCGCCGTCCGAGCGGTATCCCAAAGACAACCTGAATGATTCACCACGTAAGTCACGTAGCGCGAAGTCAAACGAGAGGATCAATGAACCATGCAAATGAATGAGAAAAAGACCATGCGAACCGCGTTGCGCCGCATGCTGCGGCTGTGTGTGGTGGCGGCTATGGGCTATGGACTGTGCTCCGGCACCAGTTGGGCGGCCAACGGTAAATCGGACTTCCCGGACATCACGGAGTTTCAAAGCCTCGGCTCCGCATCGGCCTTCACCGAGCGCGACCTGGGCGAGAGCCCGTCCATGGTGCGCCTGCGCCTCACCGAGAACGGCCTGCGCGTCTATGTAGATAACCGGTTCATGGGCGTCTACAACGGTCATGCCATGGATCTGGCCCTGCCTCCCGGCAAGCACGTGATCTACGCTGTAAAACTGCTGGATAACGGCGAGACCCTGACGGCCAGGGATGAGGTGGAACTGGCCGGCATGGTGACACAGCGGTCCACTCCCGAGGTCAAGAAATACACCTGCGAGGCCTACTACTTCCGCAAGATCGGCCCCGTAGACGTGGCCGGTTGCGAGGAATACCTGAAGCGGTACCCCGGCGGCAATCACGTCCGCGAGGTCAAGACGCGGCTGGATCGAATCTTGAGTGATGAAGGATTGAATACAGTCGCCGACTGCAACTCCTGGCTGGCGCAGTATGGCGACCGGCCACAGGCAGTCAAGGTTAAGGCGCGCCTGGAGACCCTGGCCGCTGCGGAACTCGCACGGCTGGAGAAGACCGTGGGAACCGACGGCAAGTTGCCGAACACGGAGGCCGTCGCCTACGGCGCGCTTAAGACCGCCGAGCCCAACTGCAGCGCGCCCCTGCGGTCGCGTCTGGCCGCCCTCCACCCCGACATGATGGTAGTGAACGTGGGTAGCGGCGTGATGCTGGAGTTGAAGTTCTGTCCATTCGGCAACTTTACCATGGGCAGCCCTGCCAACGAAAAGGATCATTTCGACAATGAAGTTCAGCACTCGACCACCCTCACCAAGCCGTTCTATATCGGCAAGTTCGAGGTCACACAGCGGCAGTGGCAGACGGTAATGGGACGTAATCCCAGCAAATTCACAAATCCCGGGTTGGACGCGCCGGTGGAGCAGGTGAGCTGGGACGACTATCAGGAGTTCATCAAGGCGCTCAATGCCCGGGTACCGGGCGGCGGGTTCCGTCTACCTACCGAGGCGGAGTGGGAGTACGCTTGCCGCGCGGGTTCCTCCAACGCGTTTGCTGGCACCGGCAAACTGGATGAGATGGGGTGGTATGAGGGCAACGACAACAAGACGACGTATCCCGTCGGGCAGAAGAAGCCCAACGACTGGGGACTGTATGACATGCACGGCAACGTCTGGGAGTGGTGTCAGGACTGGTACGGCGACTATGCCAGTGACGCGGTAACCAATCCAGGGGGTGCCACCTCGGGCTTGCTCCGTGTATATAGGGGCGGGAGCTGGAGCGCCTCCGCCGGGAACTGCCGTTCGGCGAACCGCCGCGGTTCGCCAGGCGACTGCAGCCGCGAGCGGGGACTCCGCTTGGTTCGTGTGACCCCAGCTTCATGAGGCGGTGCTTCGAGACCAGTGTTTGAGCTGAGGCGGAGGATCCCGCAGCACCAAGGACGGGGGCTGGGCGGAGCCCGCCACCCGGCCATGGTGCCAAGCGTGGTAGGAACGATGGGGCCGAGGGAAGAGGCGCGACGCAGGCACAATGTTGTTCCAGCGAAAGGTTATTATGAAATTCAAGATGTCCACTATTCAGGCGACCGGCGCTGAATTGGGCGCGCAGGAGTTGAACAGCTTCCTGCGCTCACCGGGGTATGAAAACCAACTAACACTTGATCGCCGCTTCTCGTTTTTGGGTATATGCGGCAACGCACTGGCATCTGCATGTATCCTGCTGGCCTTAGCCGGTTGTGCCAGTACTCCCGTCCCGGTCACGGGGCGAGCTGAAAAGGTTATTTTCTTTAATCAGCAAGTTGTCACGCCGACGATTGAACAGAGCTATAACTACAGTTTCCCTTTCGAATTGCACAACACGATAAGAAAGGAAATGGTCGGCTGGGGATACGGTGATGTTATCTGGAATGGCCGACGCCAGGGTAACCCGGCAAAAGCAATGTTAATCCACATTGATCATAATGGTTTTCATTATAATGATGTTGTCTATGGGACGTATACCTTCTTGCGTCTAATCTCACTTGGATTCATTCCGACTTATGAAAGTTGTCAGTCCGATTTATACGTCAACATCAATTGTGATGCACAAGGCCTCAATTCCAAGGTCAAGGGGTCTTACAGCCGGCACTATACGGGCTCGTTTCAGTGTGTCCGCTGGTGTCCCTTGTGGCTATGGGACAGCGCCTATGTGGACTGGAAGATGGAGCACTACAAAATAATGGCTCATGACTCCATTAGTGCTGCCGTTTATGATCTGCAAGAAAACGGGATCCTGCCAACCGATAAGGATTACATCCTGGCGGAATGTAATCGGATGACAACTTCGCGCGAGCTATTGAATCTTCGTCAGGCCGTGAATACTGCCTCAACTTTTACGATTGGACGTGAGTCTGTGATTCACACGTTGGACCAAAAAATAGCTGAAGTCATCGAAGCCGAGATGGCAAATATAACGCTCGCTGGCACCAGCCTGGAAGCTTGCCAGCAGTTCATTAAAACATATCCATCCAGTCGCTTTGGCAAACAAGTACACGACCGTAAAACGGCACTCGAGAATGAATTGGTTGCCTACCAGCGGGTGGCTAGGTCTGAGCAAGTCGCCGACCAGGCCAAAATGGCCTGCATCTATCTGTCGCTCTACGCAACTTCACCCATTGGCACTCATCGTGATACCGTATCGAAGCAACTGGATGCTGCCGTTATGCAACTTGGCAGCAACAGGGCCGCGATGTGCTGGGTTGATCAAGCACAAAGCGCTGAATGGGCAACACGCGTGAGTGGCGGTTGCCCGGATTTGAGCGCAGCCGTGAAGGCTACCAACGCCACGGCAGTTGATTATTTTCTTCGCTATCTTGCCGCAGATCCTAACAGCCAAGCCCCGGGCGAGGAATCGCCCTTGCTGGTGGTGGCCACGCAATTTGCCGGCGACCCGAAGGAAGTTGAGAAAGATACCGTCGTCAGTATATTTAGACAGTTACTGGAGGCTGGCGCCGATACTGAATACCGTTGGAAGATGAGCACGTTAGGCGATGTTACTGGTAAAGCCATGAACGCAGGTGAGTTTCTTGACTTTGAGTATCACAAGGGGATGATGAATTTCGGCCGGGCCAATGCACCGCGCTTGCGCGCCCTGCTGAATGATCGGGCCGTCTTGGAAAAGAACCGAGTCAACCTGACCATCAGCAAACGGGCCCGGGATGCGGGGATTGCCATGCGTGAGATGCGATGGGTAATGGCGAATATCGCTGCACTTCGGGGCTCATCCCGTTTTGCAGACGCCCGTCTGTGCTTTCTGGCAACGCGTGAGAAGCCAGACTTTATCCGGGCGTACGAATTGGCGAAGTCGGAGGAGGAGTTGGGTCAACTCGAATACATCGCTATGTTGTTGGCGCAAGAGAAGAACGACCTCTTCAACATGAACGGCAAGACCGCTGGCACCACCGATGCCGATAGCGGCATTAAGAGTCACCTGTGGGGTTTTTTGCGCACCAGCGAAAAAAACACGAAGCTAGATGTGACTCTCAACAAAAAAGCAAACACAGTGGTGGACTTCCGGGGGCGCTATGAGGTCGTGGTGCGTTGCACCCTGCGCTTGGAGCGAGAAATCACGGCGCGCATGATATTCTTGTCCCAAACAGAAAGGAATGTGCATGAAATTCCTGCCTTGATAACCTTCACGATTGACGGCAGCCGCTCATCATCATGGACGCAAACGATTGATTACGGGAAAGCCGGCGGCACCTCTCACGTTGATGTGGATTTCATTGCAACGGAAAGCAAGACGACCGGGGCCCAGTTGCGTTGTGAGTTGGTTAGCATCAAGCAATTGGACGGTGGCAGGCCGCGCAAGATCAACCTTGCCGCCGTGACCGCCCTTGATCAAAAGGAGAATAATTCAGCCGCCTGTATCAATCTTGATGCGATTTGCACAGGGTCTGATGCAGCGCTCAAAGAAATTCATGCTCAAATTGAACGCGAGGACGCATATTGGCGAGCCGAGTTGGCGCGTGAACAAGGGCAGTCATCTTCCGGCCGATCCAGTAGCGGGACATCTGGAACATCGTCAACCGAGGATCCGTTTGCCAACCTCCCAGCATTCACCTATGTAGTGAAAGTGTATGCGCGAACTGGTGGATATGTTAACTACAAGAGACAGTTAGTGTTTTCGGTGCCTGTCAAAGCCAGGACTAGCAACGAGGCTGAAGAATTAGCAAAGGCATCGCTTGGCGGGAGTTTTTCCGATGCAGTCAAAAAAGATAGCGGCCTCGGTTACGAATGGTATTGGGACAATGTCGAAGTGGAACAACGGTAGTGATAGTGCAATATCCATCACGGAGTTTGCTTCGTGCGGTAAAGAGGCGGAGTTAGATTTTCTGTATGCATGCCAACTCTCTCCCCCAACTCCTCGCCGGCGGCGAATCAGAAACCGTCGAGTTCAAGGAAAGCCTCCAGGAGGAGGCGTTGCAGGCGATTGGCGCGTTTGCCAATCATCGCGGCGGCACCCTGCTCATCGGCGTGACCGACGCCGGGGTGCCGATCGGCTTGGTGGTCGGCAAGGCCACCGTACGCGAGATCATTGACCGCAGTGCCTCCTGCACCGAACCACGCGTGGTACCGGATGTACAGGTGGTGACGCTGAACAAGCTGTATTTCCGAGCGGTGGTCGGGACACCTCGGTGTCGGATAACGGCGGTTATGTAAACTATTTGGGCGGGGTGGAGGGGCTCAGGGGGGGCGGAGCTTGTTTTTGATGGTGGCGTTGTTTTTCGACCCCGAAAGTCGTACC
>CAIOST010000057.1 GCA_903861045.1 uncultured bacterium | reverse complement strand
GAAAAAAATCGAGAATATGAAAGAAAAAGGTGCAGCGCGAGGAGTGGTCGCTGCGGCCTGACCTCGCGCCATTCCTTTTTCTTGTCAAATCTCGCGGATTTCTTTCTCTCGCGGAACTTTGCTGCCGGCATGGCCAGCCCACCGGGGAGCTGCGGCTCAGGTTATCGTTTTCTCGATCGTTGTCCCGATCTTCGTCAGACAACGATGCAGCCCGACAACGATCGCGACCATGATCGCGACAAAGATGGTGCTTCCGGCCGGCCTACAGCCACCTGGCGCCGGTGGCTCCAGCAGCACGGGCACGATTCCGTGGCAACCGCGGGCCTGATAGGCGCGTCGCCCGCCACGCCAAAAATTCGCAAACGTTTGCGATTTTTCCGACCTGGAGCTCAGCCTACTCTACCGGGTGGCCGCCTTGCCATCCCACCCGTCAACCGTACGCGTCAACGAACACCGCACGGTTTCCGGTCGACGAGTGCGGTCGACGAGTACGATCGACGAGTACGGTTGACGATTACCCGTGGGCCTTCCTTGTGCGCGGCCTGGTGCGTGGTGGGCCATACAGGATAGCGAATCTCTCGGTGAGCCGCCCTGGAGTGGCTGTGGGGCACGCGACGGCGGGCGCAGGGTCTGGGTGCGGGGCCGCCGGACCCGCCCGGACCGGCGGTGGAGCAGTTACTAACGGTAGCGGAAGACGGCTTTTTTGTCCGGGAAGGAACGCACCGAGTCTTGTTCTCCGGTCTTAATCTCCAGTCTTAATCTTCCCCTGTGACCGAATAGACCAAGACCCGAAATTAAGACCCGAGACAAAGACGCCCCCCGGGGCGGGCCGAGGGCTACGGCCTGTGACATCCGACGCTGGCGACTGACTCGCGGAAAGTTCCGCGCCAGCGCGAAGACAGGCGTTAATAGAGAGAAGATGTAACTACTCAAGACGATACCGTTTTCACCGCCCGTGTGGTTTCGCCCGCGACCAGCGGTGCGTTCAGCACCAGCCGGCGGGGTGGGGCGTCGGGGTGGGCCAGGCGCCAGTAGAGCAGGCGCACGGCCTCGGCGCCGATCTCCTCCAGCGGCATGGCCACGGTCGTCAAGGCCGGGCCGTCGTACCAGACGGGCCGGACGTGATCGAAGCCGATCACACTCACGTCCTCCGGCACGCGCACGCCGCGCTCGCGCAGGTGCAGAATGGCCGCTGCGGCCAGGTAGTCGTTGTAGCAGGCCAGGGCGGTGAACCCGTTTGCCCCCGCGTTAGCGGCTCGCGCCCTGGCCAGCAGCCGATCCAGCATTTCGGTCGTGAATTCACGTCCGCCGCTTTGCTGAAAGAGGGTGACACATTCCGGGGGGGTGCTGCCACCGTCTTGCTCCAAGGCGGTGCGCAGCCCGGCCAGCCGTTCGAGTGACATGCTGGATCGCAACCCCAAATAGGCTACGCGGCGATGCCCGAGCTCGGCCAGGTGCGCCCCGAGCAGTCGGCCGCCGTCGAAGTTCGCGACGGTGACCACGTCCGCCTGCGGCGGCCCGGCAAAGATGAGAACCATGGGAACCGGCGCCGGGAGCGGCGGGTGCGGTGCCAGCTCATCGCCGAACTCCATTACCACGCCGTCCACCTGTCGGCGATTGACCACCAGCGGCCATTCGGTTTCGCTCGGTCCGGAGACGTTCATCAGTTCCGCCCCACAGGCCGCCACGCCCCGGATCAGGCCAGCCAGCAGGCGATGGCTGAACCCCTGGTTCGATGGCGGTATATCGTTCTGGGTGTCGATCATCGAACAGAGGGCGTTCAACCGGTCCTGCGACTCGGTCGCCCGGGTTGGCGGCAGCGGAAAGTGATGTTTCCTGGCCAGTTCGATGACGTGCCGGCGCGTCCGCTCGCTCACGGCATCACGGCCGTGCAACGCGCGCAGCACGGTCACATGCGATACTCCGGCGAGTTGCGCCAGCCTGCGGATCGTAATGCCCATAACAGCTCCTTGTGGTGCGTGTCTCGAATGGTACGTACCACTTTCTTGCAATGCAAGCGCATTTGTTGGTTGCGCTACGAAAATATCTTCACAATAATGGCCTCATTACCGACGAATCAGGTCGCTGTCATGGTCCGTTCCAAATTCCTAAAGGAAATGGTGATAGGATGCAGCACGTCGCGCGCAGGCTGTACATGGGCATTGACGGTGGCGGCACCAAGACCATGGGGGCGCTGGCCGATGAGACCGGAACGATGCTGGCCGAGTGTAAGGCGGGACCCTCTGCCATCGTCGGTGTCCCCTCGGCCGAGTCGTGCGCGGTGCTGCAGTCCGTGCGTGACACGCTGTGCGAACGCGCCGGCGTTCGTTCCGCCGATATCGCAGGGCTGGGACTGGGGCTCAACGGCGTGGATTTCCCGGAAGAGACCATCATGCAGCACGGCGTCCTGGCGCGCACCATGGACATTGCGCCCGAGCGCTTCCTGCTTGTGAACGATGGCATTGTCGCGCTCTGGGGGGCAACGCCCGCGCCCGCCGCGGTGATTGTCCAGCACGGGACCGGGTTCACCGCAGCCTATCGGAGCGCCTATGGCGCGGAGCGGCCCTTCGACAACCTGGATGCCGGTCGGTTCTATGATCTGCGCCTGGAGGCGTTTGCGCTGGTCGCTCGGATGATTGACGGCCGGGTCGCGATGTCGCCGCTGAAGGAAGCGATCCTCACCTGTCTGGATCACCCGGCGGAAAAGGACTACGGCGAGATCGTGTTCCTCCGGAAGTACTCGCCGTCGCAGCTCGCGGCGATCCAGCCCGCCGTGCTGAAGGTTGCGGAAGCGGGGGACCCCGCCGCGCAGTCCATCGTGGAGCGCGCCATGGCCGACTATGTTTGCACGGCGGTGACGATTGTCCGCAAGACCGGGTCTGTGAGCCCGGATGTGGTCTTCGGCGGCGGGCGTCTGCTGTCGGCGCCGAACTGGTTTTTGCAGCGGATTGTGGCGGGTGTGCTGCGGGAATGCCCCGGCGCCCGGATCCGGCGGCCCGGGTTGTCACCGGCGATCGGCGCGGTCATTATGGCCGCGCAGGCCGGCGGCTGCGCGCCGGCGTGTTTTTTTCAGGGAGGTTGCCATGCGTGATGGGAGGTCAGGCGTGCAGGGGCAGGTGGCGCCAGTGGGGCAGGTGACCCTTGGCCAGGGGGATGCGGCGCGGACCGCGCTGTTGTTCGACGCGCCGGAGGCGATGGGGGCCTGCGTCGCCCGGGTGATCCTGGACGGGGTACAGGCGGCGCGCGCGGCCGGTCGCGCCTATTTGCTGGGGTGTCCCACGGGGCGCACGCCCATGCCGACGTACCGGGCGATCGGCCGGCAGGCGGCGGCGGATGGGGTGGATCTCTCCGGCGTCGTGCTCGCGATGATGGACGACTACGTGGTGCCCGCCGGCGACGGATTCGGGCACTGCCCGGCCGGCGCGCACTACAGTTGCCGGCGCGCGGCCACCGTGGATATCGCCGGCGCGATCAACCAGGGGGTGCCGCCGGCCTGTCGTCTGGCGCCGGATCACATCTGGTTTCCTGATCCTGCCCGACCGCACGCCTATGATGAGCGCCTGAAGGGTGCGGGGGGGATCGATTTCTTCCTCACCGCCTCCGGCGCCTCCGATGGGCATGTGGCCTTTAATGCGCCGGGGAGTGCCTTGGACAGCATCAGTCGCATTGTGCCGCTGGCCGAAACGACCCGGCGCGATAACCTGGGCACCTTTCCGGATTTCAAGGGGCTCCATGAGGTGCCCACGCATGGCGTTTCGATCGGGCTGGGATCGATTCGCTGCCTGTCGCGCCAGGTGGCACTCCTGATGCATGGGGCGGGCAAGCGTGAGGCCGTGAAACGGCTGAATGCGTGCCGGGGGTTCGATCCGGCGTGGCCGGCGAGTTTCATATTCGAGTGCGGGAACGCACTCATTCTGATCGACCAGGAGGCAATGCGTGAATAGAGCGATTACCGTTGCAATCATCGGTGCCGGCAGTTCGTACACGCCGGAACTCATGGATGGTTTTTTGGGGCTCGACCCGGCGCGGCTACCCGTGGCGGAGTTCCGTCTGTTCGATATCCATGCGGAGCGACTCGGCGTTATGGCCGGGCTGGCCGGGCGCATGATTCGTCGTCATGGGCGGCCCATTGCCGTGCAGAGCTGCACGCGGCTCGAGGAGGCCCTTGAAGGCGCTGATTTCGTCATTACGCAGATTCGCGTGGGCGGCATGCAGGCGCGCTGGCTGGACGAGAGCATCCCGCTCAAGTACGGGATTCTCGGCCAGGAAACGACCGGCCCCGGCGGCATGTTCAAGGCGTTGCGGACCATCCCCGCCATGCTGGAGATTGCCCGGGCGGTGGAGCGGGTGGCGCCGCAGGCGTTCATCCTGAACTACACCAACCCCAGCGGAATTGTGACCGAAGCGGTCACGCGTCATACGGGGGCTAAGATTCTCGGCCTCTGTTCGGGCATCCCCCTGATCATCGAGGAGATCAAGAAGGAGTTCGGTGTGGATTACCCGGGGTTGCATGCCTATTGCGTGGGGTTGAACCACCTCGGGTTCATTCACCGGATCGTCAGCGGCGGGAAAGATGTGACCGGGGCGATTATCGAGCGCATGGCCGCCCGGGCGTCGCGCCACGGCAAAGATGCCGATGCGCTCAACCAGTTTGCGGTGGAGATCGGCGCGATTCCCATCGGCTACCTGGACTATTACTTCCGGCGCGGCCGGTTGGTGCGGAAGCTGCAGGCGCAGGAGCAGAGCCGCGCGCAACAGATCATGGAACTCGAAAAGGCGGTTTTTGCCGAAGCGGCGGCGCCCGGGGCGGATCAGAAGCCAGAGACGCTCGGCAAGCGGGGTGGCGGTGGATATTCGGCCGTGACGTTTGCGGCCATGGACGCGCTTTACAACGACACCGGCGAGGAGCTGGCCATCAGCGTGCCGAATCAAGGCACGGTGGATGGCATCGAGGCTGACGAAGTCGTTGAAGTCGTTTGCCGGATCGGCAGGAAGGGCGCAACCCCGATCCCGGTCGGCCCGATTCCGCTGGCCTTTCGCGGCTTGGTTCAGGCCGTGAAGGCCTACGAAGTTCTGACGGTCAAAGCGGCGATGACACATGACCGGCGTCTGCTCAAGCAGGCGTTGCTCAATCATCCGCTGGTCGGCGACGCGGAGATCATTGACCCCCTGCTCGACGAACTGATCGCCGCGCATGGCTTGTGGAAGAAGTGAGGAGCGGTTGCAGGTGTCAGGTGGGCCGCGGCATGGCCGGGATACCGGCCATGCCGATGGTTTGCAGCAATGAGAAACGTGCCCCCAGCTTTGTCGCGAGCTTTGTCGGGAGCTTTGTCGATGGAACATCTTGCACGGCAATTGTTTTCGACAAGGCTCGCGACAAGTTTTCTCAGGTCAACCGATGGGGCTGAAGCAAACCGTGAAGCACAATATGAAGCTTACCGTTTCTCCCCGTGACAGAACTGGCGACGTAATGAAACCGCAAGAACAAGCCGCGCCGTGGAACATCGAGCAAGGCGATCTCGATGCCTGGGCCGCGCCGTACCGGGGGTGGCACTATGCCGCGGAACCCGTGATCGCCGCGGACATGCAGATTCCGGGTCACGAGAAGTTCCACAATTTCGATGCGCCGACCGTGTATCAAATCCCGGGAGCGGCCGGGAAATGGTTCATGAGTTTCATTGGCTTCAATGGACAGGGCTACAACAGTTTCGTCGCCGAGAGCGAGGACATGGTGCACTGGACGGCCCCCCGGCTGGCCATGGGGTTCGGCAAAGCGGGAGAGTTCGATTTCGGCGGCTGCGTCATTGGCGCGTACCTGTACGAATCGTACGACATCCGTGCCCCGCGGCTGCTGAAGCGGCGGCACGGCAAATACTGGACGCTGTACGGCTGCTATGCGCGGCAGGGCGCCTATGAGATCGATCCGGGCTACGAAGGCGTGGCCTGCAGCGAAGATGGTCTGTGTTGGCGCCGGGCGCAGGATCGCTACATCCTCTCGGTGCACGAAGCCAACGTGGGCGAGTGGGAAAAGCATTGCATCTATCAGCCCTGGCTGGTCGAGCACCAAGGCCGCTTCTACAATTATTATAATGCCAAGCATATGCCGGACTGGATCGAGCAGATGGGCTTGGCCACTTCGCAGGACTTGCTCGGCTGGTCCCGGTATGCCGACAATCCGATCGTGCGCGTGCGCCCCGGCGGCTACGACGAGCAGTTCTGCTCCGACGGCAAGGTCTTCCGCGACGGCGATCACTGGGTGATGTTCTACTTCGGGGTGGGACGGGGCGGCGCGCACATCATGGCCGCGTTTTCACGCGACCTACTGCATTGGACGGCGCATCCGGAGCCCCTGTACCGGGCCGGAGGACATCCCGGAGGACTGGACGCAACCTACGCGCACAAGGTATCGCTCGTGTACGAAGCGGCAAGCGACACCTTCTACCTCTACTACTGTGCCGTGGGGAATCGCGGCCGATGCATCGGCCTCCTGACGAGCAGGATCTGATCATTGCCATGAAACCATTGGATCGGTTGCGTAGCACAACGAAAGGGACAAACCCAACGATGAAAATTACCTTATTATCCGAACCTGGAATGCCCACTCGCGGGCTGTCGCGCAACCTCAGCACCGTGCTGGCCGGTCAGCCGAATGTGGAAGTCGATGTCGTGGACGCGGCGGCGATCCTCGCCAACGGCATCCGCGGCGAGGTCTTCTGCAATGCCCATGGCGAGATCTACCCGCACGCCATCGAGGAGGCGCTCTTCGCCTTCTTTCAGGCGGGCGGCGGGCTGTTGCACCTCGGCGGCGTCCCCTTCGAAACCGCGATGCGGCAGGACAATGGCAAGTGGACGGAGGTGGTGCGTACCTTCGGCGAGATGCGCCGATCTCAAGCGCATGGACCGGTGAATTCTCCCGTTGATTTCTTTCGCGCCAAGTTGGGGCTGATGGCCTATGCGCCCGCCTATGCTGCGGCGCAGGGGCAGCAGCAGTTCGACGCCGCGTTAGTCGGAGCCCCGTCCACGCCCGTGGCCGCCGAACGCGGGATCGTGGTCACCACGACCATATCGTTGCACACCGCGCGGCCCGACATGCCATTCGGCGAGGATTGGCGCGTCTACCATGTCAAGCCCGTGGTGCGCGATTCACATACCGCCGGCCTGGTCATTGACCCTGCCGGGCAGACGATCATGAACACGCTGACCCTCACCAAGGCGTGGGGTAATCCCTACCTCGCGGAACAGTCGGTCCCGCTCCGTCCATGGGCTATCTATACCGGCATCAGCGAGCGCCTCCCCCCCGGACTGCTTGACGCCATGCTGCGCTGGCTGGCGCTCCCAGCCTGCCTGGGATCCATCGATCTGCCCATGCCGACCTTGCACAAGGGCGAGACGGTCAGCGTCCACGCGCCGCTCCACGGTGAACTCCCGACCGGTTGGCGTGTGGAAGGGGCGCGCGCCGTCTACCCGTTCGAGGCCATGGTCGCCGAAGCGCCCATCGCCTGGCAGGCCTGCCCGATAACGGCCAAAGACGGACAGTGGACATTGGAGGTTTCCGACCACGCCGCCGCCTATCTCTTTCCGGTGCGCTTCAGCCTCATTGACGATCAGGGGCGCGTGCGAGATTGCACGGAGTCGGCCTTGGTGCGTTGGGCGCCGGAGACGCTGGCCGAGGCACCGACCCTGAAGGCAAACGGCCGCTATTTCGACATCCAGCAGAACGGCAAGACATCGGTCTCCACCTACCTGCACGGCACGAACTGGCAGGATCGCGTACAGAACGCCTTCCACTGGCACAACCCGAATCCGCTGCGCGATGCCCGCGACGCCAAGGTGATGGCGGACGGCGGCATGCGCATCGCTCGCGGCCACTACTTCATGCCGCAGTGGATCAAGCACAGCGGCATGGCCTGGTTCGGGAAAGACTTCGCCTCGCTCTACGACCATTTTGAGGATGGCCCGGAACTCTCCGAGCGCCATCTGCGCGCCCTGGAAGCCCACGCCATGGTCTTCGGCCGGCTGGGCATCGTCTCCTGCCCGACGCTTTACACGAATGTCGGACCCAACATGGGGAACGTCGGCACCTGGATGTGGACCATCCGCCTCGCGTTGCCCGGTCATCTGCAATTGCACCAGCGCTTCGGCCAACAGATAATGGCGCGCCTGGGTTCCATTCCCTCGATCTCCTGGGATTTGTGTAACGAGGCGAACACGGAGATGTCGCGTGCCGGCGAATGGCTGCAGGCGCTGAAGCCGATCTGGGGTGCCACCGGGCAGACAGTGGGCATCGGCACCTTCGATCCGGAACAGAATATGCTGCTTGGCGAGGGGGCCGATTGGCACTCGATTCACTGCCCCTGCTGCAAAGTGGGCGATGTTTTCCACACCGGCAAACCGTGCCTGTTTCAGGAAGGGTGGGTGCCGACGCCGGCCACCGGGGTGGGTGAAGAGGACCTCGAACTCTACCTCAACCGGGCCATCGCGTGGACCGTGCAGTTTGGCGCCGCGGGCTTCATGCCCTGGAACTGGAACATGTTTCTTGCCAACTGGCGCTACGGCAGCAGTTTCGTCGAACTCTGGGACAATGAACTGGGTTGCGCGGTGCATGCCGACAACACCATTCGCCGCGGCATGGTGACCATGCGCAACTGGTCGCGCCTGCTCGACGGCATCGCGTTCGAGCAGCAAGCCGATCGCCAGGTGGCCATTGTTTATCCGAAGACGTGTCTGGGCGGTCCGGGCATGGGCGCCTATACGGACCTGTTGTGGAACCACAAGGTGCGCTTCTGCGCGATCAACGACAGCGACGTCGCGGAGGCCGACCTGTCGCAGACGGCGCTCGTTATTCTGCCCTATCTCGCCAAAGGCTACCGGCAGGCGACATGGAAACGCCTGCGTGACTACGCGGCCAAGGGCGGCATCGTCTGGGCGCACACCGATGTGATGCAGCTCGATGAGGACGGTAACCTGGCCGAGGACCGGCAACTTACCACCTACGATGGCAAAGAGCCGCTGGGCGCCGGCTATTTCCTGTGGGCGCTGGGCTACGATGGTGCCGACAAGTCTCTTCGTCCGCTGAAGGAACTGGTGCTGTCCCTGCCACTTGCAAAACGCAGCGAGGAGATGCTTGCGCTGATGGACGGCGAGCTGCGTTTCACGCAGCGCTGGTCCACCGACGAGCAGACGATGAAGTCGGACTGGAGCCCGCTGGAGAAGCTGCCGGACCGCAACGTCGTCACCCGCGTTGAGATGGTTGACACGCAAGGCAACCTGCGCCGCGGTTGGTCCGGCGAAGGCGCACCCTTCCATGTCAACGGCTACGCCATCAGCGCCGAGGGCCCGCTCTTCCTGCTGGCGGACAACGGTCCGCTCCGCGTGGCGGCCGCCGCGATCCGCATCGCCGACGGGGCCGAGCCCAACGCGAAGCTTTGCGATTGGCGCCTGGATGGCTGGCACACGCTCGACACCCCGCTGATCTGGCAACGCGAAGGCGGCTTTTATGTGCTGCGCCTGGCAGGCTGGCAGCGGCGGTATTGGGTGGAACTGGGGAGTGCGTGCACCCCCTGAGCTGTTTTCGCCCGCCATGTTCAGGCCATGGCAGGCGATGGTGTGCGGGCGATGACCGAACGTATCTGGTTGTGATTTCCGCTGAAATCCCCATAGCCGTCCGCGGCCCGGGTCACCCCGACGCGCGTGTGCTCTCCCTCGCGACCAACGTCGCGTTCAGCGTCAGCCGGCGGGGCGGCGCGCCGGGATGCGCGAGGCGCCAGTAGAGCAGCCGCGCGGCCTCGGCGCCGATATCCTCCAGCGGCACGGCCATGGTCGTTATCGCCGGACCGTTGTACCAAGCGGGCCGGAGGTTGTCGAACCCGGCGACGCTGACATCCTCGGGCACGCGGATGCCGCGCTGGCGCAGGTGCATGATCACCGCTGCGGCCATGTAGTCGTTGTAGACGATCAGCGCGGTGAACCCATGGGGCCCGGAATCGCCGGGCCGGGCCCCGGCCAGCAACTGGTCGCAGAGGAGTTCAGCCGAGACGCGCGAGCCGACGTCACGCTCCAGGCAGATGCAGGCCTGCGGCATCACGATGCGATCGTGCTGCAAGTAGGTCATTGCGCCGGCCAACCGCCTCATGGAGATAGCGGTCTGCGAGCCGATATACGCGAATCGGGTGTGTCCTCCGTTGCGTGGGTCGCAGAGGTGCTCGGCCAGTGTTCGACCGGCGTCAAAGTCGTCAATCGCAATCACGTCGGCCTCTTTCGGCCCGGAGAACATGAAGACCGCCGGCACGGGCGGCGGCAGGGGCGGATGCGGCTCGAACTCGCTGCCCTGGATAACGACGACGCCATCCACCTGCTGCCGGTCGACCGCGAGCGGCCAGACCTCGGGATCAAACCGGTAGTTGGCCAGCTCCACGCCGCAATCGTCTGCGCCCTTCTGGACACCGGCCAGCAGTCGCCGACCGTACCCCCGCTCCGACTGGTCCTCGTCGGAATCAAGGTCGATCATCGAACACAGGACCTTGAGCAGGTTCGATGTCGCCTCTACCTGAGTTGGCGGCAGCGGAAAATGGTGTTTCCGGGCCAGCGCCAGGATCTTGCGGCGCATTGCGGGGCTCGCATCGCCGTGCCCGTGCAGGGCGCGCCATGCCGATGACGGCGAAACCTCCGCCAGTTGCGCCAGACGCCTCAACGATATGCTCATGAGCTGGATCTCCGTTCGTGTGCATAGTGTTCCGGAACACTTTCTAAAAAGCAAGTACTTTCTTGTTTGTCATTAATCAGTATACGTGCGAAATTGATATCTACCTCTGGAAAATGTGTGCTTCATGTGCCGGAACGAATGCGGCACGTGTTCCAGAGCAAGAGCGGTTCGCGGGTGGCTTTTCTGGGTTTTGCAGTCGGAACGGGAGGCGAAGCGCATGCAGAAGCAAGCAGGGTTCAGATTCGGGCTCGGGAAACTGTTCCGTGATCCGTGTCCCGTCTGCGCCGAGGCCATGGCGGACAGGGCCGTGTTCAGAAGGGACGCCTTTCACCGTTCACTGTTCACGCTCGCCACGCTTCTCCTCCTCGCCGCCGGAGTCGGTGGTGGGACGGCCTACGCAGGCGCGCCCGATCACCCCAGTACGCTGCGGGTGGCGAAGGCAACCACGGCGCCTCGCGATAACAAGACCGCTACGATCTACTTCAACATCTCCTGGGAGAACTCCTGGCGCCACGAAGGCAACCATGACGCGGCCTGGGTATTCTTCAAAGTCCGCCCCGAGGGTTCCAACGAGTGGCAGCACGTCCGCCTCGCGGTAGACTCCGCCGCGGCAAGCAAGGTGATCAATCCCGCAGGCTACCGCCAGGGATCGGGCACCCCGTTGGATCTGATCGTGCCGGACGGCGATGATGGCTTCACGGGGTTGTTCGTGCGGCGCGGGGAGTACGGCACGGGCAAGGTGGCGGCAACCAACGTCACGGTGGTCTGGGACCTCTCGGCTGCCAAGGGAATCACGAAAGACACGAAGGTCGAGGTACGCGCGTTCGGGATCGACATGGTTTTTATTCCCGAGGGGCCGTATGTTCTCGGGGGCGGCACATCGGCCTTCCATTTTTACCTATATACGAACAATACGGAGCAGACGCTCGCTTACCTGGTGACCGGCCCGGGCGCGATTCCGACCGGCCGTCAACCGGGAAGACTCTGGGCGCAGCGGGGTGCCCAGCCAGAGGACGGCGGCGAGATCCCGGCCGCCTTTCCGAACGGCTATGCGGCCAGCTACTGCATGAAGAAGTGCATCACCGGCGCTCAATACGCCGATTTTCTTAACACGCTGACGCCGGCGCAGGCGGAACCCCTGCTTCCTTCCAAGGCTCAAATCGCACGCTCCGGAACAGGCTCGAACGTCACGTATAAGACGACCGCTGACGCCGGCGGTCATATCAATTTAAGCCACTTGCCCTGGGTGAACGGCGCAACCTTCGCGGCCTGGGCCGGCCTGCGCCCCATGACCGAGCTGGAGTACGAGAAGATTACACGCGGGCCCAGGCTGCCGGGATGGGATACGGACGAGAATCTGGACCACCCATCCTATTGGCTCGTGACGAACATGAACGGGTGGCGCTCTCCCGTCGAACGTCCGGTGACCGTTGCCAATGCGACGGGGCGAGGTTTCAAGGGCTCGCATGGCCTCGGCTGGCCGGTTTTGCCGGTGGACTGGCCACAGGCGGACGCGGTCGGCACCGGCTTTCGCGGCGGGTTTGGCGTGAGCAGCAACCCCTCGTATCGTCGATCCGCGGATACGGCGGATACGGGATCCGGTTACCATTATTGGCGCGGGGTGCGCACGGCACCGCAAGGGGTGGGGCCGTGAGCAGGAAAAGTGGTTTCAGGCTTCAGGTTCCGCCGGCGGCTGGCCGCAGCCGGCCGTAGTCGGCCGTAAGCGAGACCAAGGAGAGGTTGATGAAGCAGACAACAGCAAGCCGATTGTGGAGTTTTGTCTTTCTGGCCGCCAGCTTACTGATCCCAGCGGCGCTTGCGAATGCCCCCGCCGTTGGCGGGGCAGACGCGGCGGCGGCGCGATTCCGCGGCACGGGGAAGGCCGATCCGATCCGGATCGAGAACGTGCGTCGCACCGATGGCCCGGTGGCCGGCCGAAGCACGATCACGTTCGACCTTGCCTGGGACCATTCCTGGCGGGCGGCGTGGAACGTGGAGGCGGAGCAGCACGGAGGCAAGGGTACGATCAAACTCGAAAGCTGGGATGCCGCCTGGGTCTTTGTCAAGTTTCGCCAGGGCCGTGACGGGCAATGGTTCCATGCGATGCTCGCCACGAACCGGGTCGATCATCCGGTTCCCGCCGCAGCGATGCTGGATGTCGGCATGCGTGACGATGGCCAGCAAGGCGCTGGCGTGTTTGTTTATCGCAAGGTGCCAAGCAGCGGGCCGAACGACTTCAAGGACATTACGCTCCGCTGGCAGCATCCGCTCGTGGTCGGTGAAGCTCCGTTTGATCCGGCCAAAGCGGAAGTCCGGGTCATCGCCATCCAGATGGTCCGTGTGCCGGAGTGCGCGTTCTGGGCAGGTGACGGCGCGACGAACAGTGTGATGGGACCGTTTTCGTCCAGCCTCACGACCCACCCCTTTCGCATCGGCAGTGAACAAGCGCTCGCCTTGGGCGGGGACGCCGAGGAAGCGCTGGTCTGTCGCGAGATGGGCGCGCGGAACCCCAGTTGTCTTGAAGATTTCGATCTTAATGTAACACAGACCCTTCCGGCGGCATTCCCCAAGGGGTACCGGGCATTCTACTGTATGCGGCACGAGATCACCCAGCAGCAGTATGTGGATTTTCTCAACATGCTCCCGTACGCCGCGCAGTCGGCACGCTCGGGCAGGCAGGTGAGTGCGCCGCCCGGTACGCTGGGCATAAAAACCACGGATCCCGATTTGGGAAGCGGCCGCCTCGGAATTAAGATCGCAGCATCCGGCGTGGCGGGCGGGCCTGATCCGGTGGTCATCCACCGGGCGACGTTCGTGGCGTCCCGCACGCGAGAGAACCCTGGCAAACCAGCGGTCTATGCGGCTGACGAACCCCATGTGGCCTGCAACTTCATCTCGCATGTGGATGGTTCGCACTACGCCGCCTGGGCCGGGCTCCGTCCCATGAGCGAACTGGAATTAGAAAAGGCCTGCCGGGGCCCGCTGAAACCCGTGCCAAACGAATTTGCGTGGGGCACGGACCGCATCGCCGGCCTGGGTGCGACGAATGGCGCGTACCGACTTCGGAACATCGGGAAGCCGGACGAAACCATTGCCTGGGAGGGAGACGGCGGCCCGGATGCGACGCACGGCAACGCGGCTTTGATGTTGTTCCGGGGGGAATCGGATCCCAAGCTTCAATACTGCGGCCCCTTGCGCGCGGGGATCTTTGCCACCCCTACAAGTGATCGCGTGAGTGCCGGCGCGTCCTACTGGGGCATCCTGGAATTGAGCGGCAACGTAATCGAGCGCTGCATGACGGTCGGGACCCCGGCGGGGCGGGAGTTCATGGGCACACATGGCGATGGAAACACTATCGCATGGAACGACAAAGGGTTTTGCTCGCGCGGCGGCGGCTGTTCGCGCGGCGGGAATGCGGCGATGCTTGTCGGCCCCCATCGTGTGTCGGATCGCAGTCTCGGCATACAACTTTTTCACGATTCGCGCAAGAACGCCCAGGGTTTCCGCTGCGTGAGGACCGCGCCCTGAAGTCCAGGAATGCTCGACTGCCATCGGATGACATCGAACGGAAGAAAAGACATTAACCATGAAACTATTTTCTGTGCTTGCCAGTTTCGCCCTTTTCGCCGCCGTCGCGCGAGCGGACAACCTGATGATCGAGAATGTGACGATCACCCCACGCGATGCGAATACCGCGAGCGTGAAGTTTGACATTACTTGGAAAAACTCCTGGTGCTGGGGGGATTTTCACGACGCGGCTTGGGTCTTCTTCACGGTCAAATCGCCAGCCTCCTCGGCAGGACTCGGGGCAGGCGCCGGCGCCTGGCAGCACGCACGATTGATCGCCGATAAACCTGTGAATCCCTCGGGTTTCGCCGCAGGCGAAGGGACGCCGCTGACGGCGATCGTTCCGTCGGATCGACTCGGCGCGTTTGTGCGTCTGGCTCGGGACAGCCGGGGCCTGGTTGCCGCCAAAGGGGTCACGATCTTGTGCGAGGCGGTGCCGCCGAACAGCCTTGTCCGTGGCTGCGCCATCGAGATGGTGTACGTGGCGGAGGGCGCCTTCTCCCTGGGCTCGGGAGGCGGTGAGCTCAACCGCTTCTACCAGTGGACCGACGGTCAGCAGGACCGCAAGCCCTATCGCGTGGCCAGCGCCGGCGCGATCCCGACCGGACGTCAAAAGGACAAACTTTGGGCCGCGGGTCTCACACCGGAGGATCGCAGCGAGATCCCAGCGGCATTCCCCAACGGCTACACGGCCTTCTATGTCATGAAGTATTCGCACATCACGTTGGGCCAGTACGCGGCGTTCCTGGGCACGATCGCAAAGGCCGATGCGGACAAACAGTACTACCCGGGTTTTCTGGGCGGTCTCATCGAATGCACCGGCGCGGCGCCGGACCGGGTCTATTCGGCATCGGCGCCCGATCAGCCCTGCCCCTGGCTCTCCTGGCTGGATGGCGCGGCCTTCGCGGCCTGGGCGGGATTGCGGCCAATGACGGAGCTGGAATACGAAAAAGCCATCCGCGGAGCCGATGCGCCGATGGTCAATGAAGCCAATCCGTCGTACTGGGGGCTCGCGGATGTGAACGAGGCCGCCTTGGAACGTTTGATCTCGGCCGGCAACGCCAAGGGACGGAAGTTTGCCGGTACACACGGCCAGGGCACGGTAACGTTGCCCGGAGACTGGCCGACGGAACTGGGCGGCTTCCTGTTTCGCGGGAAACTCCCGGAACGCCCGTACCAAGCGATCAACCACCTGCTGACGTCGGGTCGCATCAATGCGCTCGACACGAGCATGATACGCAAACCTATGTGCGGCTGGCGTGCGGCTCGCACCGCGCCGCCGGAATCCGCGACTCAGGTCACCAACTGTTTTGACGCCAGCATCGTGCAGCGGGTGACCCACGTGACGCAACCTCCGCGCCTCGATGGCGCGCCTGACGGTTGGGGCGAACCCGTGGCGGTCATGAACACACCCGCTGACCTGTTTCCGGTCTACTTCCGGTTTGTTCCCTTTGATTATTACGGCATCAAGCCCCCCTGGCAAGGGCCGCAGGATTTGAGTGCTACGGTGTGTTTGGCGGCGGATAAAGAAGCCCTTTATGTCGGGGTTACGGTGAGCGATGACCGGCACATCAACACCGAGAGCTATGATGGAATTCCCGCAGGCGATGCCATACAGATCGGTTTGGTCAATCCTCAGGGAACACACTGGAATGTGGCCTTGGCGTTAACCACCAATGGCGTCGGTTTTCATCAGTTCGCCGGCACGGGCAATACGCTGCTGGAAACCGTGGACTGTGCCGTGAAGCGCGACGACTCCACGGGGGATGGAACCGGCCCCTCCACCGGGCTCGGGGCAGGCAAGGCCGGAATCACGCGCTACGGGCTGCGACTGCCGCTGGCTTCTATCGGGCTGAGGCCCGGCGATGAATTCGCCTTCAATATCCTGGTCCTCGACAGTGACGACGGTAAGGCCGGCCGCTTCTGGCTCCGGCCGGCGGCCGGGATCGAATACCCCTGGCGTACTGCGTTGTATCCGCGGTTCAGGCTCGCGCCAGAGCAACCGCAGCACGAGTCCCCGCAGAAGTAATGGATCGGTGTTGAAGGCAATGGGTGCCGTGACGGAGGCCAAAATGAGCAACGCGAGTCCCAGTCGCCGCTACGTTTGTGCCACGCGGAGCGGAATCGGTAACCTTTCCGCCCTGCGTTCGCATGAATTCCGCTCCGTATGCGACGCCATACGTGCACGGTTCACGCTCTACACCCTCCTCCTCGCCGCGCTCGCGCCGCGGGCGGAGGCGGCGGTCTCGGTCTGGACCGGCGCGTCGAGCACCGACTGGGCCACCGCCGGCAACTGGTCCGGCGTCCTGCCGGGCGCGAATGACGACGTCCTGATTGACGGCGGCGCGAAGCACCCCCTGCTGAACCTCACCAACGGCACGGTCACGATCAAGTCGCTTACCATCGGCCCGACGACCGCCTCGACGCTGACGTTCCATTACGGCAACGTGACCGACAAACGGCTGATCGTTACCGGCAGTGCGACCATTGGCACGAACGGCATACTCAACCACACGGCAAACGGGAACACGGAAACGCACCGGCTGTTTCTCGACGTGGGCGGCAATTTGACGATTGACCTCGGCGGCGCGATCTCGGTGAATGGGCTGGGCTACGCCGCAGGGCAAGGTACAGGTACGGGCGACGGCGCATCCCACGGCGGTCAGGGGGGCGGTTTGCAGAGTACCTATGGCTCGCTCACCAACCCGGTGAGTTGCGGCAGCGGCAGCTCAGGCATCGGAGGCAGTGGCGGTGGCGCCGTGTTGCTAACTATAGGCGGCACGCTGACCGCCAACGGTGTGATTGAAGCCAATGGCATCGTCGGATCTTATAACGGCGCCCACGGCGGGTCGGGCGGTTCCATCAACATCGTGGCGGCGGGGCTGTCGGGCAACGGCACGCTTTCCGCCGGTGGCGCAAACGGGTATAAGAATGGCGCTGGCGGTGGTGGGGGCCGCATCGCGATCATGCTGAGGGGCGACGACGATACAGCGTTTTCGTCCTTTCTGGCGAACAACCGTATCGCAGCAAAAGGCGGGTCCCTTGGTGATTGGGTTTGGGACCAACAGAGCGGCGCGGCGGGAACTGTATATCTCAAGAGCACGAGTGCGACGTATGGCCGCCTGATCGTGAACAACAGCAACATCGCGACGACGGCGCGGACACTGATCAACTCACTGGTGACGGACAAAACCGTTGGGGATGTTCAACTGGTGAATGCGGGGTATCTGGTCGTCGACCCCGGCCAGACGTTGGCCGTCAACGGCAGTTGGTCCAACGCAGTGGCGACGAACGCGATCTCCGGCGGCACGGTGGTGCTGGCGGGCTCCAGTCCGGCCACCATCTGGGGCGGCAATACCTGGAGCAACCTGACGATCACGACCGCGGGCAAGCTGGTGCAGTTCCAGACCAACGTGATACAGTATGTATACGGCACCCCGGCCTGGAGCAACAACGTACAGTTGCTGCCGATTCAGTACGGGTATGTGGATGGCACCTACTGGAAGCTGTACCAGCCGAGTTGGGGCGCGACCCAGGATGTGGGCGTAGTGACCGTGCGGTGGAGCGACGCGCTGGTCAACACCGGCGCCACCTTCCGCGCCGCCATCGGCGCCAGCGTCAGCAACAGCCGTAACTGGACGGGCGTGATACCCAAGGGCACCGTGGTCTGGATGCGGTAGGAGGGGGCAGGCTTCGATGTTCGATGTTTCTTTTCCTCTGGCGACATCGCGCCAGCGGTGGGGCTGAACACGGAAATCTGAAGAAACAAACAATGCAACAGACAAGCGAGATCGCAGGTACGAAGCGAGTTCTGATAGCGGCAGCCGCGGCAGCCCTCTGGCTGGCGGGGGCGGGGGGCGTTTGGGCCGCGGACGCACCGGCGGAGACCAATCGAGCGTCGTCCGCCAAGGCAGACGAGACGGTGGTGCTGGATAACACCACGCTCTGGCGACAGTTCCAGGTGGCGGGTGCCTCGCATCTGCGCGACGCAAGCAGCAACCTGGTGCGCTGCACCGTGGTGTATGAAGCAGAGGACGGGAGCCGGTCGCCCGAGCGCGTGCTGGCAGGCGTCATGACGGCCAAGATGTTTCAGAATGTAAGTTACTCCCTCAATCCGGTACAGGCGTTCTGGTCCCCGCTCCCCCCTACAAACTGGGCGGACCCGGCTTTCGACGACGCGCTCTGGCCCCGCACCGGATGGCCGCAGCCCACCCTCTGGAATCGCAAAGATATGGCGAACGCGGGCGCGATCGGATTTGGCCGCTGCAATTACCCGTATGACCCGGTGTTAGTCGTGACGCGCGCCACGTTTGAGGTCAAGGACCCCGGCAAGGTTCGCGCCTGCGCCTTCTCGCTCGATTTCTGGGGCGGTGCGGTGGTCTATGTGAACGGCCAGGAACTGACGCGCGCGTATCTCGCGACGGGTGCGGCCAACCTCGACCAGGTGGCCGATGATTATGCGCCGGAGGCCTTTTGGGCTCGCAATGGCAAGCTGCTTAAGCATGACGACGAAAAGAGTGCGGATCGCCTGGCGTTGCGCGTGCGGCGGTTGCGAGAGGTTGCGATCCCCCCGAAGTTGCTGCGGAAAGGAATCAATGTGGTGGCGGTCGAGGTCCACGCGGCGCCGATCCAGGGGTTGGATGCGCTGGCGAAGCTCATCAACGGCGGAGGCGAGCCCGTAGCGTGGCCGCCCATGGGTGTGTTGCAGGCGCGGTTGACCGTGGCGCCGGCCGGTGTGGCGACACCCAATACCCAGCGGCCGCACGGGGTGCAGATTTGGAATTGCGAAGCGACCCAAGGCGTTGGGGCCTATGATTACGGCAATCCCGCCGAACCGCTGCGGCCGATCAAGATCCATGCCGGTCGCAACACCGTGTTTTCGGGGCGTCTGGTGGTGGGGTCTGATCAGCCGATCAAGGGGCTGAAGGCGAGCGTGGGGGATCTTAGGCAACAGTCGGGTAGTGATAGGATACCCGCCTCTGCAATCCGGGTACGCTATGCCGAGGCTGCCTCGCCGGAAAAATCCTGGCTCTCGCCGGGTCAGTTTGACGGACTGCTCGATACCATTCCGGCGGAGATATCCGTGATCACGGTTCCGCCTCCGCTGAAATGGATGTTCTACGGTTGGCCCGTGGACAACGCGGGTTTCACGGCCGGAGCGGTGGCGCCGCTCTGGTTCACGGTTCGGGTCCCGAAGAATGCCAAGCCCGGACTGTACGAAGGGGTGGTGACCGTTGCGGCGGAAGGACTGCGGACGACCACCGTGCCGATGCAGGTGAGCGTTTCGGCATGGACGGCGCGGGACCCAAAGGACTTTCGTCTGCAGCTCTTCCCCTTTTCGATCGAGGAGTCGTTGGCCCTCTATTACAACGTGCCGCTCTGGTCAGACAAGCATTTCGAGTTGATTCGCAAGTCGCTGGCGCTGGGGGCGGCGATCAATGCACGCCAGGTATTTGCCAATCTCGTGGTTGATGCGGACGGGCCAGGGAGCAACCCGGAGTCTCTGGTGCGTTGGATCAAACAATCGGACGGCAGCTTGAAGCACGACTTCACCATCCTCGACAAGTATCTGAACACCGTGGCACAGGCCATCGGCAAACCGCACCCCCTGCAATTCGGTTGGGAAGGGTCGGCGACGGTGACCGTATTCAATCCAAAGTCGAACAAGGTCGAAAACGTCGGGCTGGCCCCGCTGAGCGGGGATGCGGCTGTGAAGTTCTGGAAACCGGTGTTTGAGCAGATCCGGAAGAAACTCGACGCGCGCGGCTGGACGAGTGAAGCGATCTTCAAGAGTTCCAATATCGTCGGTGGCCCGTTGCCGCCCGACACGATCGATGTCGCCAGCAAACTCTGGCCAGGGGGGGAGTGGAGTTCCTTCTCGCATAACGGGCCCGCGGAGTTCACGGGAAACAACGCAAACACCATAATGAAAGTGCGTGTGCGCGCGCATGTCTGGGACGGCGAAGGGCCGGGGAGTATCCGCAAGGCCTGGCTTCCCTCTGCCTATCCCGTGTGCAAGATCTATCGCTATCTCGGCAACGGCGAGAACGCGCCGTTGTCCGACTATCGCTGGCGGGCTGAGGAGTTGATGCGGTATGGATATGACGGTCTGGCGTCCTTCGGCTTGGACGCATTTCCCCTCAAGACCCCTGTCGGGGGATATGCGCACCGCAGTCGCAGTCCAGGTACACGCGGATTCATGCCAAACACTACGATTGTGACGCTTCTCTACCCGGGTCCCGACGGTCCGGTGGCGACGGAACGGTATGAGATGCTGCGCGAGGGGCTGCAACTTACCGAGGCTCTGCTCGACATCGAACAGGCTGTGGCCCAGTACAAGGCCGGCACATCCGATGCCGGATTCTGGCGCCGCGCCACACGCTATTGCCAGGATCGAAACCGGGCGTTCGCCTACGGCTGGTTTGGCGACCGATTCCAGCAGTCTGAAAACGACGCCGCCTTGCTCGATCTGGCGGGGGAGCTTACGCCCGTCGCGACGAACATACCTGCCGCCGAACTGGCGCAACTTGTCGAGCAGGTGATGGCGAATCCGACCAGCAGCGAAAACCGCAATCTGGCAAAGCGCCTGCATGCGGCGGTCGCTTCGTTGACACCGCCGCAACTGGCCCGGCTCTACGGCTGTCTCAAGGCGCAACCGAAGGTGCGGCCTGAATGGCGAGAGATCGCCGCGCTTTTGGGCGAGGTCTGCCGCACCCGCTGTTCCGGCGGCGAGAGCCAGTTGGGCCAACTGCTGGGCGATCCGTCTGCGTTTCAGATGCTGCGCGCTTTCGCACAGGCCATGGCCGATTCGAATGACACAGCCTTGCGAGCGTGGGCCTGGCTGGACGGCGCGGCCTTCCGCCCCTCCGTCAGGGGGTTGCGCGGCGCGTACCACCGCGGTATGCAGGGGTGGAATGAAGAGCGGGATCAAGGCAAGGAGTTCCAGGAATTTGTGTTTGAGCGATTGGATGATCAGATGGCCTTCGATTCCAGAGAAATGCCGTACCCTGATGTTCGACAGGGTTATTGGTTTGGAAATACGGCGATTCGCTGGACGGGTTCCATCGAAATCAAGAGTGCTGGGAAATACACGTTCATTGCGACCGCCGACGCATGCGTCCGCGTCTGGGTGGATGACAAGCTGGTCATCAATGTGGGGAAAGCCCAGGTCTTTCCGAGGGATCTCAGCGGCGACGTTGTGTTGCCCGCTGGCCTGAGTTCCTTCAAGGTTGAGTACTTCAGCCCACAAGCGCGCAAAGGCGCCTTTACCCTCCGCTGGAGCGGCCCTGGCTTCGAACGGCAGGTGATCGGTAAGGATGTCCTGCGCGCGGCTTTGGCGGAGCAGAAGCCGCAACCGTAGCATGGAGACACATGGCGAGGGAAACGGTCGGATTGGCGCAAACCATGAAAGCGACGACACGCATGTCTAAGCAGGCAGAATTCAGGATCACAATCGGTAAGGTTTTCGGTTTTCAGTGTACAGAAGTGCCCGGTGTCTAGTGCAGCACTCCAAGAAAGGAAGACGCTATGAAGCGACGGCGAAACGAGAAAGGGCACGTTTGGGGGTGTTCAAGCGTGGTACCGTTGGCAACTCTTGTCCTGGGGTTATGTCTCGCAGGGGCGCGGGTTGCTCAGGCGGACGTGTATACGCTCACGTACGATCCCAACGGGGCCACGAGCGGCACCGTGCCTGCCAGCCAGACCGTGACGGTCAGTTCCCCGGGGGCCACGGGCCTGCTTACGGTAGCGGCTAACACGGGGAATCTGGCACGAGCGGATTACACCGCCTGCGGATGGAATAGGGCCGCGGATGGCACGGGACAGCACTTTGCCTTCTTCTCCGGAACATACAATTCGGAAGTCTTGCTGCGAATCGCGTCGAACACGACGCTCTATGTCGAGTGGACCAGCCTGGAGCCGTCAATCGTTGGCTGGAAGACAAACATCATCGGCTATTCGAACGAGAGCCTCACACTGACCTTGGATGGCCGGGGCGCTCCGCTGCTGCAGTATCAGTGGTATAAGAACGGAACGCCGATCTCTGGCGCCACCAACAAAACCTACGCCTTTACGCCGACGTCGGGTGATAGCGGTGCGACATTCCGCGTGTTGCTGAGCAACGCCTATGGTGTGGCCACCGGCGAGACGGTGCTGGCTGTGCAATTAATGCCCAGCGCGGCCGCCGACAAGGTGGTGGCTGTAACGGCCAAGTGGCAGGAGGCCCCCGCCACCATAACGCTGGCGTGGCCCTACTTCTTCGACTACGGTGGCTATCGTGTGTATCGCAAGGCGCCGGGCGCGACGACCTGGGGTGAGCCCATCCTGACGTTGCCGGGCGACGCCACCAATGCGGTTGATGCCAATGTAACGGTCGGCGTGGTGTATGAGTATCGCGTCAGCCGGGTGGCCGTCGAAGCGAGGTCCGGGGGGCTCCCGGGTGAAATTTCCGCGGGAATCCAGGTGCCGTTGGTCGAAAACCGAGGCAAGATCATCCTAGTCGTGGACCAAACCCTGGCCGCGGCGCTTGCCGGGGAGTTGGCGCGGCTGGAAATGGACCTGACGGGGGATGGCTGGACGGTCGTGCGGCGCGACGTGTCGCGGTCAGCGTCCGTGCCGGCTGTCAAGGCGGTGATTACCAACGCGTACTATGCCGATCCCGTGAATGTGAAGGCCTTGTTTCTGTTCGGGCACATACCGGTTCCCTATTCCGGCTGCATCGCGCCGGATGGGCATCCCGAACATTATGGCGCCTGGCCGGCCGACGCTTACTACGCCGATATGGACGGGGTATGGACGGATACGACGGAGAATTACTACACCGCAAATACCAGGCTCCGCAACGTACCGGGCGACGGAAAATTCGATCAGAGCTACCTTCCGTCGGCCTTGGAGTTGCAGATGGGGCGGGTGGATCTGGCGAATATGCCCAAGGTAGGCGATGAGTTGGTGTTGTTGCGGCAGTATTTGAACAAGCACCATGCCTTCCGTCACGGGCTTACCCAGGTTCTGCGGCGGGGGGTGGTTTCCGCGTTGGCTGCTGATGGCTTTGAAATGGGGGGGTATTTTGCTTTCAATGGGGTGTGCAAACGGTCGGAGCTGACCATGGGGGCTGCGTGGACTCCCACACTTACAACCAACAACTACCTGTTTGCCTACGGGTTCGGATTCGGAACATACGAGAGTGCGCAACTCATCGGCAACACTTGGGAAATTGCCTATTATGACGCGGCGGCGGTATTCAACATCCTTTGGGGGAGCTATTTCACCGATTGGAACTACGACAATGTCTTCTTGCGCGGGCCCTTGGCGACGCCGACACGCGGCTTGACGGCCATCAGCGGTGCGACCACGATGCCTTACCATCCGATGGGGCTGGGGGAGACGATTGGGTATTGCACGCGCTGGACCCAGAACGGCAGAGAGTATGGGATCAATTGGAGGGAGAACATTGATTTGGCGCTGATGGGTGACCCGACCTTGCGCATGCATCCCGTGCAGCCGGTCACAAACCTGAGCGCTTCTTTAGTTGACCAGCATGTTCAACTGAGTTGGACCCCTTCCGCCGACAGCGCCGTGATGGGGTATCACGTGTATCGGAGTGACCATGCGGTAGGCCCCTATATCCGGTTGACGTCGTTGTTGGCCACGGAACCAACCTATACCGACTCCTCGAACCGCACCGCCGAAGTTTATTACATGGTCAGGGTCGTCAAACTGGAGACCAGTGCTTGCGGCACGTACTACAATCCCAGCCAAGGGACTTTTATCTCCGTGACGCTGGACGGCATGGTCAAGATTCCACCCATGGCAGGGGGGGCACCGGCGGTCTCCTGCTCGATCACGTCGCCAGCGACCGGCGCGACGGTGTATGATGCCAGCAATGTGACGATCACGGCGGTGGCGATGACCGGCGGAACGAACTGGAGTTGCGTCACCAATGTGGAGTTCTATGCGGATGGCGTTGCGATCGGCTCGGATGCGACCGCGCCGTATACCTGCTTATGGATCGTCAACGGGGTTGGTAGCCATACTCTGACGGCCAAGGCCGTGAACCTGCAAGGGGCCTTCACGAATGCGTCGGTCAGCATAACCGCGGTGTCGCGGGTCGCTTGCGCGATTACGGCGCCGTTGGATTGGGCCTTGGTGCAGGATGGGACGAACGTGGAGATCACAGTCAGCGCAGCGTCCCTCGACACCGGCATTGCGAAGGTTGAACTCTTCGCTAATGGGGTGAGTATCGGCGAGGATGGGACCGCACCCTATTCTTTCGCCTGGTCTAACGTGGTCGTCGGCGATCACAGCCTGGTCGCGCGGGCGACGGATGGCAACGCGCGAACCGGAGATTCGGCGGTGGTTGTGCTGAAGGTTAGCGCCGATGGCCAGTGGGAAGGCGCCCGCGCCGCAGGCGGCGCCGTGACGAACTACAACGAGAACGGCACGAACTTCATGGCCCATATTTTTACAAACAGCAGCGACACCCTCGCGGTGCGTCACGGCGTGGATGTCCAATACCTGATCGTGGCCGGCGGCGGCGGAGGAGGCGGCGGATATCAGGGCGGTGGCGGCGGGGCGGGGGGATTGCGCCTGGGAAGCATGAGCCTGTCAACGGGACGGTACACGATTGCGGTCGGCGCGGGCGGGTATGGCACACGTCAGGTTGGGATCATTCCCGCATCCACCGGCATGCCGTCTTCGATTGCGCGCGCGGGCGTGACGCTCATGAGCGCGACAGGCGGGGGGCGTGGATCGTCTGAGAGTCCAACCCATGCGGGCAGCGATGGTGGCTCCGGCGGGGGCGGCGGATGGGGCGGCGGTACGCTGGGAAATGGAATGGTGGGCGAAGGAAACGCGGGCGGGGCCGCGTCTAGCGCGTACGACGTCTCCCAAGGTGGCGGAGGCGGCGCGGGTGGACCAGGTCAGAGCGGCGGGAGTGGGCAAGGGGCTGGCGGTGCGGGCATGATTTCGACGTGCTCCGGGGTGCCGGTGACCTACGCCGCAGGCGGCAGCGGCGGGTATCGGGCCGGAAGCGCCTATACCGCGGCCAGTGGCGCGGCGAATCGTGGCAATGGCGGCGCGGGTGGCGGTGGGTGGTCAGGAATCGCTGTCGGCGGGGCCGGTGGCTCGGGCATCGTGATCGTGCGGTATGTGGTCGGCATTGGCTACACGGTGGCCTACCACGCCAATGGCGCGGACAGTGGTGCGGCGCCGGCGAATCAGACCAAGACGCAGGATGTGGCTGTGGTGGTGTCCGGCAACACCGGATACCTTGTGAAGGCTGGTTATATTCTCGCCGGGTGGAACACGGCCGCGGACGGGTCTGGCGCGGACTACCCGCTGGGCGCGATCTACACGGTCAACGCGTCTGTCACCCTCTATGCGAAATGGATGGCGCCCGCGCCGCCGGTGATCCTTGCGCAACCGGTCAGTACAGAGGTGTTGGAAGGCGCGACGGCAAGGTTTGTGGTTTCGGTGTCCGGTCCTCTGCTGGTCTACCAGTGGTACAAGAACGATATGGCGATCACGGGTGCCACGGCATCGAGCTATACCACGCCGACCACGACCATGAGCGACAACCACACACCGTTCAGGGTTACGGTCAGCAACGCCTATGGTGCGGTGACCTCCAGCGTGGCGACGCTGACGGTGATGCTTGATACCGGGGTAGTCGCCACGGGCGGAACAATCACGAACTACACGCAGAACGGCACCAACTGGACTGCGCATATCTTCGCTACGGTGGGAACAACCAGCCTGGTATGTGCCGCTGGCGGCTATGTCGAGCTGTTGGTTGTGGCAGGTGGCGGGGGCGGTGGCGACGGGAGCGGCGGTGGCGGCGGGGCCGGCGGGTATATCTACACCAATCTATCCGTCCTTGCGGGAAGCAACTACCCGGTTGCGGTTGGGGATGGCGGTCTTGGCGGGACCGGCGGGTATGGGGCGAACCCATCGATGTGGGGGCAAAACGGCAGCAATTCAGTCTTCGGCCGTCTTACCGCGATCGGCGGCGGCGGCGGGGCTCCAAACGGAGGCAATATCGGGAGAAGCGGCGGTTCCGGTGGTGGCGGGAGCGAGACGATCAACTCCGGTAGCCGCGGGTTGGGTACCAGTGGACAGGGATTCGACGGTGGATGGCCCACACACTGGAACAATCCATATCCTGCGGGTGGTGGTGGCGGTGCAGGCGGTGCGGGTTCGAATGGAACGACAGCAGCAGCCGGCGCCGGTGGCCCGGGAAGGCAGAACGCCATTTCGGGTGTGGCAACGTGGTATGCGGCGGGCGGCGGCGCGGGCATATACGGCAATGAGTCCTACGGCGCGGGCGGGAGCGGCATGGGCGGTCATGGCGGTGGATCAGCCACACCTGCCACCAGCGGACGGGACGGCACAGGCAGTGGCGGCGGCGGGCAGGGCCAGAATGGAAATAGCGTCGGGAGTTCCCATCGCGGCGGTTCGGGCATTGTGATCGTGCGATACGTGACGGGGAACGGTGTGCCGATCGCGCTGGCCGCGCCGACCGGAATGACAGCCACGGCCGCCGGGACGAACCGGATCGAGCTGGCGTGGACCGATAGCGCGACCAACGAGACGGGGTACGTGGTGAATCGCTCGGTGGACAGCAACGTCTGGGAACTCGTCACAATAACCTGCGCCAATGCGACCAATCACAGCGACATCGGACTGGCTACGAACACGCTCTATTACTATCGTGTGGCGGCCAGCAATGCGGGTGGGCTTTCGGCGTATTGCTATGCCTCACGCCGGACTTGGAGCGCCTATGAGGGGTGGCTGCATGCGAATTTTACGGCGGAACAGTTGACAAACTCCGCCATAAGTGCCGGCAGCGTTGACTTCGATCAGGACGGCCTGAGCAACGAGCAGGAGTACTGGGCGGGAACGGATCCGAGCAGCGCGGCGTCCTGTCTAACCCTCTATGCGGCAACGAATACCCCCACGGCGCCCGACGAGTTTCTCGTGCGGTGGCAGAGCGCCGCAGGACGCCTCTACGCCGTGCAGGCGGCGACGAATCTGCTGGCCGGCTTCACCAACCTGGCCACGCACATCCTCGCAACCCCGCCGATCAACGTCCACACGGACAACGTCAGCAGCGTGGTTAGTAAGTTCTACCGGGTACAGGTTGAGTAGGGGAGGGAAATCCGGCCTACAGGCGAGCGTTGGCGGATCGCGACGGGGCGCGGCCGCCACCGGTGGCGCGCTTTTTCCGGCTGGCAGCGTTGCGGATTCAGGCGACGGCACGTGGGGTAGGGCGCATCGAAGTGCGCGAAGGGTGTGTGCGCATCTTCCGGGGCCATTCGTGCGATCCGCTGTTGCAACGCGGGCGACTGCCGCAACTGACTGGCCGCACCGTGGATCAGCAACTTACGGCGCTGACCAAGCTGGTCGAGGCGGCGGGAAAGACGGCGCCAGAGCGGTAGGTCGGGCACCAAGCACCTAACTGGCAGGGTTTGCCAAAAGTCTAGTTGACTAGACTTTTGCAACTGTAAGCGCAGCAACTGGTTACCCGCCAGTAAACCGCGCCGCAGCAAAAAGCCTCACAACTACTAGGGAATTTGAGGGCTAATTTTGCTGTCACGCGGACACTTAACCGCCACCAGCAATCCGCCCTCGGCCCGGGGGCGGGCCGGGGCTACTGACCGCAGCCAAGGCAATGGGATATAAAGCATGGCGCTTCCGTGTTTATGTTTGGGGGGGCATTGAAGGGGAAGCGGTGCCATGCTTAAGCCGCCGAACGGGAAGAGCCGACAAAGTGTACGACGAAGTGTGGGACGAAGTGTCTGCTGCTCCTATCCATGCCACGCCAAACTTCGTCGCTTTCTTCGTCGCACGCGTTGTCGTCGCAGCATCACCCCGCAAGTCACCCCATCTGGCGTCAGCAACCAAGCCCAAGCACCACGCACCACGAACCTTCCCTTGCGCCTTGCGTATTCCGATCGATATCGGACACCTATTCCGATTCAAACCGGACACCCATTCCGATTCATATCGGACACCGTTCCGATGATATCGGACACCTGAAAAACGGAGGTAGCGACGCTGGATAACGTGCGCCATTATGTCTCTCCTAAAGGAGATGCATATGGCTAGGGAGACGTTGTCCATGCGAAAAGTATCGGAAGTGCTCCGGCTGAGTCTGGAGCAGAGGTTATCGGTTCGACAAATTGCCCGCAGTTGCTGCCTGGCTCGCAGTACGGTAGCGGATTACTTGTCGCGAGCACGAGTTGCGCAGCTGGCGTGGCCGCTACCAGCGGAAATGGACGAGGAGCGGTTGAACGCTCTGTTGTTTCCGGTCGGCGAGCGACATGTCGAGCGCCGCTTGTTGCCAGACATGCCGTATATTCGCAATGAGTTGCGAAACCCTCATGTTACGCTGCAACTGCTCTGGGAAGAGTACCGGACGAAAACGGCCGATGGATACAGTTATAGCCAATACTGTCAACTGTATCGGGACTGGCTGGGGACACAAAGGATCAGTTTGCGACAAGAGCATCGCGCCGGTGAGAAGCTGTTCGTGGATTACGCGGGGGATACGATACCGATCCGGAATGCTCAGGCGGGCACGATCACGGAGGGCCAGTTATTCGTTGCTGTCCTCGGTTGCAGCAATTACACGTATGCGGAGGTAACGCCGACGCAGAACCTGTTCGACTGGATCGGTGCGCATGTGCGAGCCTTGGAGTTCTTTCAGGGTGTACCTGTGGTGGTCGTGCCCGATAACACGCGGACCGCGGTTACGAGCCCATGTCGATATGCCCCGGATATAAATCGGACCTATCAGGATCTAGCCGAGCACTACCGGTTTGCGGTCATCCCGGCTCGCAGCCGTAAGCCCAAAGACAAAGCCAAGGTCGAGGTTGGTGTATTAATCGCAGAGCGGTGGATTCTGGCGGCACTGCGACATCACACGTTCTTCTCTTTTGGCGAGGTCAACGTGGCAGTCAAACAACTGCTAACGCGCATGAACGATCATCCGTTCAAAAAGCTGCCAGGTTGCCGGAGGGAAGTCTTTGATCGAATGGATCGTCCGGCATTAAAGGCGTTACCGGAGCGGCGTTACGAACTGGCGGAGTGGAAAACCATGAAGGTAAACATCGATTATCATGTCGAGCTTGCTGGGCATTATTACAGCGTTCCTCATCGGCTGATTTCCCAACAAGTAATGGGGCGCTATACGCAATCAAGTGTCGAAATCTTCCATCAGTCGCAGCGGGTTGCGGCACATGTGCGCAGTTCACGAAAAGGAGGGTTCTCGACGCTGAAGGAACACCAGCCACCAAGCCACGCGAAGTATATGGAATGGACGCCAGACAGACTCATAGACTGGGCGGATACCATCGGCCCCAACTGTGCAGAGGTTACGCGCAAAATAATCGCTAGCCGGCCACTCGTAGCACATGGCTACCGTGCTTGTCTTGGCGTGATCCGATTGAGCCAGCGCTATGGTAACGACCGCGTCGAGAGGGCATGCGAAGTGGCCTTGAAATTGAGCGTCGCCAATTACTCGCGCATTGAGAACATCCTCAAAAACGGCCGGGATAGGATTCCTTTGCAGGAAGGGAAGACGGATTCACCAACCATGATTCATGACAACATCCGTGGCTCGAAATATTACCACTAGGAGGTGCATTATGCTGTTAGAACCGACAATTAACAAACTGCAGGCAATGAAGTTAACCGGTATGGTCGAGGCACTGGAGGAGCAACGGCGGACAGCCGAAATGGCCTCCTGGAGTTTCGAGGACCGGTTGGCGATGTTGGTGGAGCGTCAATGGCTCTGGAAAGAGAATCGAACCATGAAGACGCGTCTAAAGTTCGCCAAGTTGCGGCAGTCGGCCTGTATCGAGGATATCGACTACCGCCACCACCGTGGACTGCAGCGTAGCGTCATCGACCAGCTTGCCGCCAGTGACTGGGTGCAATACGGCCAAAACTGCATCATCACGGGATCCACTGGACTCGGGAAGAGCTATTTGGCCTGTGCCTTGGCGCAGAAAGCCTGTCGAGACGGATATCGCACCTTGTACTACTACGCACCCAAATTATTCCGGGAGCTTCAGGTCTGCCAAGGCGATGGGAGCCTGCCGGCGTTGCTAAAGAAGATTGCCCGAACGCGCCTGTTGATTATCGATGACTGGGGCCTGGAAAAGGCCAGCCCGTCGCAATATCGAGACATTCTGGAAATTCTCGATGACAGGCATGGATTATCGTCCACCCTGATCACCAGCCAGTACCCGACAACTCGCTGGCATGAACTGGTTGGGGATGCAACGGTTGCCGATGCCATCCTGGATCGATTAGTACATGGCGCCCATCGTATTGACCTTTCAGGGGAATCCGTGCGCAAGACCCGCAACCAAGCCCTGAAAGAATCGTGAACATACGGCCGCTTGCGCGGCAAGCTGCCCCAGCTCCTTTTATATGGGGGGCTGGGGAGAAGGGAGAAGAACGTCGTCCGCCTGTGGCGGACTCCGACTGAGTCAAAAAGTACCACAGTCTTGACTCACCTCGGGTGTCTTGTGATACAAACTCAAACAGCCAGCGTCGCTTCGCTCCGATAGTGTCCGATAT
>CAIOST010000056.1 GCA_903861045.1 uncultured bacterium | reverse complement strand
GAACCCGGCGATGGGCGTGGATGGGCTGTGGGTGCGCTGGGCGCGGGGGCGCGCCCGCGCTACTGTCAGGCTGCGGTCAGTAGCCCCGGCCCGCCCCGGGCAGCGGGCGGAACACGGCGGTGGGCGTGTATGGGCTGTGGGTGCGCTGGGCGCGAGGGCGATTCCGGGCGTTCTGCCGGCGAGCGTTTGCGTGCCGTCCCCGGCGGCCTTGTGCCGCCGGCACGGGAAGATCAGCGAGAGCCGCGCAGCAGGGAGCAGATCAAAGCCAAAGGAGCGGCGCGAGCTATGGCCGCTGCGGGCTGACCTCGCGCTCTGCTGTTTTCTTGTCCTTTTGCGTCTGCTGCAGAACTCTCCGCACCGGCGGCACAAGGCCGCCGGGGGCGTTGCCGCACCAGATTCGATATGCGCCCTATGAGCAGGGTGCCAGCCGTAGCCCCGGCCCGCCCCGGGCCGCGGGCGGAACACGGCGCGGTGTGTGTATGCTAATTGCTGGGATAACGCGATGACTATTGACACCTAACACCTAACACCTAGCACCTAACACCTGTCCCCTACAGCGACAAAATCTTGCACAGGCGCACAAAGCAGGGGTGGTGGCCGTTGGCATCCGGCACCGGATCGCGCCAGACCTGGAAGACTGCGCGCGCAGAACCGAGAATCGAGCCGTTGTTCAGCATGTTCCCTACCCGCGCCGAACCACCGCCGTATTCAAAGGTCATGGCATCGGCGCGCACAATGATCGTGTAGATCTGCTGCCGCGTGGTGTAAAGATCCGCCGCATTCCGGATCACCGCCTCCCGCTCAAACTCGCCGTACCATGTGTTCAATTCTGCGGAGAGACTACGGATTACTCTTGTTCTGCTAGTGGCACTAACTACGGTGCCATCGCTTTGCCCTAGGTCGGATACCCCGGTCCAAAAGTTACCGAGTGTGGAAAGGTTCGTGGTACTGCCGCATTGTGCCCCCAGCCATGTACCAAATTCGTCAGCACATGGGGCGCTTAGCCTAGTCGCGGTTGTGCTTCCCTTCCATTCGTTCAGCGGCATGTTGTTGAACACGGCTGCGCGCACACCGGCATTACGCGTGTTCGCGTTGACTAGGCCGCGTATTATGTTATTAGTCGGACGCAGAGTAAAATAATCGAGAACGCGGTGAAACCCCTCGGCCGGCAGAGGATTATCGACGAGGTTTGATGTTACGTGGTTGTGTCGATATAGGTTTATGGTCTGCCAGCGACCAATAGTCAGGTAACCTAGTTCACCCACCGATTCCAGTGAGGCATTTTTAATATAATGCCGTTTCCATGCGGTTGGGTAATCCCAATATTGAACGTTGCCGCCTACTATTGCCCCATCAGGAATGATTTGGCGACCGGCGGGAGTATTGGTTGTATTCCACCAATCTAGTGCTTCACCGTGTGTCATTAGGTAATCAATGAAAAGGCCGCCGCAGGTGTTGTTGCGGCACCCGGATGACATATATGCGCTCTTAGTGTCTAATGTGCCATAGCTGGTTATGTTGAAAAAGTTTGATGTAGAATATGGCGCGAATATTGAGAAAACCTGGTTTAAGTTGGTTAGAGAGCTGCTCCCAGTGCCGGTGTTATAGTCTTCACTATACATCCATTGGTTGTTTGGAACCCTGCCGGTCCAGTTTATTAATGGATCAATTGCCTCACCCCAAGCTGCGCTAAGTTCGCCTGCGCCAGTGATGTCGCTGGCCAGATCTGGTTGAGATAGTCCGAACGTGTGGTCTATGCGTAAGGTTACTTCGCCGCGATCTGATGAACCAAAGCTGCTGAGCCAAACATTTGAGCCTGCTGGCACCTGATCGACTATATTTCCTGCCGCATCAGAGATGCGTACGCGCGCGCGCGCGTAGAATTTAATACGAGGTAGAGATGTGTTTGTGGAGGAAACTCTCTGCTCGGGGAGTCTGATCATCAATTCTCTGGGTTGAGGATTCTGAATTGGATTCGCCGAGAAACTTAACGCAGCGGACCCTGTATTGGTGCCGCCCGATGGGCCAAGAGGCAACAAACTGGCCCAGTTCGTGCCGAGGCCTTGCATATTTGAGCAATAGATCTCGCCATCTATGGTAAACGTAGTCGTGTTTGTGCCAACGTACGGATAGGAACACCGGATGCGTAAGTCATTAGTAACGATATGGGTATAAGTGCCACTACTACCTGTTCGCGTATATTTAGTATATAATGCAATATTCTGTATTTGAGGGACATTTTCCGAGGAGGGGCGTGCCAAGCGTTCGTATTCTGTTGCACCTTCTAGTGTGGAATCGGCGTCGATATAATCTATTAGAGTCTGATACGCCCATTCAGCTCCCTTAGTGGGGAAATCAGGCATGGCATTCATCACGCCGCACTTCGCGAAGGCGTTGGTGATGGCATCGTGCCGGCTGGCCAGTTGATTGGTCAGGGTGCCGTTCACGGCGGGGTCGTAGCCAAGATAGACCTTCGGGAGCCCCTCGGGGTTCAGCTCAGGTAGGGCATAGGAGAAGGTCTCGAAGTTCGAGAGCTTGTCGGGGTCCACGCCGGTGTTGAGGCGCGCCAACTCTTCGAGCGATTCGTAGCGGAAGTCAATCGTGCGGCGCTCATTGGTGAAGGCCACGGAGTCGATGACATCGAAGGGGCAGTCATTGGAGAGGGCGATTTCGCCGGCACTGGCGCCGCACCAGCGGTTGGTGCGCCCCACCACATTGGCATCCAGCAGGCCGGAAACGTTGGCCACCACATAGGCATAGCGGCCGATGGTATCGCCGGCGGCGTTGAACGCCAGGCACTCCGGGGTGGCCGTCTCGACGGCCTGGCGCAGGGCGCGCGGGATGTAAGACAGGGCCTCGCGCGAGAGCACCTTGGTGGTGCAGAGCGCGGCAGGATCGATCATGCTGACAGTCGTGTCGCAGGAGGCCAGTACATCCTCGCGACAGGTCACGCTACGCCCGAAGACCTGGCCCATGCCGTTGGTCCAAAGCACGCCGATTTGGCGCGTGCCGTTGGTCCAGGGGGGGTAGACGTTGTCGCCGACACTGGCATCAATGTCGGCAATGGCTTTGGCCAGGCCGGCGTAGAGCAGTTGGCGCGCCTGCACGGCATGGCGATAGTTGGCGGCAGCATTGCGCTCCACGGTCATCATGACCGAGAAAGCCACGGCGGCAATCAGTAGCAGCGCCAGCAGCCCGATGATGATCAGCAGCGCCGCCCCGCGACGGGTAGGGTTGGGATTGAGATTGGGTCGTTTCATGAGTACGATTCCGTTGGTGAGAGGGGCAGGGTTAAGGGTTCTTGGTTCATGGTTCTTGGTTCGTAGTTCAGGGTTCAGGGTTCGGCGTCCAGGCGTCAGCAACCAAGCACCAAGAACTAAGAACTGAGAACCTTCCCCGGCCTACCGATAGCGATCGCGGTTGGGGAAGCCGACGGTAATACGTAGTGCGACATCCTGTCGGTCGTTACTGGTGGCATCGTCCGAGAAGGTAATCTTATAGGGGTGACCCCAAGGATCGCAATAGGTCTCGCCACTCTTGATCTTGATGGAGAGAAAGGGGATAGCGTTCGTGTTATGGGGGTTCGCGCTGGGGTTCGCGCTGCCGTTGTCGAGGACGGCAAAGAGCGGCATCAGGTTGTTGTAGGTCATGGGGAGACTGGTCTGATTGTTCAGATTGGGGTTGGACGTCGGCCACTTGTGGTAGGTCAGGTAGTAGGCGTTCCAGGCTTTGGTGAGTTCGCGCAGTTGGGTTTCGGCGCGGCCGCGTTTGGCATGGTTGATGGCCTGGACATAGGCGCTGCTCCCCATGGCTAACAGGATGGCGATAATCACAATTACGACCAGCATCTCGACGAGCGTGAAGGCCGCGCGACGCCGGGCTAGGTGGCGGGTGTTAGGTTTATGGTTCTTGGTGCTTGGTGCTTGGTGCTTGGTTGCTACCGCCGGAACTAAGCAGCTTTCACCACGAAGCCCGCGCGCGGCTGCGCCGCGAGGAAACTCTGAGGTAAATCGTGTTTTTCGCAATATCCTCAAAGCAAACAGGTTAGCGAATGATTTACAGGCAAGCCCGCCGCGCGGCTGCGCCGCGAATGATCGAGGGGGTAATTTGAAGTTATAGACGAGGTAAGGGTGGTGCTTGGTTGCTGACGCCTGGACGCCGAACCAAGAACCAAGAACCAAGAACCACGAACCATTATTTCCTACATCCATGTGTGTCGCTCCAACCTGCGCCTTTACCTGCATCTCTCCCTAGCCCGCTGCTGCTACGGGTTCGCCACAATCTTATCCTCGGGATGCCCGGGCCGGTTGCGCCCCTCGCTCCAGCCAGAGACTACCCCGAAAGAGGAGCCTTTCGGCGCACGTACTTCCATAATTACATAGAGTGGCAGGTTGGAGCTGACTAGGTGGCCGGTGGCATACCTCGACCAAGTCTGGAAACTGCTAAGCTTCTGGCCGCCGTTGATTATGGCGGCAGCGTTCAGCGCGCCGGGACTCCACGCCGAGGCGCCGGCGGTCAGTAGCTGCGTCTGTCTCGTCAGATTCCCGTCATTATAAGCATACTTAACCACCTGCGGCACGCGGTTGGTGCCGTCGAGGGTGACAAATGTCATGGGAACGCTAAACTCGTTGAAAAAGGTGTCGTCCAGTCCAAAGGCGGTGGCATCCACGGCATGGGTCAGGTCGCGTTCGAGGATGCCGAGGACCGAGCGCAGGGTGGTTGCGGTGCCGGCTTGCCGGATGCCGGCACCCCACGTGCCGTGGGTCTGCTGGAAGACCAAGGCCAGCGTCAGCACCATGAGCATGAGGGCGGTGATCGCCAGCAGGAGTTCGAGGAGCGTAAACCCGCGGCGGGGCGCGCGCGGCCCCCCTGCCACGAGCGCAGGCGGCGCGACGGCCGCCACGGTTTTGTCTTTACGAAAAAGCATGCGATCCCTTTCACATCCCCAGGTAGACAAAGGAGGTGGCATATTTCGGCTCATTTGTAATGGAGGTATAGAGGCGCGGGGTGGTTTGGAGGCAGGCGGTGATGATGCGGGGGTCGGTCTCTTGTGCCAGGGTGAGTTTCACCCGGATGGTCTGCCCGGCAATCAGGTAGTTGTTTACCTGCCCCTCTAAGTTCGGTAACGGGCTCGCACCGGCGGTAGGTGTCATGATGCCGCAGCCGCCGGTGGTTGGCGCGGTCACGGCGATGCCGAAATTGACGCCGTTGGTCATGACCAGCCAGTCATTCCAGTTGGTGACGATCTGGGCATTGGCGCGCATGGCATTAAAAAGCATGGTGGCAAAGGTGGCCTGGGCAGTGTCCGCCGTGGTGGCGTTGCTCTGGCGCAACCCCACGGGGAAGAGCGAGAAGATGCCCAGCAGGCCGACGGCCATGATCAGCAGCGCCAGGTTAACCTCCATCAGGGTGAAGCCCGCGCGGCGGGCAGGTGTTAGGTTCGTGGTTCGTGGTTCTTGATTCTTGGTTGCTGACGCCGGAACCAAGCAGTTTCCCCCGCGAGGGGCGCGAAGGAACGCGAAGGGGGAGGGAAGGTTCTTGGTTCTTGGTTCGTGGTTCTTGGTTGCTGACGCCGGAACCAAGCAGTTTTCACCGCGAGGGGCGCGAAGGAACGCGAAGGGGGAGGGTGGTGCTGAATTCTGAATTCTGAATCCTGAATCCTGCTCCCAGTCCCCGTGGTTCCTCTGTGAGCATCTTTCTGTTTGTGACTGCATGGGTGTGCTCCTACGGCCCTTGGCTGATACTGCCGCTGGGATCCATGGTGAACAGGGCGGTTTTGCCGCTGAGCGTCTCTCTGACCACCAAACTGCTGAGCCCGCCCGCGGTATCAATGGTGCCATCCGGCTGGAAGAGTACCATGCGCTGGCCGGCAGATACGCTTAGGGGGTCGGGCGTAAACTCAAACCCCTTGGGGAGGGTCAGGGGGGTGAAGGCTTGGATCCCGTAGCGATCCCCCTCGGCCCAGTAGCCGTTCGTGACCACGGTATAGCGCAGTGCTGCGACGTGGTAGGTTTGCATCACGCCACTGGCATTGACATTCGATAGGGATAGATTGCCTGGCGCGGTGCCGCTGATGGTGGCCGTGGCGCCGGGACGATCGAGGTTGAGCAGCGGCGCGTTTGTGTCGCCGAGGACGGCCTCCTGATCCCAGAAGGTCTGGGGCGTGCCGTGGTCGATCTTAGCCACGGTGCCATGCGCGATCTGGACCACGTAGTTGGTCTTGTCGAGCAGGTAAAACACCACGGGCTTATTGTCGAGGCAGGCGCGCTGCCGCGCCATGAGCAGGGTGTTGCGGATGTTGCTGCTGAGCGTGGTCCAGCCGGCCCCGCGCATGACGCCAAGGTAGTTCATCACCGCAATGGTGGTGATGAAGATCATCATGGTGATGACCACGAGCAGCTCCAGCAGCGTAAAGCCGCTACGCCTGCCGGACGCGGGAGGTACCTGGGTGGTGCGGGCGTTCATGGGGTGGCGTTTCCTAGGGAGAGGAAGGTGGCATGGTTGCTACGGGGTGATGCTGACCGTGTCCAGTTCGAAGTTAAAGGAGATGTTGTAATAGCCATAGCCACCGCTGGGGTTTTGGTAGACGATCGGCCGATTAGGTTCCACCAGGCCACTACACGCTGGATCCGCAGGCAAAAGGTGGCGCGGGGTTAATTGATTGCCCGCCTTTAGCGACAGCACGGTACTGATATCCAGAAAAGGGATATTATTGGTATTGAAAGGGTTGCGTGTGTCGTTGCTGCTGGCGCGCAGCAGGTCGAACACGAGATAGTTATTTGTGCCGCCAATAAACGGGTTGGCGGCGATGGTGCTTGCCAGGTTGGTGCTGATGGGCCAATTGCCATAGGTGGTACGGTACTGGCAGATGGCCACTTCCAGGGCTTTGGCCGTGATATTCATACGCTGGGTTTTGACAGACCGCACCACGTACTGGGCGGCCATGGTGACCGTCGCCATCAGCATGGCGAGCAGCGTGATGGTGGCCAGGAGCTCCAGGATGGTAAAGGCCGCGCGCCGCCGGGTCAGGTAGGGCGGGGCCGCCGGACCCGCCGGGGTGGCGGGGGAGCAGGTGTCAGGTGGGAGGTGATAGGTGATAGGTGTTAGGTGGGAGGTGGGAGGAACCGCTAATGCACGCGAATGGCCGCGAATGGGGGAGTTTCTACCACAAAGAGCACGAAGTGGGCGGAAAGGTGTTAGGTTCCTGGTGCTTGGTGCTGGGTGCTGTTTTATCCTATCCATGATGGTTTCTTTCCTACTGGGGCCAGACCATGACCCAGCTTTTGACTGGCGTGCTAGGCTCGGGGCCGATGGACCACACCACGATATTGGCACGAATGGGGGTGGCGTCGAGCGGGCTGCTGACCAGGCCGTTGTAGTTGGTGTCCATCCGGATGTGGAAGTAGCGCCCCCACTTGTCCGTCATGCCGTTGCGACGCTGCGCCGTACTTTGTTCCAGGTAGGTCTGGGAGGCGTTGAGCACGGCCATGTTGGTGGTGGTGGTCTCGAAGGTGATGGAGTTGGCGTCCGTATTGTAGGTAGGATCGGGCACAAAAGCGGTGGCGGCCGGGAAGCCACGGTTTTCGATGCTGTAGGTGTTCCAGGCGGTGGCAATCTGCCGGGCGGAATCTCGGGTTTTTTGTTTCCAAGCGGCGTTGCGCGCCTGCTGGTATGTGCTTAGCAGGGCGGCCGCGAGCACACCGATGATTAGGATCACGACCAGCAACTCCAGCATCGTGAAGCCGTGGCGCGAGGTAGCGCTTGCTGGCTCGCGGTCGCTATGTCGTAGCCGTATGCTCATGGCTTGGAGTCCCGTTTGCACCTAACATCTCGCACCTGCCATCTAGCACCTGCCCTAAAATCCGGCGCCTGTGGCGACGTCATCGGCGGTGCCGCTGATGCCATCCGGGCCATTGGACCAGAGGCGGTAGCTGTTGTAGGGTTTATCGCTCTTGTAGTTCAATTCCTTCCCCCAGCCATCGTGGACCGAGAGATAATAATTGGTATAATACCCGGGCGCCACCACAGTGCCTGCGAGGGAAATGGAGCGTCCGATGGTGGTGACGTCCGCGACCCCCTCCAGATGCGGACTCCACCGATTGATGGCGTTTAGGTCGCGCCCCTGATCGCCGTGGCTGAGGTTATACCCTTCCCATTGGGCCATGGCCAACAGATTCCAGTATTCAGGATTCGGGACGTTTACCAGGGAGCCATGCCCCGCGAAGCGATTGACCAGAAAGGACATCAGCCCGAAGGTAAAGACCGGGCCTTGATGCCATGACACATTGGTGCCGGCTGGAAAGTAGGTGGTGAGGACGGTTACGCTCATTAGATTGCTGGCGGCATACTCATACCCGAACGGCTGACCGCCGTATTCGCCGAGGTCGTTGACCGGTGGATATTTGCCATATTCGGCGTTGAACTCCTCGATGGCGGCGCGCACCCGGCCGAGCTTCTCGTTGGTAACGGACTTGGCCTGCCAGATGGTGCCAATCTTGAACAACCCCAGGACCATGCTGGCCAGGATGGCAATAATAACCACCACGACCAGCATCTCGATCAACGTGAAGCCGGCCGCCGGCCACCGGTCGTCCCTTGGGCGGTTGGTCCGCGGTAGCTGTTTGCGCTGACGTGAAGGCTTTGGGGCGTGTCGCATGGTTACTCCTTCTCGGGGTCGGTTCCGTGATGGGTGTCAGGGTTCGGGGTTCAGGGTTCAGGCCCGAATTCAGCTTCAGAACTTTCATGCCTTCGGCGTACGGCCATCGGGTCGCATGAGGGGGTCGCATGGTCAGGGTGTTCCCTGAATCCTCGCACGTGCGCCATTACCAAAGATATCGTCGCGTCTCTCATGGCGTGCCTACGGCCCCCTGAACCCTGAACCCTGAACCCTGAACCCTGAACCTTTACGCATCCTTCGTGCGTGCCCATCTGCGGCGTCTACGCTGGTCTCCTCAGCCCGAGGTCTTGGAGAGTTGCTCGATCACGCTCACCAGCGGCAGGAACATGGCAATCACGATGGTGCCGACCACGACGGCCAGAAAGATGATCATCACCGGTTCGATGATCGAGGTCAGCCCCGAGACGGCATTGTCCACTTCGTCATCAAAGGTGTCGGCAATGCGGATGAGCATATCCGGCAGCGCGCCGGTCTCCTCGCCGACCTCCACCATGCTGATCACCATGGGGGGGAAAACCTTGGCGCCATCCATGGGCGCGGTCATGCTCTCGCCTTCCTTGACGCTGTCATGCACATGCTGGATGGCGCTGGCGATGACGGCGTTGCCGGAGGTGTCGCGCACAATGGTGAGCGCCTGCAACACAGGGACGCCGGAGGAGAGCAGGGTGCCGAGGGTGCGTGTCAGGCGGGCAATAGCCGACCGCCGGATCAGCGTGCCAAAAACCGGCATGGCCAGCTTAATGCGGTCCACATGATAGCGGCCACGCTTGGTGCTCTTCCAGAGATTGACGACAATTACGATCAACACCACGATGCCGACGACGACCAGCAGGTTTTCGCGGACGGTTTGGCTGGCACTGATCACAAAGCGTGTGACCGCGGGGAGCTTGGTCCCATTCAGCATGTCCTTGAAGATCTCTTCGAACTTGGGGATGATGGCGGTGAGCAGGAAGGCGAGAATGCCGACCGCCACGACCATCACCACGACGGGGTAGATCATGGCGCTCTTGACCTTGTTCTTGATCTTCTCGGCCTTCTCCATGAACTCCGCTAGGCGCTTCAACACGACTTCGATCACGCCGCCCGCCTCGCCGGCGCGGACCATGTTCACATAGAGATTGTCAAAGATGCGCGGATGCTGCGCCAGCGCCTCGGAGAAGGTGCTGCCACTCTCGACCGACTGCCCCATGCTCTCCAGGGCGATGCGGAGCGCCGGGCTTTTGGTTTGGCGTAGCAGCACACGCAGCCCACGCAGCAGCGGCAGACCGGCATCCACCAGCGTGGCCAACTGGCGGGTGACCACCATGAGATCCTTGGGCTTGACGCGCCGATGGAGAAAAGCCGGCAGCTTGATCTCCATCTGCAGGCCGGTCCCCTTCTGCGCGCCGGGACGCGCGCCCGTGGCTTGGGCGGCACTGCTGGTGGGGCCGATGGCGGTGGGGAATAAACCCTGGCTCCTGACCTTGGAGATGGCTAGCGCCTGATTGGGTGCTTCGACCACGCCGCGGGATTCTTTGCCCGTAGCATCCACGGCGACATAGCTGAATTTCTGCATGCGCACTCCGCAAAAGAGGTCGGGGATCGTTAATCAGGAAATATCGAGCGTTAACAGGTAAAGAATAGCACGCAGGAAAGGGAAAGGGAATAGAAAAGGATGGGCCCAAGAACTGCGGAAGATTGGGGGGGTGGATGCTTGGAAGGATGGAGAAAACGCGGAAACAAGCAGTCTCCTGCGAATCATAGGAGGGTGCGCCGCATCAAGCGGTGATTGAGGAATTGATTCCGGACCGCAGGTGCAAATCGACCATTCTGACGCGGGGGTTCCCAATCTTCCAGCCTTCCATTCTTCCAACTCTCGCAGTTTGGTGGGGCGGTGGTGTTCTTGACGTTTGTCCGCACTTCTGCCAAGCTTCCGTCCGGTTCATGGAGGACGAAGGGCCGACGCTGGCATGACCCCGGCCTGTGCACGCCGGTGCCGGCCGCCGCTCGCTTTCGCATCAAAGGAAACCACCTATGAAATGCGCGTTTTGCGAGAAGACCTTTGACGAGGATGCCGCGCGTCAGGCTTGCCAGCGATGCGCCTCACAGGGTGGCTGCCGGAAAGTCAAATGCCCAAACTGCGGTATGGAAGCGCCGGCGGATCCGGCCTCCGTCAAGTGGCTGCGGAAACTGGTCCAGCGGCTGACCAAGCGTGCCTAGCCCCTGGTGGGAATCAAGCATGCCCAACCATGCGTATCGGCAGCAGCAAGCGTAGCAGGAGTCAACATGATCAAGCCCGCCATTGAAGAAGCATTGGAAATGCTCTATCTCTGCACGACAGAACAGACCCCGCGCGTGACGGATGAGGAGACGCAGGCCGCCCTGCTGGAGGCGGAAACCATGGGCCTGGTCCGGCAGAACGGGGCCGAGCTGCAAATTACCGAGGCCGGGCTGGTGCTGGGGCAGGATGTGGTGCGCCGGCACCGGTTGGCCGAGCGGCTGCTAGCCGATGTGCTGGGCGCTAATGCCACCCACCTGCACGAGGATGCCTGCCTGTTTGAGCACATCCTGCAGCATGGGCTGGCTGATCGCATCTGCATTTTGCTGGGGCATCCGCCCACCTGCCCGCACGGCAAGCCGATTCCACGCGGATCCTGCTGCGAGCAGGCAAAAAGCGACGCCATCCGCGAGGTGGGCGCCCTGTGCGACGGCCGGCCGGGCAGCGCAGGCGTCGTGGCCTACCTGTCCACGCGGGATAACCGCGAAGTGCAGAAAATGATGGCCATGGGGATCCTGCCGGGCACGCCGATCAAGGTGATCCAGTCCTTCCCCTCCCACGTGTTCCAGATTGGCTACAGCCAGTTCGCGGTGGACAAACTGCTGGCCGAAGCCATCCACGTGCACTGGAAGAGCTAGTTTTTTAGGGGGTACTGTTACGCCATGTCACGCCAACCATTGTTTCTCCTGGAACATCACTATCGTGGCCATCACCCGCTGGCCACGCTGCTCTACCTGTTTTCGCCCCACCGCTGGCGTCTGGCCGGCTCGGCCTTCTTCTTTGTCATCAAGTACGCACCCGTATGGGCCACCCCCATCATCTTTGCCGATGTCGTCAACATCGTCAGCGAACGCAGTTCCACGCCGCTGCAGCGCTTGTGGATCGACGGGCTGATCCTCTTCCTGCTGCTGGTGCAGAATATGCCCACGCACATGGCCCACATCCGGCTGATGAGCGAAAGCGTCCGGCGTGTCGAAGCCGAACTGCGTTGCGCCCTGATCCGGCGGCTGCAGCAGCTGTCCATGGGGTATATCCAGAACGCGCACAGCGGCGCCTTGCAGGCCAAGCTGCTGCGCGACGTGGAGGCGGTGCAAGGTTTGTGCAGCCAGATCATCAACCTCTTCTTTTGCGGCTCCATTTCCATCCTTCTGGCGGTGGGCATGACCGCCCACAAGGAGCCGCGGCTGTTGTTGTTCTACCTGGTGGCCGCCCCCATCGCCGTCGCGCTGGTGCGCGTTTTTCGCGGCCCCATGATCGACCGTAATCGTGACTACCGCGAGCAGGTCGAGCGCATGTCGGCGCGCTTCATGGAGATGATCAACCTGCTGCCGGTCACGCGGGCGCACGGGCTGGAGGCGGTGGAGATCGACCAGATGGAGGGGCAGCTCACACAAGTCCGCCAGCACGGCCTGCGACTCGACATGCTGAACGCCCTGTTTGGTTCCTGCACCTGGGTCTTCTCGCAACTTATGCAGTTGATCTGCCTGCTGGTCACCGGCTATCTGGCCTGGCAGGGGCAGATCCGGGCCGGCGATGTGGTGCTATACAACAGCTTTTTCTCCATGATCGTCGGCTCCATCAACGGCATTGTCGACGGCCTGCCGGCCATGACCCGCGGCTTTGAGTCCGTGCGCTCCATCGGCGAAATTCTGGAAAATCCCGACATTGAGCGCAACGAGGGCAAAGCCGCGGTGAGCGCGGTGCAGGGGCGTTTCGAGTTCCGGGATGTCACCTTCTCCTATCCTAATGCCCAGCACCCCTCACTGCGCGATTTTTCCCTGACCGTGGAAGCCGGACAGACTGTGGCCGTGGTTGGGGAGTCCGGTTCGGGTAAGTCGACCCTGATGAGTTTGGTCATCGGCTTTCGCCGCCCCGATCGCGGGCAGATCCTGCTGGACGGGCAGGATATGGAGACGCTCGATCTGCGCCAGTACCGGCGCCATCTGGCTGTGGTGCCGCAGCAGACCGTGCTCTTTTCCGGTAGCATCCGTGACAACATTACCTACGGTTTGCCGGAAGTACCGGAGGCTAAGCTCCAGGAGGTCCTGCGCATGGCGCGGATCAATGAATTCCTGGACGATCTGCCGGATGGACTGGACACCGAGATTGGGGAGCATGGCGGCAAGCTCTCCGGCGGGCAGCGGCAGCGCATTGCCATTGCCAGGGCCTTGATCCGCGATCCGCACGTCATCATCCTCGATGAAGCGACCTCCGCCTTGGATGTCATCTCCGAGAAACTGGTTCAGGAAGCGATTACGGAGCTGGTTCGTGGTCGCACGACGTTTATTGTGGCGCATCGCTTGTCCACCATCCGCAACGCCTCCCGGGTCCTCGTGCTGCGCGACGGCACGCTGGTAGAATCCGGGTGCCACGAGGACCTGATCCGTGCGGGCGGTGAGTTCGCTAAGCTGCGGAACTTCCAGCTATAAACCGTACCCAGGGGCGCATCCTTGTTTCATTACAGAGTTGCGTTCAGTAGGCCGGAACTCCGGTTCCGGCCATGGAATGGG
>CAIOST010000055.1 GCA_903861045.1 uncultured bacterium | reverse complement strand
CCGATCCTGCCCGTGTCCAAATCCTCTGCCAACCAACACCTCGCCACTGCTAGCATACACAAAAGCGGCTTCTGCGGTTACCACAAAGCCCTTGCTACAGCCAGCCTGCGTTAGGTGGCGCTTCAGGAAAAGACCATGCCCGGCTGGGAGTTCTAACCTTTCGGAGCTTGTATCGCTGCGACGGTCGTGGTTGAATAGCGCGCACATGCATGGCGTAGGAAAACCGATTGTTTTGGCGGCCGCAGCACATCCCGATGACATTGAGTTCATGATGGCCGGGACGCTCCTTTTGTTGCAGCGCGCGGGGGCCGAGATCCACATGTGGAATCTCGCCAACGGCTATTGCGGCACGGCGCAGCATAGCCGCGAGGAGATCATCCGCCTGCGCGCCGCCGAGGCCGAGGCCTCCGCCCGACTGGTGGGCGCCACGTCGCATCCGTCGCTCTTCGACGATCTCGGGATCTTTTACGATGCGCCGTCGCTGGCACGCGTGTCGGCCGTGGTGCGGGAGATCCGGCCGACCATCATCCTGACGCAGTCGCCGCAGGACTACATGGAAGACCATCAGAATACCTGCCGCCTGCTGGTGACCGCCGCCTTCTCGCACGGGATGCGCAACTTTGTGACCCAACCGCCCCGGCCGACCTGGGAGGGGGCGCTGGCCATCTATCACGCCCTGCCGCACGGCCTGCAGGATGGGCTGGGGCAGCCGGTGCGCCCCGACTTTACCGTGGATATCGCCTCCACGCTGGCCGAGAAACGCGCCATGCTGGCCTGCCACCGCAGCCAGAAGGAGTGGCTCGACGTCAGCCAGGGGATGGATGCCTACCTCGAAGAGATGGCTGCCATGAGCGCCAGCGTCGGCCGTCTGGCCGGCGGACTGGCCTATGCCGAAGGGTGGCGCCGCCATAGCAAGCTGGGCTTTGCCGCGCCTGATTTCAATCCGTTGGAAACGTTACTAAAAGGAAAATGCCATGCCGCGTCCGCTGAGTAAACTCGCCCCCGCCTGGTGGGACTATACGACCTTGGACAAGGAGATCCTGGATGACGCCGCGCGTCTGAAGCCCAAGGATCTGCTGCAGCTCTCCCGCCCGGGTTTCACCGTGAAGTTCTACGACACGGTCGAAGAGTTCTATGCCGCGGAGGCGCTGGAATACATTGTGGCCTGGAAGCAGGCCACCCCCGACAACCCCGCCGGTATCTGCGGCCCGATCGGCCCGACGGAGCAGTTGCCGCTGGTGGCGCGCATGGTCAATGCCATGGGGCTAAAGCTGACCAACGCCCATTTCTGGGGGATGGACGAGTGGGTGATCGACGGCCAGGCCGTGGCGGAGTCGCACCCGCTTTCGTTTGCCCGCTGCGACAAGGCGATGTGCTTCAACCGCATCGAGCGCGCCCTGCGTATGCCCGAGGCGAACATGCACTTCCCGACGGGCGATGCGTCGGCGTATTCGCGGAGCTATGATGCGATCCGCTGCGTGCTGATGCAGGGCGGCCAGGGAGAGATCAAGCACTGGGCCTTCAACGACCCGATCGCGCGCGAAGGCAAATACAAGCACCAGCCGCCGACCCCGGCCGAGTACCGTGCGCTCAAGACGCGCCGCGTGAAGCTGCACCCGGTGACCATCACGCAGAACGCCCGCACCTCCGGCGGCGGCAATGTCTCGCTGGTCCCCACGGAAGCCATGACCGTCGGCCCGCAGGAAACCTGGAAGGCCGAGAAGGTCTCCATCTGGCACCCGGGGCATCACGACAACCCCTTTGGTATTCGCCTGAGCGCGCTGATGATCGCCAAGCAGATTCCCGACGCCGCCGTGCCGATGTCGCTGCTGGCCGATCACCCGAATGTGCAGTTCAACTACCTGCGCTCCGGCATCGGCTCGGTCGATGTCGAGATGCATTGAGGGGGCGGGGGGCGGGGGGCAGGTGTCAGGTTTCAGGTTTCAGGTTTCAGTTCAGGTGTCAGGTTTCAGTTCAGGTGTCAGGGTTCAGGGTTCAGGTTGGAACGCTGTCACCCCGCGCGGAACAGTTGACGGCCATTGGTGCTGTTCTAGTATCAGATGGCGAATCGCCGGCTTTCCATGAACCCTGAACCCCGATCTGAGAAACATTGTCGCTAGCCTTGTCGAAAGCAATTGCCGTGCAAGATGTTCCATCGACAAAGATAGAGGAATGTTTCGCATGCTCCGATTAATTTGGCGGTGTCACCTGACACCTGACACCTGACACCTGACACCTGACACCTGAACCCTGACACATATCTTCCTGCGTAGTTACGAGGATTGCTTCTATGAGTAAAACGTGCGGTTCCGTCAGCGGCTTCCATCATGTGGCGTTCCGGGCGCAGGCGTTCGATGCGACGGTGGCCTTCTACACGCAGGGTCTGGGGTGTCGCGCGGCTATGGCCTGGGGGGACGCGCCGGGGCGGGCCGTCATGTTGGACACCGGGGACGGCAGTTTCATTGAGATATTTGAAGGCGGGGCGGAAGGCGCCAAGCCGGAAGGGGCTCTGCTACACTTCGCCCTCAAGACCGCTGATTGCGACGCCTCGTATCAGCGCGCCCTGGCGGCGGGCGCTACCGGCACCGTCGAGCCGCAGAATGTCAGCGTGGCGTCCACGCCGCGCCCCTTTGCGGTGCGTCTGGCTTTCTGCACCGGGTTGGCCGGCGAGACCATCGAGTTCTTCCAGCAGCTCGCGTAGCGGCAGCGCCTAACACCTGCCACCTTATTCCTGGCGCGCTGCCAGTCAACGAAACCAGGATGCCCCCCTCGCGATCCGCATGGCAATAATATTTATGGATGCAATTGGGTCTATTATGTACAATACATAAATCAATGGACTTAAAAAGGACTTTTGGCGTATATGCAGTTAACGACACAGGAGTGGGAGATTGGCCTTGGGCGTAATTTACGCGAACTCAGGCTGCGCCAGAATATGGATCAGCGGGAGCTCGCGGAACGGGCTGATGTGGCGTTGAATGCCGTGAAGCGCTTGGAGAGTGGCAAAGGCGCTCATCTTACATCCCTGATTAACGTACTGCGGGCGCTGGGGCGCGCGGATTGGTTAGATACGCTGGCGCCACAGGTTTCTGTGAGTCCGCTGCAGGTGCTCAAAGGGGGGCCAATGCCGCGGCGGCGCGCGTCACGGGCCAGAAAGGGGTCGCGTGTATAGACCGGTACATGCGATTGACGTGCGATTGTGGAACCGTTCCGTCGGCGCCGTGGCGCTGGACCCGCGGTGGGGCTATTACGCCTTCGAGTACATGCCGTCATTTGTTAAGAGCGGTATCGAATTGGCGCCGCTGACCATGCCGCTGGCGCAGGCCGGCGCGCCCTTCATATTCACTGATCTGCCGGAACAGACCTATAAGCGGTTGCCCGCGTTACTGGCTGACGCGTTACCGGATGATTTCGGCAATGCCTTGATTGATGGTTGGATGGCCGCGAAAGGCGTGGAACGCGGCCGCATCACCGCGCTGGATCGCCTGGCTTACATGGGTAAGCGGGGTATGGGTGCGCTGGAGTTTCATCCCAGCCGTGCGCCGGCTTCAGCGGAAAGTACGGCGCTTTCGCTTGCTGCGCTTGTTGAGAGTGCCCGCCGTGCCGTTCATGGCGAGTTGGATGCGGACCACTTGGCCGGTGCTGCGCTGGCGCAGATCATTAAGGTGGGAACCTCTGCGGGTGGGGCGCGGGCCAAGGCGGTGGTAGCATGGAATCCGGCGACGCAGGAGCTGCGCGCCGGACAGTTTGATGTCGAACCAGGGTTTGAGCATTGGTTGCTTAAATTTGATGGCGTAGGGCCGGACAGCGAATTGGGTAGTACGCAAGACTATGGACGTATCGAGTATGCGTATCATCGAATGGCGATGGCCGCAGGCCTGGCGATGTCGCCTTGCCGGTTGCTGGAAGAAGGCGGACGCGCGCACTTCATGACGCGCCGCTTTGATCGCGACGGTAACTGCAAGCATCACTTGCAGACCCTTTGCGCCATGGCACACTTGGATTATAAGCAGAAGGCCAGTCACGACTACGCCCAGCTCTTTCAGACGATCATGCGTTTGCAACTCGGGTTCAAGGCCTTGGAAGAAGCGTTTCGCCGGATGGCCTTTTATGTGATGGCGGCCAATTGTGACGATCACACCAAAAATTTTTCCTTTTTATTGCGCGCAGGAGAGGGGTGGACGCTTGCGCCGGCTTATGATGTGACGCATGCCCACAACCCCAACGGCGAATGGACGCATCAACATCTCATGGCTGTGAATGGCAAGTTTACGGGGATTGCCCGTTCCGACTTATTGACCGTGGCGGATCGTTTCGGCGTTGGCTCTGCCGGCAAGATTTTGCGTCAGGTCGCTGACGCGGTGTCAGCTTGGCCGGATTTTGCGAAGCTTGCCGGTGTCACGCCCAAGGAAACGGCACGCATTCGGGGCCATCAGTGTCCGTTATGACGATTACCATCTCTCGTCTACTTGCGCACCTGCCCCGTGCCGCGGACAAGGTACTTGTAGGTGGTCAACTCCTCGAGCCCCATGGGGCCGCGTGCGTGGAGTTTATCGGTGCTGATCCCCATCTCCGCGCCTAGGCCGAACTCGTAGCCGTCGTGCAGGCGCGTGGAGGCATTTACGAAGACCGCGGCGGAATCTACCTCTTGCAAGAACTGCTTGGCGTGGCGCTCGTCCTGCGTGACGATCGCATCGGAGTGGCGCGAGCCGTAGCGGTTGATGTGCGCCATGGCGGCCGCCAGATCCGGCACGATGCGCACGGCCAGGATGAGCTCCAGGTATTCGGCATACCAGTCTTCCTCGCTGGCGGCGAGGAAGGCCGGGACGATCTGCCGGCTGGCTTCATCGGCGCGTACCTCGACTTGGCGGCGGACGCACATCTCAGCCAGGCGCGGCAGGAAGGCAGGTGCAATCGCGGCATGCACCAGCAGCGTCTCGGCCGCATTGCAGGTGCCGGGGCGTTGGCACTTGGCATTCTCGATGATCTGCAAGGCCATGTCGAGGTCGGCGGCCTGATCCACAAAGACGTGGCAGACCCCCTTGTAGTGCTTAAGCACCGGGACGCGGGACTGCTCCACCACGGCGCGGATCAGCGATTCGCCGCCGCGGGGGATGACCACATCCACGCGGTCATCCATCTGCACGAGATGGCGCACGGCGTCGCGGTCCGTGGTGGCGATCAGTTGCACGGCGTGCAAGGGGAGCCCGGCTTTCTGCCCCCCCTCGGCCAGCGCCGCGGCAATGGCCTGATTGGAATAGAAGGCCTCCTTGCCGCCGCGCAGGATCACGGCATTGGAGGACTTGATGCAGAGCACGGCCGCGTCGGCGGTGACGTTGGGGCGCGATTCGTAGATGATGGCCACCACGCCGATCGGCACGCGGCGTTTCTCGATCACGAGTCCATTGGGACGGACGCTTTTGGAGAGGCGCTTGCCGACCGGATCCGGCAGGGCCGCCACTTCGCGCACGCCCTGGATCATGGCATCGATCCGTGCGGTGGTGAGCGTCAGGCGGTCGACCATGGCGGCGGCGAGGCCGGCTGTCTGTGCGGCCGCGATGTCGAGGACGTTTGCGGCCTGGATCTCGGCCCGGCGGTCAGAAAGTTCCTGCGCCATGGCCGCCAGGATGGCGTTCTTGCGACGGGAGGAGAGGTTGATCATCAGGCGGCTGGCGGCCAGCGCCTGATCGCCCAGGGTACGGATTTCGGCATGTAAACTCATGCCGTGAAAGTCTGGCCGGTCCGGCGGCAAGTGTCAAGCCTTGGTCCTGGAACTGCGGAAGATTGGGGGGATGGATGCTTGGAAGGATGGGGAAGAGGTGGCAGGTGGTAGGTGGCAGGTGGTAGGTGTTAGGTGGTAGGTGTTAGGTGGTAGGTGTTAGGTGGGAACCAGGGTCGCCATTCATCGCTTGCAATTCCCCTCCTGCCGTTTATATTTGTGGCGCTTGCAAAACCCGAGGAAATGCCGGGCGTCAGGCTTCAGGATGCCAGAGATCAGGCCGGAAACGACTCCCGAACCCTGAACCCTCCGCTTGCAAAACCGGGAGTTTTGCAAGCGCCTCATTTGCTTGCCGTGGGGGCGCGCACCGGGCTGTCGGACAGTCAACCGCACCTGCGCCGGGTCACGGCGGGGGTGCTTGGCTGCCGTCACAACCATTTGCCAACGAGGGAGCACGTGATAACCCATGAAGTCGAGCGATATCACACAAAAGGCGCATAAACTCATCCAACCATTTCGCATCACAAATGGAGATAAGTTTCGCCTCACCGATTTTGATCCAAGCGAGACGCTTGACCTCAACGCCGAGGATAAGCCACGTGTTAAGGAGGCCTTGGCCGCAGGCGTGGCATTGCTGGCAGAACTGCAGGACATGCTCTATGCGCGGAGCTGCTGGGGGGTGCTCCTCATCTTTCAAGCGATGGATGCGGCGGGTAAGGATGGAACAATCAAACACGTCATGTCCGGCATCAATCCGCAAGGATGCCGGGTTTCCTCATTCAAGGCGCCGACGAGTGATGACCTGGATCATGACTACCTTTGGCGCTGTGCGAAGGTCCTGCCCAGCCGAGGCGAGATCGGCATCTTCAACCGCAGCTATTATGAAGAGACCCTGGTTGTTCGTGTGCACCCCGAGCTGCTTGCCAAGCAGAAATTGCCACCCGAACTCGTCACCCCGGACATCTGGAAAGATCGCTTTCAGGATATACGCGGCTTTGAACGCTACTTGACGCGAAACGGCATCATCGTTCGGAAGTTCTTCCTTAACGTTTCTAAGAAGGAGCAGAAAAAGAGATTCCTTGAACGCATTGAGAACCCGGACAGGAACTGGAAGTTCTCGACGGCCGATGTGGCGGAGCGCGCCAATTGGGACGCCTACATGGAAGCGTACGAGGATATGATCCGGAACACTGCCACAGAGGACGCTCCCTGGTATGTTGTGCCGGCGGACAACAAGTGGTTTACACGCCTTGTGGTGGCAGCCGCAATCAACGAAACGCTGAAGTCGTTGCATTTGGCTTACCCGGAGGTCAGTAAGGAAGAACGCAGGGAACTGGTGGTCGCCCGGAGGGCGCTGCTCGCAAAGAAATAACGCCGCACGCTGCAGCCCGGTAGTGACGATCAGTTGGCGGCCGGCAAGTTCAGCCGAGCAGGCCTGTCCACCAGCCCGTCCTTCCCGATCAGAAAACAGCCCCAGCATACGTCTTTCGCGGCCGGGCGGTAATTGTCTGCGCCGATCCTGCCCATGTCCATACCATCGGCCGGCAAACATAACCAAAAGACAAGGGGCATTCCCGCCCTTAGCGGTGGGCTATTGTTTCCCGTTTACGCGCACGATTATGCCGTCTTCGAGCTGCACCTCCCCGTTCTGGTAGAAGAGGGTCGTTTTTTTGCCTTTGTTGGTCCTGGCAAGCGGTTTGCCGAAGGTGGCGTCGGCCTCCGGCTGTGTCTTGCCGAATATTATGACCACTGACGCCTCGCTTGCGCTGCCTTTGCTATGCGTGAAATAACCCCAAAGTTTCCCTATTATTAGCTTGCTAGAT
>CAIOST010000054.1 GCA_903861045.1 uncultured bacterium | reverse complement strand
CGCGGCCGAGATGCTGGTCGAAGAGGCGGAGCGCTGGGTGCTGAAGGCGCCGCGGCAGGTGGTGGTGGAATCCGACCCGACGCTGGCCGCGGCGGCGGCGCATCAACTGGCGGATGCGGCCTTTGCCAAGCTCTGTTTGTTTTATGTGGCGCTGACGCGTGCCAAGCAGGGGTTGCTGCTGGTCGTGGCGCCACCGCCGCAAAGCTCAACCGTGGTGCGGGAAGACACGCTGCTGCGCAATCGCTTTGCGGCCGGGCGTGCCGACGCGAAAGATACGAAGAAGAAGAAGGCGAGCGCATCGACGCCCAGTGCGGCCAGCGCGGCCAGCGGGGCCAGTGCGGCCAGCGGGGCGCCCAGCGGGGCTGCCAGCGGGGCGCCGCCGGAGCCGCTGACGCTCTATCTTGCGGGTGATCCGGCCTGGCACACGGCGCGTCCGGTAAAGTGCGCGCCGGTGGTGCTGGCGCCGGTCGGGGTGCTGGCGCCGTTGCCGCTGGGGGTGGCGCGGCTCAAGCGCGTGGAGCCGTCCAAGCAGGATCCCGGATCACAGCCGGCCAATACGTTCTTCCTGCGCGAAGCTGGCGATGTGCGCGTGTTTGGCTCGGCCATTCACCGACTCTTCCAACAAATTGAGTGGCTGGAGACGTTTGAAGTCGAGGCGGCCGTAGCGGCCTGGCGTGCCAGCGCCACGGAGACCGCCACAGTACTGCGCGACGTGGAGCAGCAGTTCCGCGCCAGCCTAGCGGCACCCGAGGTGCGGCAGGTCTTGCAGCGTCCGACGGGCGAGGTCGAGCTCTGGCGCGAAAAGCCCTTTGAGCTGCTGCGCGAGGGGGAGCTGTTGGCGGGGCAGTTCGACCGCGTGGAGATCCACCGGCAGGACGGCCGCATCCGGCAGGTGGCGCTGTTCGATTTCAAGAGCAATCGCGTCGAGCACGACGCCGCGCTGCTGCGCGCTGCCGGGCAGTATCGCGAGCAGATGGGGCTCTATGCCCATGCCCTACGCCGCATCCTGGGCCCGGTCCACATTACCACCAGCCTCATTTTTACACGCGCGGGACGGGTCGTGGGGATATAGGGGGCGGGGTTCAGGGTTCAGGGAGAGGTGTTAGGTGTTAGGTGGTAGGTGTTAGGTGGTAGCGAATGCGAGCGTTTCCATCGCGAGGGTCGCGAACGGGGCGCCGTCAGGCCGGTAGGGCGGGGCCGCCGGACCCGCCGTGCGTGTCAGCGAGCCACCGCTTATCGCTGGCGGCCGTCCGTAGCCCCGGCCCGCCCCGGGCCGCGGGCAGCGTGTACGCTGGCCATCGTCTCAGTCGGAGGTGCGGCTGCGTGCTGCGCCGGTTCGGCTCACCGGGAGGTTCGCCCTCCCACGCTGGGCCGCTCAAAATCGTCCATGCACCGGCCTGCCAAGGTCAACGTACGCGGGACGAGCAGCCGCGCCAGCGAACCGCAAATTGACGAATGTCGAGGTCCGAATCATGAAGGGGCGCGCAGGCTACGGACGAAGTTCACTTCATCATTCTGCGGTTGGCTATTCGTCAATTTGCGGTTCGCCCGGATCGCAGACGAAACGCGTCCGGTAGCGGGGCCGCCGGACCCGCCGTGCGTGTCCTTGAGCCATCGCTGGTCGCCGGCAGCGTGTACGCTGGCCATCGTCTTCGTCCAAGGCGCTTCTGCGTGCTGCGCCGGTTCGGCTCACCGGGAACTTCGCTCATCCCACGCTGGATCACAGACGAAACGCGTCCGGTAGGGCGGACCCGCCGTAGCCGTCGGCAGGTGATGGGCAGGCGATTTGTCGCGCAGGCAAAAAAACCGAAGCGCTTCGGTTTTTTCGAGTTGGTAGGTGTTTGAATGGAGCTTGCCGCTTTCGATCACCTTCGTGAACCGATCAATTTTCTTTCACGAACGTCCCGTTTCTGCCTGAGCCGCGGTTTCGCGGCGATAGGCAGGAAACGGTTGTTCGCTCAGATCTTCAGTTTCTTTCGGACTGAAGCAAGGGAAGTTGTAGGGGCATTTGCCTCTTCCGCCTTAGCAGCACGAAGGTCCTTAAGGTCTTCAAAATCATGGAGTTCTTCCCCGATTCTGACAAACTCTTCGTAAGGCAGGACGGCAAACGCCTTCTTTCCGTCACGTTCCAGTATGCTTGGATGCAGTGTTACCATCTGAGTTCCTCCAAGTCTATCGGTACGCTTCGCGCCGATGAACGATACGATAGACAATTATCCGTATTCCGTCTTTAAATCTCGAACAGTACACGAAACTGTCCAACACGCAAGCGATACTCTGGAGTGAAATTGGTAAGTTTCTTCACATCGCCGGCAAGATCCAACTGCAACCGTTCCAAAGCATCGACGATCCGAGAAGAATCCTGCCTCTGCAGATTCCTCATATCCTTGATCGCCCTTGGTTTCAGTTCAACCGTACACATCGGCGACCCTCCATCGTGCTCCGGCAGGCACAGCCCAGCCCGCCCGCCCATTCGGCTATCCCTTCTCAAACAAAAATAGCCCTCATGGTACGACTTTCGGGGTCGAAAAACAACGCCACCATCAAAAACAAGCTTCGACGCCCCCCCTGAGCCCCCCTCTGGGCCATAGGTGTTAAGCTAAGAGTTTTCAACGCACAACGCCCAACATCCAACGTCCAACTTCCAAGGAAATGCAGCCGCAACAGGCCTGTCTTGCATTGGTTGGACGTTGGGAGTTGGATGTTGGGAGTTGGGAGTTGGATGTTGGGAGTTGGGAGTTACTTATCAACGCATAAGTAACTTCATTGCGATTATTAGCTTAACACCTATGGGATATAGGGGGCAGGTGGCAGGTGCTAGGTGTTAGGTGTTAGGGTGGGAACCGCGAAGGCACGCGAAAGGCCGCGAATGGGGGGGCCGCCGCGAGGGTCGCGAAGGGAACGCGAAGGGCAGCGCCGCCCGTCCGGGCGGGGCCGCCGGACCCGCCGCTTTAGGCATGTGAGAGGAATGACATTGCCGCGAGGGGGGCGGGGCCGCCGGACCCGCCGTGCGTGTCCTTGAGCCATCGCTTATCGCCGGCCGCCGTCCGTAGCCCCGGCCCGCCCCGGGCCGCGGGCAGCGTGTACGCTGGCCATCGTCTTCGTCGGAGGCGCTTCTGCGTGCTGCGCCGGTGCGGCTCACCGGGAGGTTCGTCCTACCACGCTGGTGTAGTGTCCCCGAAATAGCTAACCCGTCGAAGCGTTTACCACCCGCTGCGCTGGAGGCACGGAGACTCGGAGAAGATGGCACAGAGAGG
>CAIOST010000053.1 GCA_903861045.1 uncultured bacterium | reverse complement strand
GAGCTGCGCAACGCCGTGGAGCGTGCCGTAATCCTGACTACCGGCGAGACGGTGGATGTGGGCGCGCTCTGGCTCCCGGGCGGTGCCGACACGGCGACCGCCACCAGCACCGCCGTTTCCAGCGTAACCGTAGCGGCACCGCTGCCCGTGCCTAGCACGGCCACGCCCGTCCCCCCCGCGGAACCCGCCGAAATCGTGCCCATGACCTTGAACGAATGCGAACGACGCTTGATCGAAAATACGCTCAAGTCGGTCAACGGCAACCGTAACCGGGCTGCCGAAATTCTAGGGATCCACCGGACCACCCTCTATAAGAAGATTGCCGAGCACAAACTGGGCTAACCGCGCGGCGCGGTCGTGGCCTGATGCGTTTTGCGACACCGGCCGTCAGGCCGCAGGGGTGCGCTGCACGTTCGTGGGTCGCTATTTTGGGATAAGCATCCTTGCCGATGGTCTGAAGGAACAGGCAAAGCCCGCCGGCCACGGCATACGCTCTGCTATTCACCCTTCTCATGAGCCTGGATACTCGAAATTCTCTGCGGACCATGCGCCCACTAGCCGCAGCCTGCACGGTCACCCTGTTATTACTGACCAGCGGCTGCCTTTTCTCCTCCCACAACCCGGTCACCGAGCGGATCTCCTCGTCACCCGCCACGCGCCCCGCCGTCACCACCGCTGGCAATCCCACGACGCTGCAGGATGACGCCGGCATACGGCTGATGGAGATGCAGCAGCGCATCGAGGAACTGACCGAGTTGCTGGCCACGACGTCTGCCAGGCCTGCTAACAAGCGGCCGGAAGAGGGGCTGTTGCAGGCTCTGGAGCAGAAAGCCAAGCGGGGCGATGCCATAACCGCAGAATTGAACACCATACAAGCCAAAACCGAAGCCATGCGGACAGAACGGAACGAATGCCAGAAAGCCATTACAACGATGGAAAGCCAGATGAAACTGCTGCAAGCCCGTACCAATGAACTGGCACAAACACTCATCGAACTCACCAGCAAGCTCACGCCCCTGGAAGAGAACATACGCATGTTGCGGTTAGGCAACTTCGAGTATTATACGGTGCGGGCCGGCGACACCTGCAAATCCATTGCTGCGCAACAATTTGTGTATGGGGACGAGACCAAGCACATCCTGATCCGGCAGGCTAACCGCGAACAGGTGGCCGATCTTGACAACCTCGTGCCGGCTACGGTGCTCATTATTCCCCGCCCCAATCAGAATGCCGTCCATGAATTGTAACCACACGTGGCACACCGGGAGATGGCCTTGAATGTAAGCAGCGCAACGCAGGACCTCAAGGCCCAGATACGCAGCCATCTGCCGGTGCTGCTGACGTCCCTGCTCGGCGTGGCCGTGCTGGTGTTGATCCCGATCATACACAATTTCGTAACGAAGCTCGACCATAGCGCCGAATATACGCGCATCAAGGAGTCCCCCATTGCGCTGAACAAAGGGCTCCAACTTGCCGCCTCGGAAGCGAGTTGGGACGCCGCTTGGGCATCCTTGCAGCGCGCGCTGCAGACTGCTTTAACCGCACGGGCGCGGCTGGATGCGATGCTGGCGATCGGCGAGCAACTGGCAACACGCGCGCAACGCAATCCGGCGGAATATGCCCTGCCGGCCCGCCAGTATTTACGGGCGGTTTACGCACAGGATGCGCGCCCAGATCGGCAACTGCGTGCGCGACTGGGGCTCCTCACCTTGGCCATCCTGCGACAAGAAGTGGATGAAGTACGGGAAGCCTGTGCCGATATCCACCAGATCCAAGTGCCGGAACAAGATAAGGCGGCCTTGTTGCTCACGCAACTCGATGCCATGCTACCTCTTGGCGAATGGGATGATATCCACGCCCTGCTCCAGGAACTCCTGCCTTACCGCCTGGACCCCCGGCTGGGGACCGCCATCCAACTGCGCTGGATCACGGCCCATGAGCAGGTCCTGACACGCCCCGCGTTCTGGGCCGCCTGGCAAAAGAACCAGCCTGCCGCCGGCGCGGCGAGGACCGCAGCCGAGCTGCGCAAAAGCTTGGTGGCGAGCATGATCGCGCAGCTTGACGACATTGCCACGATGAACGGACCAGCCAGCGAAGAGGCCAAATTCAAAGCCTTTCGCCTCGCCTTTCGCGAGGGACAATTCCCCGATGCCAGCCGCCGGCTGGATGCCATCCACCTCAATCATCTGGGACCTTTCAGCCGCGAAGCCCTGTTGCTAGCCGTGGACCTGGCCCGGCAAGAGAGCCATCTGATCGTCTTTCAAAACCTGGTTCTGCAATATGTCAGCGCGTATGACCTTGACGCCGACATTGAACCGGCCTTCTTCGAAGCGCTCAACCTGAAAATGTCCGGCGGCAAAGGCGTGGAAGGGCTGGCCATACTGGAACAGCAACTGGAACAGAACCTGGACCCTGAACTGCGTGCGCGACTGCTGCTCTACACGGGGAACCTGGCGCGCAAGCTACAGCACGATGACGTGGCGGAGCGCTGTTTTGCAGCCATCCTTAACATGCCCAATGCGCAGGATTATCATGCGACGGCGTTGCTCAACCGGGGCGTAATCTGTGCCGACCAAGGGGACATGGCCGCCGCCTGCCAGTGGTTGATCCGGTACCTGAACCGCTTCCCCAACACACGCGCGTGGGACGACACCGCGCTACACCTGTTCACCAAGTTGGGCGCCGCCCCCGAAAAGGCCGGTGCCGACCTGATCGTGGCGGCGCTGCTCCTTTCGAAACGCAACCCGTACGACCCCAACACGTTGGACGTGCTGCTGATGACCGCCAAACGACTGGAAGCGCTCGGCCTGACCTCCCTGGCCCACGATTACTACAACCGGATCACCCTGCTGCAACCCAATCGCAACACCAAGCAGCCCCCTGCCAACCAGGAAGAAGCACCCGTGCCGCCCGCCGTCATCCTGGCCAATGCCCGCTGCCTCTTAGATCTGGACCGCAAGGTGGAGGCTGATCGCCTGCTGCGTAATCTTTGCAGCGACACCACCGCCAGCGCCACACGTTCCGAAGCGGCACTCCTCTGGGCTGGTCTGGCGCTGGCGCGTGGCCAGAAGCAGGAGGGCGAACGCCGCCTGGGACTGATCGATCTCAAGCGGAGTGACACCAACGTGGTCTGGCAGGCCAAGGTGACCCTCCTGATCCTGCGCGTCGAATCCGCCAGTCTGCCCAGCGGCGCCGTTACCGAGCTGATGGCCGCCATCCAAGAGCCAGCCGCCAACGCTTATCCGGAGCTGGTCCGCCAGGCCTTCCAGACCTGTTTTACCACCTTGGCCGCCAAGAACGACACGGCTGGGCTGCGCAGCGTACTGGCCGCAGCCAGCGCCGGCACCCCGGCCGCCACGCAGGAGGAATATCGCTTGCAGATTGCCAAGCAGTTCCTCTCCCGCAAGGACTATAGCGCCGCCGCAGAATGGCTGCAAAATGCCCCGCCGGGCCTCTCCAATGCGGTGGCGGCCATCGCGAAGAACAGCCAGTTGCTGCGCAAAATACGCTAACCCGCTGGAACAGCGCGCCACCCGGCGCGCCGTGATCCCCTGCTTGACCGGAAAGAAGCACATGCCTAACCCAGCCAACAACACGGACATGCCCACCGCGGTCGCCAGCATCCGCGAAGCTTTTGGCGTCTTCGAGCTGCAAAGCGCCGTCCTCCGGCAATCCTATGAGAGCTTAAAGCGCGATCTAGCCGAGGCTAACCACCAATTAAACCTCAAGAACGCCGCACTTTCCGCCAAAGTGCTTGAGCTGGGCGAAGTCTCCGGACGCCTGGAATGCGTCCTGGAGAGTCTCACGGATGGTGTACTGGTGATTGACCGCAACCTGCGCGTGGAGCGCTGCAATGCGGCTGCCGCGACCCTGCTCGGACGGGAGCGCTGCCAGGTGGAAGGGGCGCTCTACGCGGAGGTCACCCAAGGCATGGGTAATGCGGCGGCCATTCACGACGCCCTGGAGCGAGGGTGTTCGATCATGGGGCAACCACGCGCCCACACCGACAGCGATGGCTACACAGTGGAACTCCTGGCCGGCGTCGTCCCCATTCGCACCCCCGATGGCTCCGTACCGGGCGCCGTGGAGGTGCTACAGGATGTCACGGCCCTGCGCCGTCTGGAAGCCACGGCCAACAACCGCGAGCGCATGGCGGCCTTGGGCGAAATGGCAGCCAGCGTGGCCCATGAGATACGCAATCCGCTCGGCACGATCGAAGGGTTTGCCCGCCTGCTCAAACGCGACACCGAGGGGCAGCCAAACACCCACCGCCTGGCGTC
>CAIOST010000052.1 GCA_903861045.1 uncultured bacterium | reverse complement strand
CCTTCGTGGTGGACGCTCTTCCCGTAGCACTCCTGCGGCAGCGGCGGGGCCGGCGGCCCCGCCCTACCGGCCACCTTCGTACTCTTCGTGTCCTTCGTGGTGGACGCTCTTCCCGTAGCACTCCTGCGGCAGCGGCGGGTCCGGCGGCCCCGCCCTACCGGCCACCTTCGTGCTCTTCGTGTCCTTCGTGGTGGAAGCTCTTCCCGTAGCACTCCTGCGGCAGCGGCGGGTCCGGCGGCCCCGCCCGGACTGGCGGCAGACCCCCTACCACCTAACACCTAACACCTGCAACCTCCCGAGCCTGTCGGCGGACCAAGCGCGAACCTCTCGCGGCGGCGGGTCCGGCGGCCCCACCCTACCGGACTGTCGGCATAGTCATTCGCAAGCCACCGGCGGCGGCGGGTCCGGCGGCCCCGCTACCGGCCACCTTCGTGCTCTTCGTGGCCTTCGTGGTGGAAGCTCTTCCCGTAGCACTCCTGTGGCGGCGGCGGGTCCGGCGGCCCAGCCCTACCACCTAACACCTAACACCTAACACCTGCCGCCTACCCCACCTCGATCTGCACCACGTTCGTGCCCGGCTGCAGGCGCGCCTGGAAGTCGTGGGCGGCGAGACGGATGCCGCCTAGGCGATATGGATTGTCCTCGCGCCGCGCCAGCGGCAGATCCTCGCCATTCAGGCGTATGCGCGTGGGGCCAAAGCCGCGCGGACCCACGGTGTAGTGCCACTCAAGCTGGAAACCATCGCGCGCCCACACCACCACCAGTCCATCCAAAGCCGATGGCAGCACCGGATCAATCACCAGATCGCCAAACGAGTCGCGCAGCCCCAGCAGATGCCGGATCACACGGTTCAGGTAGAGCCCCGGACCGCTGGAGTAGATGCGCCAGCCCCCCTTGACCGCCACGCGACCCTGACGCAAGTCGTCAAACCGCGCGGCCGCTTCATAACGGTCGGCAAAGGCCGCATCCGAACTGCTGAAAAAGGCATTGCTCTGCCGCAGCGCAGCCACGCCCACACGCGCCGTCAGTTGTACCGGCGTCACGCGCCCGAGCATCTCCCACAACTCCGCAGCCCGGCCGCACTTCGCCAGCGCCTCGATGTAACGCAGATGCGCATGCGTGTACATCAGCCCGATCTCGCGTCCAAAGTTCGCCGCCGTTTCGGCGCGCTTGAACCAGCGCTCCACACCACCGCGGTACGGGACCGGATCGCTCATCAGCCGCACACCATCCGGGAAGAGCAGGTAGTCGCGAATGAGGTCCAAATGCTGCGCCACCTGCGCCGGCGTCAGCAACTCGGCCAGCATGGCGCGCGTCATGGGGAGCAGACGGTAGCGGATCCCCGTGGTCGCATCGCACGGATGCAGCAGCGGCCGCGGCGTCGCCGCATCGAAGACCAGAAAGCCGGCCAGCACGCCCTCGGGCAGCAGCCAGCGCTGAAAGTCCTGCTGCATGGCCGTCAGGCAGGCGTCCAGGCGCGCCGCCTCCGCCATGCGTCCGGCCCGTTGGCAGACCTCGTGTAACTGCCGGAAGGTGTGATACGCCAGCGCCACGGTCCAGGCGCTGACCATATTGGCGCGCAGGGCGGGATCAGCCGGTTGCAGCGTATCGTCCCAATCCCCTTCGCCGTAGTTCACCAGCGCGGTGCCCGGGATGCGGCGGCTATCGAACACGTCGACGACGCGCAGGGCATGCTGCAAGAGCGTTTCGCGGCGGGGCGTGGTGGTGAAGGTCTGCACTTCCGTGTACCCCACCGCTTCGTCCAGCACCGCCCAATCGCCGCTGGCCTCGATATAATCGCAGAGCGCCTTGACCGGCCAGAAGGGAACATCGCCATGCGCATGCACGCTCTGGATAAAGCGGAACGGCTCGAACATGAACCATTGCGGCCAGCAGCCACTCTGCGCGTACTGCTGCTCAAACACCTGCCCCAGCAGTCGGCGCACCGGCGCAAACTGCCGCGTCGCCAGCAACCACTCCACCGGTCCCTGGCAGACATCGCGCACGCCCCAAGCCGCACCGCCATACTGCTCCAGCCCGCGCGGCGCAGTGAAGTGCATGGCGGCATTGTGCGCCATCCAGGGGAGCACCTCCGCCACATGTGCCATGGCCGGATGCCGCAACTGTGGCAACCCCGTCAGCAGCGCCGACGCCGCGCACGCAGCGGGCGCTGCGGCCACACCGGCGCTTGCCGCCGCGCCGCTGCCCGCTGCGCTCGCATCCAAGTGCCCAGTCAGCGTTACCGCAAATTCGCGCACCGCGCGGCTTTGCAGCACCGCATACGGTGCCTGCCGCGACTGGCCATCGGCAAAGAGCGCTTCGTCGCCGCCGCACATCGCCAGATCGGCCGGCGCTGCCGCCGCGATGGTGAAGCGCCAGGAGGGCCACTTGCCACCCAGCAACGTCTGCGGATCCGGCGCGCACACTATGCGCCCCGCCGCCGGCGCCACGGTCATGGCAAAGCTCTGATCCATCTCGCGATCACCCAGCACCAGCAGGTGCGTCACCAGGAATTCACACGGCGCGCCGGCCCGCACGCATAGCGTCAAAGTCACCTGCGGCGCCGCCGTATCCATGCGCGTCACAGCTTCGATCGTCGTATCGTCCAGGCGGTAGAGCCAGCGCACCTCCGTCAAGCCGATGGCAAAAGCCGATGGCATGCCCAGGCGCTGCCAGGTGGCGCCAACCGTGCCCGGCGCGTCGTCCGTGGCGCCGTCCACGCGGCGCACAAACACGCGCTGCCCGCTGGAGACCATGACCTCGAGCGCATTGCGCACCACGCTCAACCCACGCGCCAGGTTGGTATTGCCCAGATAGACCTGCGCATTGAAGATGCCGGCCGCGTAGACCGTGCTCCCCAGCGCCTGTGACGACAGCCAGAGTTCCTCGCCGCTGCGCAACAGATGGCCATGCGGCCGATCAACCTGCGACTCCTTGGCCTGCGCCACCACGTGCCACGCGGTATCGTAAAAAAAGGAGAGCCGGCGCCCGTCGTCGTCGCGCTCCACGTTACGATGTGCGCCGGGGAACCAGACCGCCCAGTCGGACTCCGCCAACACGTCAGCGGCCACGGCCGGCGCGTGAAAGACCGTGGCGGAGCGGGGCGCGGGGAGCACGGCCGGCAGCGGCGCCCAAGCTTCCAAGGGGGACGCCGCCAGCCGCGCCGCCAACTCCGCCAGATCGGCGGCACTGGAAGCTGCGGCGTGATCCACTTGATAATACGCGAAAAAGGTGGTCTCCCAGGTGCCACCGGCCGGGATCGTCACGACCGGCGTCTGCAACGCGGCATAGGCAAACTCATACTGGAGGCGCGTACTCGGGAGGCGCGCCAGACCATAGGCGGCTGGCTGGCCGGTCAGGCGGTGGTCGCGACCGAAGAACTGATAGCCATCGGTGGCAAACGCCGCGCTCCCGGTCAGGCACCCCTGCGCCAGCCAGGGGTGGGCGTTCGCCGCTTGGGCCTGGTTCTGCCGGGAGAGGAGCACCGCACCCCAGGCGTCATGCGCCACGGGGGAGTGGTCAATGTATTGCGACGTAAAGGCCTCATTGCCGCGCACACCGGCCTCGTCGGCGAGCCCCAGGTCCTGCCCGTAGAGCAGATCCACGGCGCGCGCCTGCGCCTGCTCGTTGCGCAGCGACACCTGCCACACCCAGAGCGGGAGTTCCGGGTGCAACGCCAGGCGCACGGTATGCGTCCAGCCATCGCTCTGCCCCACCCACCCCACCTGCCGCGGCGCGAGCGCAACAAATGGCACGGCGGGTCCCGTCAGATCCACCACCGCCCCCACCCCGGCCGTGCGGTCGCGTAGCACCAGCCGCCGCAGCCCGCGCTCCGCGGGCGTAGGGAGCACCTGATTGATCAGCGTGGTGCCATGGCGGATAGCAAAGAGCTCACCGCCGGGGAGCAGTTGCAGGCAGAGGCCGGACGGATTGGTCAGCTCGATCAAGCCATAGGCGGCCGAGGATGGGATCTGGCGTTGGTCAGTATTCATCCAGCAATTCTCATAATGGCACTCGGCGGGTCCGGCGGCCCCGCCCTGCCACAATTCGTTGATTTTACACTG
>CAIOST010000051.1 GCA_903861045.1 uncultured bacterium | reverse complement strand
CATGGTCTTTCCCTTTGGCGTTCACAACCGCCGCCGTTGCAGTAATCGAAGGCTCTGGGATTTTGTCTCTGCTAGGCGTTCTATAACCGCCGGCAGGGGTTCTTCAGGGAAACAGCGGAGCGCGATTGTCAGCGTGACATTGCGCAACAGGGCCAAGGCGCCAGCGATATTTGGGTTGCGGCTACGCGTGCCATCCTCACGCAAGACGTGATCTTTGCGCCAGTGGGTACGAATTTCTACACCACCCCAGTGACCACGAACAGCGGCGATGCATGCTGCCGGAGGGAGGTGCGTAATGTCACGTGAGCTAACGAACTCGCGATGTTCGTTGGTGGATTTGCCGGAGCATTTGTATGTGCGGCGAGTACTGATTCGAACACAGGAGCGCACACCTGGAAGACCCGCTTGATCCCCTTCCAGCGGTAGGTTGCCGGCGGCGTATTCGGTTACGAGTCCCCGTGCGTTTTCCGGCGGCAGGGCAAAAGGGGGGAGCGGTCATCGAAGGCCGCGTGCAGACGCTTGTGCAGGGTGGGTTGATTATCTTTCACCTGCACAAGGTAGTCGCAGCCTCCAGCGACAATCGTTTGCAAGGTGCGTTTTTGCGTGTGGAGGCTGTCGGCCGTGATGAGCGAACCCGGTGGAAGGGAAAGATCCGCCAGTAGTTTACGTCCGACCGTGATCTCGCCGTCTGGGCTATCGCCTTCCTTATGGCGCATGGGCGCCATAGCAATCACAGCGCCGGTATCGTGTTCGACCAGACTTACGAGGCCAATTTGGTCCCGGATCATCTTGCCGTCCAGCGCCAAACTGACAGGCAGGGTGTCACGCTGGCTTTGAAGCCATTCGGAAAGTATCCGTGCAAAAGCCTCTAAATCCAGCGTTCGCAGCAGGTTATAGTAGACTTTATAGGAGGGTGCAGGCCGATAGTTTGTGCCAGCGCGACGAGGTAATCCTAGCGTACGCCGCTGATCATTGGTCAGGCGCTTGCCAAAACGCATAAACGACTTTACGCCCCGATGGCCGCATAGTAGCGCCATGGCCACAATGCCCAACACTGCCGGCATGGGAAAGGTCCAATTCCCCGCTCGTGGATCAGGTACGTGGCGTAACGCCTCCAGAAGGCTTTCTTGCCCCGACTCATTAAGCGGTAATTCGCGCGTGAGCGGCGTAGTTGCGGCTGCCACATCCGATCCTGTTAATTGAGGAGCGCATAAGCGTGCACGTGCCTGCGGTGCAAGTTCATGTATCCAGAGGCACTTAGGGTGCTGATGGTTCACATAGAAATCCCGCCTATGTCGCCCGAAACCAGCGGTAAACCCCAGCGGTTGCCAGCCCGACGCACGATAACACGTACCGGCATGCGCTTCTGGATCGGTAAAGGTCTCGGCCAGCACCGGCGCATACCTAAACGCAGCTTGCCATTGCTCCGGCAAGGCTCGAAGTGCAGCCGCTAGAGCCTGTGAAGCTAGATTAGGCTTCCGCGTTGCCTCTGGCACTAAAAAGCGGCGATTCTGCACCACCATATTCAGTCGGGTTGCTCGCCGAGCCGCATCCCATCCGATCCAATTGTCTCGATCTTGCAGATGCATGGCTGCCGGCCCCCACGCCAACAATCCTACCCAACGACCTTCATCGTCGGTCACCACCTGCCGCATAAATCGCCCCACAGAGCGCGTCGCGCCCAGCCAGTGTTCATCGGCTAATAGCGCGTCAAAGCGCGCCACGTCGGCCCGCTCAACTAGCACCATTACCCGTAAGTCGCGTACGGTCACAACCGGCATCATCGCTTGATTTGATCTAGTCTTTTTTGCTTTCATCCCACCCTGTGATAGCAAAACCGGCGAGGTGTGTCTAGCCAAAACTGGAATATTG
>CAIOST010000050.1 GCA_903861045.1 uncultured bacterium | reverse complement strand
TTTTCGATGGCCCTGTAACCGACGAAGCGCTACCCGATCATCCTGAGCATCTGCTCGGCGGCGATAACCAGCAGGCCGAAGGCCAGGTGCGCCGCCACCTTGACCGGACCGCGCACGCGGACATGCCGTCCCCCGTGCTCTTCGTTCGTGCAGATGGGAGTTAACCCGCGCGACCGCGGTACGCTCGTGGCGTCAATTGGCAAACTGAACGCGCCTCCCCGGCTCCGCCGGGGGCACGTTCAGTTTGCAGGCACCTGGGGCACCTAGGGGCGTGTCTAAATAGCCGTCTCCGCTCGGCAAGGGATAGCCGGGTGGCGGGGCGGGCTTGGATGAGCCTGCCCGGCGAACCGAGGGTCGCCGGATGTATACGGCAACCCGGCGTGCCAGCTATTCCAGCCCGACCCACTTGCCCTTCAGGGAGGCCGGGAGCGCCGGCCGGCCGGCGATCGCCCCGCCCGTGGCCCAGCGCGGCCCCGGGCGCGGGAAGTGCCACTCCTCACCCCGTTCGATCGCGCCCAAGTCCGGGGCCCGGCCGGCGGAGTTGTGGAAGTATTCCTTGTCCTTGCCCGGCGCGCCGGCGTCCACAGCCGCGCACCCCTCCCGGATACGGAAGTCCATAGGCGCAAGGGAAACAAACGGCTGCCGCCCGTGGATCATCTGGGGCATGTGCTCGGCCTTCACCCTCGGCCCGCAGTAGAGGTTGTGGCGGCTGATCAGGAAGTCCGGGGAGTTCCACGTCTGCGCCTCCCCGACGTAGATGATGTTGTTCTCCATGAGCATCTCCGCATAGGGCATCCCCTCGCCGAACCACTGGAGGCAGGTGCGCGGCTGGACCACCGTGTTGTGGATGAGGCGGACGCCCCGGGTCGGCAACCCCTTGCCCCAGGGGGTGCCCATCTTGAGCCAGGGGCCGTTCGCGGGGCCGTTCTCGGGCGACCGGTAGAAGAGGTTGTGGTCGATCGTCAGCCCGCCACCCATCACGGGGCAGAGCGAGAGCAGGCAGAATCCGTCCAGGATGACGTTGTGATGCACCCGCAGGTTCAGCGGCGTCGCGCTGTCGAACTCGATCGTGTCATCGCCGCAGTTCTGCAGGAAGTTGTAGGCGATCTCGCCGGCGTCCTCCGGCGCGGTGGTGCCGTTGCCGCGCGGCTGGAGGTGGTCCTGCGCCGAGTCGTAGATCCAGTTGTGGCGAACAACCGAGCGCGCCCCGCCGTAGTTCATGAAGACCGCGGCGATATTGGAACCGTAGAGCCCGCCCCAGAATCCGAACCGGCAGAAGCGATAGCCGGGCGGGGCGGCGAACTCGCAGTATTCAACGGTCAGGCCGCGGCCGGTCCGGTTGCTGCGGCTGATCGGGCGCTCACCGGGCGTGGTGTGGGGCAGAAGCGTGACGCTGTCGGGCTGGCAAACCCCCATGTGCGCGCCGGTGATGTGGCAGTCGCGGATGGTCACGTCGTTGCCGTGGACGATCACCGCGGCCCCCACCCCCATGTGCAGGCGCACCCCCTCGATCACCACGTTGTCCGCCCGGACGCGGATCAGGCCGACGCTATGGGCATAGAGGCACCCGAGTCCCGGCACCTCGAAACCGCTGTCCGGTGCCCAGTGCCCTTTGTGGCCGGGCTGCCCGTAATCGGGGACAATCTCGCCATCCGTGAGACGGCTGATTTCCACGGGCTCGTGGTTGGGGTCTGCGCCCTTCTCCAGGCGGATATACAGCGTGCCGTCCTGCCAGGCAAACCCCTCGGGCGCGCAGGGGCCTGGCTTACCGTTGGATTGGTCCGGGAACTCGAATCTCTTGAGGAAGCCCAACTGCCCGTAGTTCACCAGGTTCCGTTCGCCAACCATGACCCACCAGACGCGGTTTGACACGGCGGCCTGGTACAGGTCGACCCCGACCTGCGCGAACTTCAGGCTGGCGCGGTCGCGAGCGACCGCGCCGCTCAGGGTGGCACCGCCCCCGCGGACCGACTTCAGCGTGACCGGCTTGCCCGGCGTGCCGCCGCGGCTGATGCCGACGCTCTGGTAGTAGACACCGTCCTGCAAGGCGATCGTATCGCCGGGTTCGGCCCGGTCCAGGGCCTTCTGAATGTCGTCTCCGGGCGTAAGCGTGACCACGGCCGCCGGCGCTGCGAGTACCGTGCACGCGACAAACAGCGCAGTACTCACCCAGTTCATCCGCTCCTGCCTTTTCTGCACGGGCGCTTCCCGGGGGGCCTCAAGCCGCCCCGTGCCGCGGTTTTACGTTCTTTCGCGCAACACCGTTCAGCCTCGCATATTTGACCCGCCTCCGACCAGCCAAACCTTTGACCCGGATCGGTGCGCTCGGATCGGTGCCTCGTGGTTGAGATATAGGCACCCGTGGTCGTGTCTGAATATTTAACTATTGGCGGCGCCGGTTGCGGGTGGACAGTGGTCGGGTGGGAGAGGATGAAGGCGTGTACGGGCAACGACTAAGTGGTTCGACTAAGCGTAAGCGGCAGGGGTCACCTGCCACACATGCGCGGTCATGCGCGGTTCCGCACACGCTCCCTCCGCTCTTCGGTCGACGCGGTATTAATCTCGAAGTTTCGCGAGAACCGCGAACAACGGATAGGACGTACAAGCTGCATTTCCGGGCATTGGGCGGAACACCTCAGGGTCGGATAACGGCGGTTATGTAAAGTTTCCTAGTGGGGCGAGTGCGGCCGGGGCCGGGTAGGCTCTCAAGCTCGCCACCATGACGCCGGACGTTCTGTCGGAAGATGACATCCATCACCTGATCTGATAGAGTTACCGCATGAAGACCGTGTACGTGGAAACATCTATTTTGAGCTACCTGACGGCGCGCCCGTCTCGCGACCTGCTGGCGGCCGCTCATCAACACTGCAGTGCATGGCATTGATTACTTGCTAACCTGGAATTGTCGTCACATCGACAATGCCGAGACCAAACCGATCGTGCGCTCCATCTGTGCAACGCGAGGCTACACCTGCTCCAACAGCAGAAAGCCATTCAACCGGGGGGGCGTGTAGGAAATCTCAAAGACCGGGCGCCAGACGGAACGGCGTCTTCATCGTTTTTTCGGCGGCACGCTTCACCAGACAATTCTCCGGCGTGATGGCGGGATTGCTCCGGAGGCACCGTTCGCTAAACCGCGCATAGTCGCGTAATCCCATCTTGGACACCTTGAGCCCGACACCGTCAGGCACCGTCGGAAACTTAGTCATCCTGCAACTCCTTGATCCGTGCGCAAAGTCTGGCGTGCGTGGCGTCGTCAGCAAACTGGCGGCAGAGCTCGAGCAGCTCCCTGTCCGTAGGCACATGATTCTCAATGACAAGATGCACAATATCAGAGAAATCCTTATCCTCCCGCTTCGCCCCGCCACGCGACAGGGCAAAGAGCTTCATGGCCAACAAATCCTTCAGTTGCGGCACCCGTACGCCCTGTCCGCCGAAATACTCGACCTCCTTGGCATTCGCAAGAAGTCGGTCCATGGTTTCACGATCCACCTTAAGGAAAACCACGCGCAGGGCCGTCCCGGGCTGATTAAAGAAAATCACCGTCTCGTGCACCGCGACATTCGTGAATCCCTCGGCGTGCATGATTCTTCGCACTGCGTCTACATCTGCCGCCGCCACCATGAAATCAATGTCCTGCGTGGCGCGGGACACCCCATAATGATTCACCGCGTGGCCACCGATCATCACGGCATCAATACCCGCAGCCGGCAAGAGGCAGGTCACCACATCCATCACCTTGTCCACTTCAAAATCCATAACCGAGATTGTGCTATAATGCCTACGCAAAGACAAGCCAGCGTTCGACGCCACCATTCCCCTCTTCCCGTCATGATCCCACTCCCTCTACAATGGTGCTGGGGCGTCGATATTTATGGCGCAACCGGCCGCACCCCCGAGCAAACCCCATGAGTATTTCGCAGCCAGCACCGCAGATAGTGACGGACGCCGATGCACCGCCGGCGCCTACAGGGCCGGAACCTACGTTCACGCAAAACGCCACCCCGGAGGCCAAGATCGCGCTCTTCCGCACCCTCTTTCGTGGTCGCACCGATGTCTACCCGCGCCGTTTCGAAAGCCGCCAAACCGGCAAGTCCGGCTACAGTCCCGCCTGCGCCCATGAATGGGTCCGCAATCTGTGCGACAAGCGCACAACACCCTGCGCCCGGTGCGCCCAGCGCCGCTTCCTCCCCGTGACCGACGAGACTGTCCGGTACCACCTGACCGGCCACGATGAAACCGGCCGTGAGTTCGTCATGGGCGTCTACCCGATGCTGCTGGACGAGACCTGCTACTTCCTGGCCGCGGACTTTGATCAGGAGAAGTGGCAGGAGGACGTCGCCGCCGTGGCCGACACCTGCCACCAACTGGGGCTGCCCGTGGCCATTGAGCGCTCCCGTTCTGGCAATGGTGCCCATCTCTGGCTTTTCTTCGAGGAGGCCCTGCCAGCCCGGCTGGCCCGCAACCTCGGCGCGTATATCCTGACCGAAACCATGGAACGTCGCCCGGACATCGGACTGGGGTCGTATGACCGTTTCTTCCCCAATCAGGATACCCTGCCGGAGGGTGGCTTCGGCAACCTCATCGCCTTACCGCTGCAACACGGCCCCCGCCAGGCCGGCCACAGCGTCTTCCTCGATGGCGCTGGGCAACCCTATCCTGACCAGTGGGCCTGCCTGGCAAGCATCCGCAAGATCAGCCGCGCCGAAGTCGAGCGACTGGTGCGTACGGCCGAGAGCCGCGACCGGGTGATCGGCGTGCCCTGCGTCCTGACCGAAGAAGACGACCGCGCGCCGTGGCGCACCCCGCCTTCGCGCCGGCGCCACGAACCACCCCTGCCAGAGCCACACCCTAAAACGCTGGAACTGGTCCTGGGCAACGAGATCTACCTGGCCAAGGAGAGCCTGCCGCCGGCGCTCCGCAATCGCCTGATTCGGCTGGCAGCCTTCCAGAACCCGGAGTTCTACAAGGCGCAGGCCATGCGACGCCCTACCCGCGGACTGCCACGCGTGATCGCTTGCGCGGAGGACCACCCGCAGCACATCGGCCTGCCGCGCGGCTGCCTCGACGAGCTACTCCATACACTCGCCACGCTCGGCATTCACCCCACGCTACGCGATGAACGCTGCAGCGGCACCCCCCTGGCGGTCACTTTTACCGGCACGCTCCGCCCCGCACAGGAACCCGCCGCCCAGGCGCTGGCGGCCCACGACCTCGGCATCCTCGCCGCCACCACGGCCTTCGGCAAAACCGTCATCGCCGCCTGGCTCATCGCGCAACGCGGCGTCAACACGCTGGTCCTGGTCAACACCACGCAATTGATGGCGCAATGGATCGAGCGTCTGGCGACCTTCCTCGGCGTGCCCGCCAAATCCATCGGCCGCATCGGCGGCGGCAAAAAGAAACCCACCGGCCACCTCGATGTGGCCCTGATGCAGAGCCTGGTGCGCCACGGCGTGGTGCATGATTGCGTGGGAACCTACGGGCATCTCATCGTGGACGAATGCCACCACCTCTCCGCCCCCAGCTATGAACAGCTAGTCCGGCGCGCCAAGGCGCGCTACGTCACAGGCCTCTCCGCCACCCTGATACGCAAGGACGGCCATCACCCGATCATCAGCATGCAGTGCGGCCCGGTGCGTTACCGCGTGGACGCCAAGCAGCAGGCCGCGCAGCGTCCCTTTACCCACCACGTGCTGGTGCGCCCCACTTCGTTTCTACCGGCGCCCCCCGCGGATACAGACGTCCGCCAACAGTTTCAGGCGCTCTATGCGGAACTCCTCGCCGACGAACGCCGCAACCAACTGATTTGCGACGACGTGCTGGAAGTCATCCGGCAGGAACGCGCGCCAGTAGTGCTGACTGAACGCACCGAACACCTCGCCAAACTGGCCGCGCAACTGGCGCCCGCTGTCCGGCACGTCACCGTGCTCCATGGCGGACTGAGCCGCAAAGCCCACCAGGCCGCGCTCGCACAGATGGCCGCCATCCCGGTGGGCGAAGCACACGTGCTGCTGGCCACCGGCCGCTTCCTCGGCGAAGGGTTTGATGATGCCCGGCTGGACACGCTCTTCCTGACGCTACCGGTCTCCTGGCGCGGCACCATCGCGCAATACGCCGGGCGCTTGCACCGGTTGCACGACGGCAAGCGGGAGGTCCGCATCTACGACTATGCCGATCTCAACACCCCCATGCTGGCGCGGATGTTTGACCGCCGCTGTAGAGGGTACGAAGCGATCGGCTATGTCATTCTGCTGCCGGCCAGTGCAGTGCCGGGGTGGCCGGCGGAGGTCCCCTTGCCCGTGGAGCCGGAATGGAAGCGCGACTATGCCGCCAGCGTGCAGCGCCTGATCCGGGATGGCGTGGATACGGATCTCGGCAACCTCTTCGTGCATGCCGCGCGCAAGCTCCACGCCGAAGCATCCGGCGCCGAGCGGGCGCGCAGTGCTTCCGAGGCCTTTCTCTACCGGCGACTGGAAACCCTGCCGGCTACCACAGGCCAATTCCGCCTCAACGTGCTTTTGCCCATCGCCTTCAACGCACAAGGCCAGATGGAAGTGGACTTCCTATGCGCGTCGGCCCGCCTGGTGATCGAACTGGACGGCCCGCAACATCTAGCCGACTCGGCGGCCTATCGGCGTGACCGGCACAAGGACGCGCTGCTGCAGGAGCACGGCTATTTCGTGCTGCGCTTCCTGTCCGAGGATGTCGGCCAGCAGCTCAACCACGTGCTGGACACCATCCTGCGCACGCTGGCCCACTGCCAGCGCGGAACGGAAACGACGGGGTGACCCGTGTGACCCGGTGACTGGGTGACGCCGGCATCGTTGATCTTTCCGGCGTCACCCAGTCAACAGGTCACCGCGTCAGAACTTCTCCCGCAGCGGCCTTCGCTGCGGCAGATGAGGCAGGAACCGCGCACGCCAGCGTCAGCCCCACCGCCATTGTAACCACGGCTGCTCTCATTGTTTGCTCCTGTAAAAGTAGACCTTGCTGAGGTCGCACGGTTCTAAACGCGAAGAACGTTTGTTGCCGGCGAATAGCTAGGTCGCCTACTATAGGGAAATTATCCGCGATATGCCAGCCCTGCTCATAACGCCTGCTGGCGGCGCTTCCGGGTTTGTGGGGGGATTTTTCATTGAAGGTGAAGCGGGGGCCAGGCTCAAGGCGCCGAACTGGAAGAGCCTGCAAAGTGTACGACGAAGCGTAGACGACAAAGTGTGCGACGAAGTGTGGGACGAAGTGTCT
>CAIOST010000049.1 GCA_903861045.1 uncultured bacterium | reverse complement strand
TACGAATGCGATCCTGGGCGTGAACTACTGCTGGGGTGGTGGCGGCGCCGGGGCGGCGTACCGCAGTTATCGGGGCGGGAACGGCGGTCTTGGTGGAGGGGGCGGTGGCGCAAGTTACGATACGGCGGGGGGCGGCAATGGTGGAGGGGGCGCGCTGAATGCGGGCGGTATCGGCGGTGTGGGTGCCGGAGCCAACGGCGGGGCCGGCGGCGCCAATACCGGTGGTGGTGGCGGCGGCGCTGGCGGCGGTGTGGGCGGAAACGGCGGGTCGGGGATCGTGATCGTGCGGTATGTGACGGCCGGCTCGCCCACATCCACCTACAGTGTGGTCTACGTCGGCAACGGCGCGGATAGCGGCGTTCCACCGGTCCAGCAGATCAAGACCCAGAATGTGGCCGTGGTGGTGGCAGGGAATACGGGGCACCTGGCGCGGACCGGCTTCAATTTTGTCGGCTGGAACACGGCTACGAACAGCATGGGCACAGACTGTGTGCCCGGCCTGTCCTACGAGGCGAATGCCTCGGTGACGCTTTATGCCAAGTGGGAACCCGCGACGACTATCCTGACCCTTGCGGCCGGCTCGGGCGGCGCGGTTCAACCGAATGGTGCTGTGGTCGTAACCCAGAGCGTGGCCGTTGGCATTGCCGCCATTGCCGCGCAGGGCTATGTGTTTACGGCATGGAAGGTTATGAGTGGGGCTGCGACCTTTGCGAACATTCAAGCCGCCACCACCACCGTGGCGATCACCGCTCCGGCAACCATCCAGGCGTACTTCGCGCAGGTCGCTCCGCCGCCCGGCACGGTGTGGTCGTGGGGGCAGAACACCTATGGCCAACTGGGCGACGGCACGACCAGCAACCGGTTGCTGCCAGTGCAGACCATCGGGCTTTCCAACGTCACGGCCATGGCCGCAACTTCGGCGGGCTCCGCGTTTGGGCTCAGCAGCAACGGTACGATCCTGGCGTGGGGATACAACGGCTATGGCCAACTGGGCGACGGCACGAAAACCAACCGACTGTCCCCCACGCAGGTCAGGCTGACGGATGGCTCACCGTTTTCCAATGTCGTCGCCATGGCGGCAGCCGGCAACTCCACGTACGCGCTGCACAGCAACGGCACGATGTGGGCGTGCGGATACAACGGTTATGGCCAACTGGGTGACGGCACGACAACGAACCGAGCGTACCCGACGCAGGTCAAGATGGTCGATGGCTCGGCGCTCTCCAACGTTGTCGCCATGGCGGCGGGCGAGAACTCCACCTATGCGCTGCAGAGCAACAGCACGATCTGGGCATGGGGATACAACTACTATGGCCAACTGGGCGATGGTACGAAGACCACCCGATTGTTCCCCACGCAGGTGAGGAAGGCGGATGGCGAGGCGCTCTCCAATGTCGTCGCGATGGTGGCAGGTGGCTCCTCTGTGTATGCCTTGCGTCGAGACGGCTGCCTCTACGCATGGGGAAACAGCTCTTTTGGACAACTGGGCGACGGTGCGACCAGCAACCGCCTGAACCCGGCGCAGGTGACGATTGACGGTACGACCGCGCTGTCGGGAGTCGCCCGTGTTTGCGCAAATGGGAACGGTGTCCTGGTCATCCGCAACCTGACGGCGAGTGGCGGCAGCGTGAGTGAGCTTGCGGGAGCGGCGGCGCCAATCGGGTTGACGGCCACGGCTTCGGCCACCAACCGGATCGAACTGGCGTGGACGGACAGCGCCACCAACGAGACCGGCTACGTGGTGGACCGTTCGACGGACAGCAACGCCTGGGAGTCGGTCACAATGACCAGCGCGAATGCCACGAATGCCAGCAGTACCGGGTTAACGACCAACACGCTTTACTACTACCGCGTGGCGGCCACCAATGCGGCGGGGCTCTCAGCCTACTGTCACGCCTCAGCCCGGACTTGGACAGTCTACGAGCAGTGGCAGCGCCTGAACTTCGACTTGGCCGGCGTGAATAACCTGTCGATCAGCGGCGCCACGGCCGATCCGGATCATGACGGCTTGAATAACGAGCAGGAGCACTGGGCCGGCACAATCCCGACGAATGCCGCTTCCTGCCTGGTACTCTACGCCCTGACGAACAACCCCGCCGCGCCAGGAGAGTATGTGGTGCGCTGGCAGAGCGCCACGGGGCGGCTCTACACCGTGCAGGCGGCAACGAACCTGTTGGTGGTAGGCTTCACCAACCTGGCCACGCACCTCCCCGCCACCCCGCCGGTGAATGTGCACACGGATAACGTGTCG
>CAIOST010000048.1 GCA_903861045.1 uncultured bacterium | reverse complement strand
CGGCGGGTCCGGCGGCCCCGCCCTACCGGCCGGAAGGCATGCGCCATTCGCGTCCATTCGCGTGCATTCGCGGTTGCAACAGGCGCATCGACATACCTTTGGCTGCGGCGGGTCCGGCGGCCCCGCCCCGCCGGCCGGAACACTGAACACTGGCACCCGCGCAGTTACGATCTCGCAACCAAACAAAAATCCGCGTCATCCGTAGCGCAACGTCCCGTTAGGGTTGGTTGGTTAGTTGGTGCGATAACGGGGATCCAACACCCCGATAGAGTAACAAAGGCCGTGCAGGCTGGCAAATCGCGCGACCGTGCGGCGCCCGCCCGCCCAAGGTCTTTGTGGTAACCGCAGAAGGCGCTTGGGTGTGTGTTAAAATGAAGAGTGTTTGTTGGCCGATGGTTCGGACATGGGCAGGATCGGCGCAGGCCATTAAAGTTGGCCACAGAGGGCACAGAGGGCACAGAGGGCACAGAGGGCACAGAGATCACCGAGAACCGGCTCTTTTGTGGCTGTTGTTAGCGAGGCGGGGCGGGCTTGGCCACGAAAATGGCGTCCTCTTTGAGGACAAAGGAGCGGTGGTCCGTGGTCGGCACTTCGTCGTGGCGGGTCTGGATGGCCGCAAACAGCTCCTGCAAGTCGGTCACGGCGGGGGTGGAGTATAGTTTTACCAAGCCCAGGTTGCCATTGCTGGAGAAGATGACCACCAGGAGCAGTTCCGTGGTTACGGCGCGGATAAAGATGTTTTTATTTTCGCCCTGGTGGAACACGGTGTTGAATTCGTTTTCGCCCAGCATGCGGGCCAGTTCGCGGCTGGCCAGAAAGACGCCGGCGGCCAAGGCCGATAGGAGGGAGGCATCGGCCCGCGAGTCCCCTTCCTGCGCCACGAGATAGCCACCGGAATCGCTCAGGAAGCATTCGTCCGATTCCGAGCGGCTCAACAGATCCGACAGCACGCGCCGGATCCGTTCCATGTCTTTGGCCTGTACCGCGAGTGGCATGGGGTTACTTCCTGATCGGGGTTGCGCTGGTGGGTGGGGGGGTGCCGCTGGCTGGCGGCGGCACACTCGCAGTCGGGGTGTTGGTAGCCGCGGGGATCGACGTCGTGGCGGCCGTCGTGGGCGTGCGATGGGTCTTGATAAACTTGTTCAGCACCAGCCGGCAGATCATGTTCAGTGTTTCAAAAACGCCTTCCCCGGTGGTGGCTACGGCGGGAAAGGCGGCCAGTTTCTCCGGGCCGTTATTCAGGGTGAAGTTCAGCATCTGTTCCGGGGCCACGTCCGGGAGGTCACGCTTATTGTATTGCAACACATAGGGGATCTGGTCGATCGATTCATTCTGCAGGCGCAAGTTCTCGCGCAGGTTGGCGAGGCTCTCGACATTCTCGGGCATCAGGTTCCACTGGCTGTCCGCGACAAAGACGACGCCATCCACCCCTTTGAGCACCAGCCGGCGGGTCTCGTTGTACATGACCTGTCCCGGGACGGTATAGAGCAGAAAGCGCGTGGTAAACCCTTCGATGACATTGGCCGTCAGCGGCATGCAGTCGAAGAAAAGCGTGCGGTCCCCCACCGTGGAGAGCGAAATCAGCTTCCCCTTGGTCTCATCCTGCACCATTTCATGAATGACTTGCAGGTTGGTGGTCTTCCCGCCCCGCCCCGGACCGTAATAGACGATCTTGAGCTGGATTTCGCGCTTGGCAAAGTTGACGAACGACATAGACGTTCCTTACGGCTTAGGCGCCAGGCCGGTTAGGCAGCGAGCACTATAGATCGTAAGCTAGTTTCGGCTGGATGTCCAGCCAAGGGCACCGAAACTGCGAGAGTTGGAAGAATGGAAGGCTGGAAGATTGTGAACCCCCGCATCAGAATGGTCGATTTTCACCTGCGGTCTGGAATTAATTCCTCAATCACCGCTTGATGTGGCGCACCCTCCTATGACAGTAGCCCCGGCCCGCCTCGGGCCGCGGGCAGCGCGATCCAAGGTGGCTATGATCAGAACACCGAACATAACAAGGATCTCGACGAAGATAGCACCGCAAACGGGGCCGCTTGCCGCGGTCCATATCATTGTCCAGCCCGCCCAGGATAGCCATCTGCCCTCGGCCCGGGGGCGGGCCGGGGCTACTGGCAGCAGCCTACGACCAACTGCG
>CAIOST010000047.1 GCA_903861045.1 uncultured bacterium | reverse complement strand
CGGCGGCCCCGCCCAACCAATAACAGGGTGAAATCGACGAATTGTGGCAGGTAGGGCGGGGCCGCCGGACCCGCCGATTGCCATAATGAGAATTGCTGGGGGGGCATGGGGCCCTGCGAAAGAATGGGGGTAGGTCGGAGCAGACAATCCCCGACCCACCCCCGGCGTGAACTGTAACAGGAGAGTGGTTGTTTAGAAGCGGTACGTGGCGGTGGTCTTCCAGGTACGGCCCGGGGCGGGGTAGTAGGCGTAGGCGTAATAGCCGCTGTTGGCGTAGATCTGGTCGCAGACGTTGTCCACGCCGAAGGTGAGGTCGAACCCGGCGAGGGATGTCGGCTGGTAGCGCAGGCCCAGGTCAACCGTGCCGTAGCTGGCCAGCTTGGCCATGCCGTTCCCCTCATCGCCGCCGGAATACTGGCTACTGACGGTATGCAGGGTGGCTAGGGCGGTGAAGTTGCACGGGAGGTCCAGTTCGCCGCGCAGGGTGAGCACGTGGGCGGGCACGAGCGGGATCTGGTTGTTTGCATAATCTCCGGCCGAGAAGCGGGCATCCACGTAGTTGTAGGCGGCGCTCACCAAGCCGACCTTCTGGCGCGCCCAGGTGAGCGCGGTGTCCACGCCGTAGCGGCGGGTCTCGTCCTGGTTGGCGTTGTAGCCGGTAGTATATGAGCCTTCATCGGCGCGCCAGGCGATTTCATCGCGCATGTCGAGACGGTAGGCGGAGACGTCCAGGGTCCACTCTTTGGCTAGTGTAAGGGTCCCGCCGATTTCGAACTGGCGGCCGGTTTCGGGCTGGAGGCTGGTGCTGATGGGGCCATTGGTGGACGCATAGCTTTGGTCGAGGATGGCCATTTCATCCACAAAGGGATCGCGGTAGAGCGTGGCGAAGCGGGCGTACAGTTTTAGGTTGTCGAACGGCCGGTAGACCAGGGCGGCGTCGACGGCGGACTCCTGATAGGTACGCTCCGCACTGGTGGCGCCGGGGGTGAAGGGGAGGTTGGTCGCCACCGTGGATGCATACTGGCAGACATCGCCGCGGGCGCCCAGCACCAGCGAGAGTTCGCGGGTGAGCCAGAACTCGTTTTGCACGTAGGCGGCCGCATCGGTGCGGTCGAGTGTGCCATCCTTTTTTTGCAAGGTGCGGGCTTTGTCGCTATACCCTTGCATTTCGTATTGTTCCAGCCCGAGGTCCACCCCGGCCAGAAAGCGGTTACGATGGCCAGTTAGGTCGGCTTCGCTGATATAGCGTGGGGTGAGGGTATAGCTGTCGAGGGAAGTGTCGGTGAACATGGGCGCGTAAGTAGAGGGCATGTCGCTTGCGATGGTACGGTGGGAGGCGGTGAAGTCGCTCTCCACGCGTTGATCGGCGTCGAGTTCGCCGCGGGCGCCGAGCCCACCACCGAACGTCTGGCTGGTGGTGCGCCACTGGCCGTTGGCCGGGAGGGATTGTTTCGGATCGTCGGCCAGTTGGCCGCGCGTGAGGTAGCCGGGCATGTCGTAGTTGTTCTCCGTGTAGAAGGCGGACATGGTGGAGGTGAAGCGTTCGCACCAGTCGTGGGCCAGAGTGGCGCGCACGTCGGTGTTATCGTAGCCGCTGTGGTCGCGCCAGCCGTCGCTCTGCAGCCAGTCGGCATCGGCGGTATAACGGGTGGCGCCGACGGTGCCGGCGTGGCCGACATGGCCGCCGAGGGTATTGTCCGAGCCGGCCGTGACACTGACGGTTGTGACCGGTACCTTGGTGGGCTGGCGGGTGATGATGTTGATGACACCGGCTACGGCGTAGTTGCCGTAGAGCGCGGTCTGGCCGCCCCGGAGCACCTCAATGCGTTCCACGGAAGACACGGGGATGCGCAGCCAGTCGAGGGTCGCCATGTCGGCGGTGTTCAGGCGCTGGCCGTCCACCAGTACCAGGACGCGGCCGTGGGAGTTCTGGCCGAAGCCGCGCATGGAGATGTCGGCCTGGCCGGGGTTGTCGGAGTTGTGGCGGAAGTAGAGACCGCCCAGCGACTCCAGCGCGCTGACTACGTTCTGGGCGCCGGACTTGTTGATATCCTCTGCCGTGATGACGGTGACCTGGGCCGGCAGCTCCTCCGCGGTGCGGTCGGCCCGGCTGGCGGTGACGACGATGGGGGCGTTGGTGGTGACGGGGGCGGCGCTGGCGGACCAGGCGCTGGCGGCGATGGCCACGGCGAGGCCGAGGCGGGTGGTGGAACAACGGGTACGCGACATCTTGCCCATACTGCTTTCTTCCCTCATGCGGGGAAAATGAAACGCGTCAGCGTTTCCTGTGTATAGGATCGCCTGACGCGTTAAAGTTCCCTGGCAGGGAAGAACGGAAAGCAGCAGGCCCGGAAACGGCCGGGTCCGCTGGCGCCGCTCCTTTGTCGCGAAGGAGATCCACCTGGGGGAACTGGCACGTCTTCTGGCTTTCGGCTTCCAACCTTCGCCCCGCCTTCTGCGCTGCGGAGGCAGTGCATGGCGTGTTGCTGGGCGTTGTAGCCGATTACAGCGGCGCGACCGCGTCCGATTTTCACGGACTTCCGTTTGCCGTTCCCATCTGTCAACGTGCCCACCATAGACGGAGTCTGTGGTGGGTGTCAATGCATAAACGGTGGCAGCTCAGCTCAGCGTGTGGCGGGCTTTTTCTCGAGCTGGCGCAGCGACTGGATATATTCGCTCAGGTAGGCCGCCAAATTGTAAAGGCCGGCGTCCAGGTTGGGCAGGAAGGAGCTGCTCTCAGGTGGTTGGGTCGTGTGGTTGCTCTTTTTCATCAGGCACCTTTCATGTTCAAGACGGAGTCAAACATTTCGTTGATGGTGGAGATCAGCTTGGCGGCGGCCTGGTAGGCGCGCTGGCTGGTAATCATGTCAATCATCTCTTCGTCGGTATTCACGCCGGATTCCTGCTGGATGGCGTTGGTCAGCATCTGGGCCACGCTGGTCGCGTTGGTGGCATCTTCGTTGGCGCTGCGGATG
>CAIOST010000046.1 GCA_903861045.1 uncultured bacterium | reverse complement strand
GCCGGGCGGAATCTAGCCACAAAAAGCACAAAAGACACAAAAGAAAGCGGTTTTTTGTGATTTATGTGCCTTTTGTGGCCAACATGAATGGTCTGCACCGATCCTGCCCGTGTCCAAATTCTCTGCCAACCAACCCCTCGCCACTGTTAGCATACACAAAAGCGGCTTCTGCGGTTACCACAAAGCCCTTGCTACAGCCAGCCTGCGTTAGGTGGCGCTTCAGGAAAAGACCATGCCCCGTACCCAGTATGGGCCAACTCCAGCACTGACAGCCGCTCGCCCATCCGGTATAGTGGCGGGCGTTGGCGTGACACGCGCCACGGGAATTCGCGGGGATTTTCTCGGCCCATGGACCTGCTCACCTGCTACGCACGCATGTTGACGATCCGCCTCTTTGAAGAGGCGGTGGAGCGGCTCTTTCATGAGGGGCGCATCGGCGGCACGGCCCATACCTGCATCGGCCAGGAAGCGGTGGCCGTGGGTGTCGCGGCCGCCCTGCAGCCGCAAGATGCCGTCACCAGCAACCACCGCGGGCATGGACATTTCCTGGCCCTGGGCGCCGATCCCGGCCGCCTGATGGCGGAACTGTTCGGTCGCGCCACCGGCTATTCGCGCGGCCGCGGCGGCAGCCAGATGATGATGGACGTCCGGTGCGGTTTTTATGGCGGCAATGGCATCACGGGCGGGAGCATCCCGTTTGCCGCCGGCCTGGCGCTCGAGGCCAAGATGCGCGGTTCTTCGCGTGTGGTGGTCTGCTTCTTTGGCGATGGCGCCTCGAACCAGGGCGTTTTTCACGAAACGTTGAACCTGGCGGCGCTCTGGAAACTACCGGTGATCTTCCTCTGCGAAAACAACGGCTATGCCATGTCCACGCCCGTGAAGCGCGGCCTCGCCTGCCCCCAGGTGGCGGACCGTGCTGCGGCGTATCACCTGCCGTCCAGCCGCGTGGATGGCAATGATCTGTTGGCCGTCCGGCAGGCGGTGGCGGAGGCGCGGCAGCATGCGCGCGCCGGTCAGGGGCCGACCCTGCTCGAATGCCGTACCTATCGGCTCAGTGGACATTCGCGCGGCGACCGGCGGGAGTACCGCCAGGCCCACGAGGAGACCGAAGCCTGGCAGCGCGAGCCGATCCTGCGGTTCGCAGCCCAATTGCGCGACCAGCAGGTGGCGGATGAGGCCGCCTTGCGCGCTTGTCAGGCGGAAGTGCGCCAGCAGATCGAGGCCGCCATCCGCTTCGCGGAGGAGAGTCCGCTGCCGGAGATTGCGGACGTCGCGACAGGGGTATACGCCTGATGCGCCAAGTCACCTACACGCAACTGTTGCGCGAGACGCTGGAAGCCGCCCTGCGCCGCGACCCGCGCATCTTCCTGATGGGCGAGGACATCGGCGCCTATGGCGGCGCCTTTGGCGTCACGCGTGGCCTGGTGAAGGAGTTCGGCACCGAGCGGGTACGCGATACGCCGATTTCGGAACAGGCGCTGGTCGGCATGGCCATCGGCGCGGCCGTGGCCGGTTCGCGACCGGTGGTCGAGATCATGTTCATGGATTTCATCACGCTGGCCGTGGACCAATTGGTGAATATGGCCGCCAAGCTCCACTATATCTACGGGGTCTCCTGTCCGCTGGTGGTGCGCACGCCTAATGGCGGAGGGCGCGGCTATGGCGCGACCCATTCGCAATCGCTGGAACGCCTCTTTACCGGTGTCCCCGGGATCCGCGTGGTGGCACCGGCCACGCCGTTGGATGCCTCCGGGCTGCTGCAGACCGCGCTACTGGAGAACAATCCCGTGCTCTTCCTGGAGCACAAGCTGCTCTATCCGCTGCGCGCCGAAGTGCCGGAGGGGCTGCCGCCGCCGCTGCCGTTTGGCCAGGCGCGCATCGCCCGGGCTGGCACGGATGTGACGGTCGTGGCCTGGTCCGGCATGGTGGCGCAGGCCGAACGCGCCGCAGTCACGCTCGCGGCGCAAGGAGTCGAAGCGGAGGTCATTGACCTGCGCACGCTCGCGCCGCTCGACACCGCCACGGTGGTGGCCGCGGCGCGTAAGACCGGCCGGGTGCTGCTGGTGGAAGAGGGGCCGCGCACCGGCGGCTTTGCCGCCGAGATCGCCTGCCGCATCTTTGAGGCGGCGTACGATTGCCTCGACGCCCCCATCCGTCGCCTGGCCTGCCCCGATTGCCCGATCCCCGCTGCGCGCAACCTCGAAGCCGCCTGCCTGCCGAACGCGGAGGCGATCGTGACCGAAGTGCTGTCCCTGCTCGGGCGGTAGGCCGGTGCGGGAAGCAAGGAAACCCCCAAAGGGTAACTGCTCAGGTGCCAGTGGTCCGTGTTCGGGGTGGTACGGCAAGGACACTTCGACTTCGCTCCGTGGACGCGTACGGCAACGATTACGCTAGCCGATTTGGCATGCCCACCCGACACCTTCCCACCTCCGCGCCCTTGCGCCTTGGCGTTAGAAAGCGGTTCGACAGAAAGCAGTTCGACGGTGCTCACCGCCTGCGGCCGCCGTAGTCCAAACCCGCCTGACATGCCGTACGCCCGTAAGACGGGCCATTTCTCCAGCGCGTTAGCCGACGCCGGTACACGCCGCCGCAGACACTCGTGGGGATCCAAGCCGGAAAAAACCGAAACGTTTCGGTTTTTTCTGGATACCAGCCTGCTCTACCGCGTGGCCGGGTTGCCCTGCTGTCAGTAGCCCCGGCCCGCCCCCGGGCCGCGGGCAGCGTGTACGCCATCCAGCGCCTCGCGCGCGCCACCCCGGCAGGGCTCGACCTGGCCTTTACACACAAACATCCCTGGACAAAAGAAATGGGGCGCAAACCATACAATTTTGGCCTAAACGAACCGCAAAATTGCCGAATTTCGAGGCCCGAATCATGAAGGTAAGAACTTTTGCAGGACCGTTACGCTTGCACGTTGGCGGAAATGAAAGACAAAGGAAAGCGGATAAAATCGGGGTCGGGGTCGGCATCGGTATCGGGGTCGAAAAGGAGATCGGGATGGCGTTTGGCCACGAGCAACTGGCCAGATGCTCACGAAACTCGGCCAACGGGGCTATGCTGTGCATGAGGACCATGGTGAATACAGGATGGGAGAAATCGACCCCGATTCCGACCCCGACCCCGG
>CAIOST010000045.1 GCA_903861045.1 uncultured bacterium | reverse complement strand
GTTCAGGCGCCGGTGCCGTGGCCGGCCGTGCCATCCCGGTCGTTGCCCCCGCCGGCAGAACCTAACGAACTGCAAGCCAAGGCCGAAGCGGCCCTGAAGAAGATCTGGAACTGGATTGTGATCGGCGATGAATTCCGCCAGCCGGGCATGTCGTGGGAGTATGCCGTGGCCACGAACTGGCTTTTGCGCGGTGGCATCTTGGTGGTGGTGGTCGGCGTTGGGTTCTTCCTTAAGTATTCCATTGATCACGGCTTGCTGGGGCCGCAGGCTCGTGTGGCGCTCAGCATCCTGGCAGGCGTGGCGATGCTGGTGGGTGGTGTCCGTCTGGTCGGCAAGCCCTATCATCTGCTGGGGCAGGGGTTGCTGGGTGGCGGTTTGGCTATTCTCTACTTCAGCATGTTTGCCGCCAGCAATCTTTATCATCTGATCGGGGGCATAGCGGCCTTCGGCTTGATGGCGTTGGTCACGCTGGTGGCCGGCACCTTGGCGGTGCGGCTGAACTCGCTGCTTGTAGCTGTGCTCGGCATCCTCGGCGGTTACGGTACCCCCATCATCCTCAGCACCGGTGCGAAAAACTTCCCCGGGCTGTTTGGCTATATGCTGCTGCTCGGCGTAGGCATCCTGGGCATTGCCCGGCTCCGCCATTGGCCCCTCCTGAACTACCTGGGGTTGCTCTTGACCTATGGCCTGGCGGCGGTCGCCATCGAGCGGCAATATGTGGCAGACGATTTAGCGGGGGTGCTCCCCTTCCTGGTCGCATTCTTCGTGCTCTATGCTGCGGTGATGATCCTGCATAACATGGTGCATCGCCAGAAGGCCGGCCTGCTGGAATTGCTTGGGATTATGGCCAACGCGCTGATGTTCTTCGGTCTGGCACACTATGTTATCACGTACGCCCACCCGGCGAAGTTTGCGGCCCTCCCGGCGCTGGCGCTGGCCGCGTTCTTCATTGTGCTGGCGCGACTCTTCCTGGCCGGCGGACGCAAAGATCGCGGGCTGCTCTATACTTTCCTGGCCATGGCCGCGCTCTTCACGGCGCTGACACCACCACTGGCCTTGTCCCGGCAGTGGGTTACGGCCAGTTGGGCCTTGCAGGGGGTGGTAATGCTCTGGCTCGCCGGTAAGATCGAGAGCCGGTTCTTACGCCTGCTGGGGTCGGCGGCCTGCCTGCTGGCCATCGGGCGGTTGGCCTGCGTGGACCTGCAGGCGCAGTTCCAAGGGCACCTGCCGCCGGATATGACCTGGACGGCCTATCTGAAGATCTTCGGCGAACGCGTGCTCGCCATCGGTGTGCCGATCGCCGCCTTGGGGGCGCCTGGCAACTGTTGCGCCGCCCGCCCGCCAAGGGTGCGCTCGCGGTGGCGCCCGAAAACGACATGGCCTCCGCTGCCTGGCAGGGCCAGGCCAGCATGATCATCGCGGTGTTGGGCGGCGCAGTGCTCTTTGTCTACGCCCATTTCGAGCTCTACCGCACCTGCGGGTTCTTCTACCCCTCACTGGCTGTCCCGGCCATGACACTGGCCTGGTTTGCGCTGGGGTTGTGCCTGCTGCTCGTAGCACGGCAAGTGGTGGCCGGCTGGCTGCCGATTGCGCTGGGACTGCTCGCGGGCGGCATGCTCATCAAGTTGTTAGGGTTCGACATGGATGGCTGGTCCTTGGACGCCACCGCATGGTGGTATGCGGGCGACTACGTGGTCGGTCCAGCCTTGATCCGCTTGGTCGACTTCGGTCTCTGTTTGGCTCTGTTCGGCCTGGTCTTTGCACAGACGCGCGGACGGGAACCCGGACGCCTGGTAGGGTTGGTGACCGGCATTGCCGGGTTGGTCCTGCTGTTTATCTACCTGTCGCTGGAAGTCAACACGCTGCTGGGACGGTTTGTGCCCGGGCTGCGCGCGGGTGGTATTACGCTGCTCTGGGCGGCGTACGCACTTACATTGCTGGTCTGCGGTTTGCGGCGCGGTGTGCCCGGGTTGCGCTATGTCGGTTTACTAGGGTTCGCGGTGGTGACTTGGAAGATCTTCTTTGTGGACTTGGCGCACCTGGAGGCACTCTACAAGATTGTGGCCTTTATCGTGCTGGGGGTGATGCTGTTGCTGGCCGCGTTCGTTTATCTTAAATGTCGGCAACGTTTTCAACCCGCTACGGAAGGAAAACCTTCGTGAAAGCTGTTCTGCTGAGTTTGGTCGTCACGCTGCCGCTACTGACGCTGGGCGCGGTAAATTCCAATCAGTTCCGCTTTATCCGCCACGTGGCGGGGCGGCGCCAGCGCGCACCACGGCGGTGGCCGCGCCGTTGGATGAGGCGTTGCACCATTTTGCCGCCGACGGCTATGTGGACGTCCGGGTGTTGGATGAGCGCGGCACGGAAGTCCCCTGCGCCATCGAGAAGGTCTTGAGCAATGAGACACGCTGTGTGCGTCGCCCCATCGCGGCGCGGGCGACGGCGCTACAGGAGCTGCCCGGTAACCGGATTGAGGCCGAATTCGTCCTGGAGGACGCGGCGGCGCGGGCGGACGGCTTTACGGTCGAGACGCCCTTGCGCGATTTTGTCCGGTCGGTCACCGTTCGGGGGCGCCGGGAGGGCGCAGCTTGGCAGACCTTAGCGCAGGGGGCCGACCTTTGCGACTACAGTCGCTATCTGGACGTGCGGCGGACGGAAGTGCTGCTGCCGGCTGGTTCGGGGCCGCAGTTTCGCGTGGAGATCAGCAATGCCACGGAAGAGCGCCTCCTGCCGTACATTAAGCTGGTCAGCCAGCAGGGTGGACGGGATGCGGGGGCCGAGCTGCGCGCACAGGAGCTCCGGACTACGCCGTTCCGGATGGATCGTCTGGTCTTCTGGCGCAACGAAACCGTGGTGGAGACGGCGCGCGAAGTGCAGCGCGAATGGGCGCTTCCTGCGCCGCGTGTGGTGGAACAGGTTCAGGAAAAGAGCACCGAGCTTACGCTTGAGACTGGGCGACTCCCGCTCAATCGACTGGTGCTGGTCAGCACGTCCAAGAACTTCAGCCGTCTCGCCCGTGTCCAAGTGCCGGTGGTGGCGAATGGGGTGTCGCAGTGGCGTGATCTGGCCGAGGCGCGTTTGATGGATGTGGACCTGCCGGGGTTTGCCAAGGCGGCGTTGGCGTTGGATTTCCCGGAGCAGCGCATCGAAAAGTTGCGTGTGATCGTGGCAAATGGCGATAATCCGCCGTTGGCAGAGCTGAAGCTGCGCGGCTTCGGGCCGGTTCATCAGGTCGTGTGGTTGGCTGAGGCGGGGCGTACGTATCGCCTGTTGTACGGGGGGGCGAACCTGGCGGCACCAGTGTATGATCTGGCGGCCGTGCTGACGCCTATGCGGCAGGGGTTACAGCCGGCGGCGCGCACGCTGGGCCTGCCTTTGGAGCATGCCGCCTACCAGCCTGCCCGTGCCGGTTGTCGTGCCTGGCTAAACAACCCCGCGTTCCTCACCGGAGCGATCATGCTGGCGGCCCTGGTGCTGCTGGTGGTGCTGGCACGTTCACTAAAAAGCGTGGGCGGCGCACTCGCTGAGCATGACGATGGGCATGCCGCTGGCGGTGGTAACTCGCAGGGGTAAGGGGCATGAGCGCATGTACATTGTGGAAATGACAATAGCCCACTATGTGGCGGTGCTCGCCCTGATGCAGCAGACGCCCGGGGTAACGGTCCGCGAAGCCGACTCGCGTGCCGCGACGCAGAAATACCTGGAACGAAACCCCGGTTGCAGCTTTGTGGCCATGGACGAGGATGAAGTCATCGGTTGTGCCATGTGCGGCCACGATGGCCGGCGCGGTTATTTGCAGCATGTGATGGTGAGGCCGGATTTTCGGGGGCAAGGGGTTGCACACCAGTTGGTGACGCGCTGTCTGGAGCAGTTGGAGGCGCTCGGGATCATGAAGACGCATCTGGACGTGTTGCGGAGTAACGACGTGGCCACCCGGTACTGGGCGCGACGGGGTTGGCAGAGGCGCGACGACCTGTATCGCTATTCCTGCAACCGCTCCCGTAGCGCGAATGCCTAGGATTTTGAACGCGGAGCCTGTGTTGGGGGAGCCACGCAGGCTGCGTTCGGACGTGAGGGCGCGGGCGTGAAAGGCCGGCGCAGAGGGCGCCTTGCCAACGTGATCCAAATTCTGTTAAAAAAAGTATTGCGCGGCGAAGCGGTGGTATGCTAAATTTCGCCCATCGTGTGTGGGGTAACCCGCAAGACTATGTTCGCGCGGGTAAGAGTCAATAAAAGGGAGGTGTAGGATGGGAGTGGTCAGACAAAAGGGGACGAAGCGCAGTACGAGGCAGGCGGTGGATAGTCCTTTCCAGGAGCCAACTACGGTGGTCTTCCGTTGTGCGGCCCCGCTGGATGCGCGGGTCTATGTGGCGGGGTCCTTCAACCGCTGGAGTAACGACAAACATGCGCTGACGCATGATGCGGCGACCGGCCTGGTTCAGACGAGTGTCACGTTGCCGCCGGGGCGTCACGAATATAAGTTCGTGGTGGACGGGGCCTGGATGGTGGATCCGAATTGTCCGGACTGGGTGATCAATGAGCATGGCTCGCTGAATAGCGTGGTCATTGTCTAGTACGCCGTAGCGGGTTCCTGTCTTATATATGTTGCATGAGGGGCACGGTTAGCCCTTCATGCATTTTTTTTTGCAGCACACCGACCTTCCCGGGGCTTTTCCTGAAGCCATGGTTCTGCGGACTCCCCGCCGGGCGGAAGCTAGCCGCAAAACGGGACAAAAAACACAAAATAACCACTTTTGTGTTCTATGTGCCTTTTGTGGCCACTTGAATTGTCTGCACGTGGGGATGTGTTGACTTGTGCCGTCCGCCTTGGGACAATCTGGCTGTTTGCAAAAAATGGACCTCGCCGTCGAGGCGTGATACCGGCCGGAAGCGGTCCTGCCGGGTGTCCAAAAGCTGAGCGCGGCCAGTCCATATTCAAGCCGTCTGGAGAGAAGGGTCTTATGGCAAAAGTCACATTCCTTGGCGCGGGTTCCACGGTGTTTGCGAAGAACGTGTTGGGCGATACTATGTTGAGCCCGGCGCTGCACGATGCGCATCTGGCCCTCTACGATATTGATGCCACACGCCTGGAAGAGTCCCGGCGCATGCTGGAAACCATTAATAAGAATATCAACCAGGGACGGGCTACGATCACGGCGCATCTGGGTGTGGCGCAACGCAAGGAGGCGCTCCGCGGCGCCAGCTATGTGGTCAACGCCATCCAGGTGGGCGGCTACAAGCCCAGTACGGTCATCGACTTCGAGATTCCCACGCGCTACGGCTTACGGCAAACCATCGCCGACACGCTGGGCATTGGTGGCATTTTCCGCGCCCTGCGTACCATTCCGGTGATGCTCGATTTCGCGCGCGACATGGAGCAGGTCTGCCCCGACGCCTGGCTCCTGAACTATACCAACCCCATGGCCATGCTGACGGGCGCCATGCTGCGTGGTACCTCGATTCGGACCGTGGGTCTCTGCCACTCCGTGCAGGGCTGCGCCGACGGCATCCTGGGCCATCTCGGGTTGCAGCAGGATGTCAAGAATCTGCAATGGAAGATCGCGGGGATCAATCATCAGGCCTGGTTACTCGAAGTGACCGATGGCGGCCAGGACCTCTATCCAGAGATCAAGGCACGTGCCGCGGCGCTGCTCGCGGAGGGACGGCAGAAAGGCGGGCCCAAGCATTGGGACATGGTGCGCCACTATCTGATGCTCAACTTCGGTTACTACATCACGGAGTCGTCCGAGCATAATGCGGAGTACACGCCGTATTTTATCAAGAGCCAGTATCCGGAGTTGATCGAGGAGTTCAACATCCCGCTCGACGAGTATCCGCGCCGCTGCGTCAACCAGATTGCGAGCTGGAAGAAGATGAGCGCTGAGATCACCCGCGATCCCAACCTTTCGCATACACGCAGCCATGAGTACGGCTCGTATATCATGGAGGCGATGGAGTGTGACGTGCCGTTCCGCATCGGCGGCAACGTCATGAATACCGGGATCATCACCAACCTGCCGGCTAAGGCGTGTGTGGAGGTTCCCTGCCTGGTGGATCGCAACGGGGTGCAGCCCTGTTTCGTGGGCGACCTGCCCGAGCAGTGCGCCGCCCTCAATCGCACCAACATCAATCCGCAGATCCTCACGGTGGACGCGGCCTTGACCCTGAAGAAGGATTACATCTATCAGGCGGCGATGCTCGATCCGCATACCGCGGCGGAACTGCCGATCGATAAGATCCGCGCCATGTGTGACGACCTGATCGAGGCGCACGGCAAGCTGCTCCCCCGGTACACGGCGACGACGATCAAGCCGACCGACCTCAAGCAGATCTATGGCGTGCCGGTATCGTCGTGGAAGATTGCCGGTCCGTTCCCGGGCGCGTCGGCGGTGCCCGCGCTGGATCTGGCCACACCGGCGGATGGGGCGTTCGACGCAAAAGCTGCCATGACGGGCAAGGATGGCAAACCGGTCGCTTGGAAGACGCTCGCGGCCGGCCAGCATGGGCATGTCAATCTTGTGGATGCCTGTGGTGCGGTTGACCATGCGCTGGCTGTGGCGGTGACGGAATTGCATGCGCCCAAGGCGATGAGCGTCAAGTTGAGCATCGGCAGTGACGACGGTATTCTCATTGCGCTGAACGGCAAAGAGATTTTCCGCAACGACTGTGCGCGCGGTGCGGCCCCGCAGCAGGACAGTGTGGTGTTGAAGTTGAAGAAGGGTGCCAACGTCCTGCGCTTCAAGGTCAGCCAGATCACGATGGGGTGGGCGTTCTATGCCGCGCTGTTCGGCAAGGAGTGCGACAAGGTCAAGTGCGTTTGTCCGAAGTGACCGGCGCAGGGTGCCGGAGGTTCCGGCCAGACCTGCGCGAGCCGCGCGGGCTGGCGCTGACGGGCTGAAACTTCTTGCGGTACTCGCCCGGTTTGCACCCCGCGAGGTCACAGAATACTTTGTAGAAGCGGGTGGTGGAGGTGAAGCCGCAGGCTTCCATGACGTCGAGAATCCCCCGGTCGGTGGTGGCCAGCAGGCGTTGGGCGTGGGAGACGCGCTGCCGGGTGATGTATTCCAGCATCGTCATGCCCATCTCCCGGCGGAACAAGCGCATGGCGTAGGCACGGGTGAGTCCGGCCTCCCTGGCCACTTCGGGGATGTGCAGACGCCCCAGACAGCGTTTGGCGATCACTTCCACCAGGCGTTCCAGCCGCCCGGCGCCGGAGGTGCGCGGTGCCAGGGCCGGCGCGGCGCGGTGGTCCAGGGCCATACGCCGCAACCGGGCTTCCACCTCCAGCATCACGATCCGTTCGGTCTCGACGGATGGACTGCTGCCGATGAGGCGAAACCAGTGCTTCATCAAGTCCAGATCGGAGCAGGGACACTTTGCTGGATCATCCAGCAATACTTGAAAATCGACCAACTGCTGGATCAGCCAGGTTGGCAGGTTCCATTGCAGCACGAGCGGCATGGGAATCCGCAGCACGTGTGCCATCGCCTGCGGGTCCGCGGACAGCGCATGGTGTGGCATGGCACCCCAGAAAACCGTCAACCGGCGCGGCGGCAGTTTTAGCTTTCGCCCCCCAAAGAGCATGGTGGTGGAGCCGTGCTCATAGATGATGAGCTCGACCTCCGTGTGTTGGTGCACCTCGACGGAGGCTCGGCGCGGGGGCGCGCTGGGTTTCGGATGACCCACGGTGACCGTAAGCCCGATCGGGGTTGCGGTGGCTCGGTTGGTGTAGGGGGGGCTCATGATGTGGTTTTTGACGCGGTGACGGGTTGACCCGGTGACGCCGAAGAGCGTAGGAACGGGCGTCACCAAGTCAACGAGTCAGCGCGTCAGACGAGTCAGACAGCTCAGAGCACAAAATGATAAAACAAAGGTCGCAATCAGGTCAAGACGCACAAATAGTCGCTTGATAAGGTGGTGGGCAACGGAAAGAGGAGGACTCATGAAAGGCTGCACGGGGAAACTCAAAAAACGCGTTAATAATGGCGAAATGCTGTTGGTCGGGTGCATCATGGATAGCCGCTCGGGCGCGGTGGTCGAGGCGTATCATGAATGCGGCTATGACCTGGTGATGATCGACCGCGAGCATACGGCGCTGAACAGCGAGACCATCCTGGAGCATATCCGCCTCTGCCGGGCGCTGGAACAGCCGGTGATGATGCGCGTGGCGGATCCCTCCTATCATGAGTTCGGCCGCTTCCTGGACCAGGGGCTGGACGGTATCATGGTGCCGCGTATCCGGACGCGTGCGGATGCCGAACACGTGGTCAACATGGTCCGCTATCCGCCGCAGGGGCAGCGCGGGCTGGGTGGTAGCACCTGTCCGGTGGGCAAGTATATGGGGTGGCCCAAGTTGACCGACCAGATCGCGCACGTGAATAACGAGCTGATGGTCGGCATCCAGATCGAGACCGCCGAGGCGCTGGCAAATGTGGAAGAGATTCTGTCGGTCCCCGGCATTGATGTGGCGGTGGTCGGTAATGACGATCTGTCGCTGGGCCTGGGGATCCCAGGGCAACTGGACAATCCCAAGTATTTGCAGGCCGTCGAAAAGGTCATCGCCACCTGCCACAAGCATGGCGTGCTGCCGGGCATTGCGGGTGGCGAGCCAACCTGGGTGCGCTACTGGCACGACCGGGGTATGCGCATGTTCTGGTGCGCAGCGGACATTATCTCCCTCTGGAGCGGCACGCAGCGCGCCATGGCGGGCATTCGCGATGGGCTTAAAACTAAGACCGCCCCGAAGTCACCGTTCCCCAAAGGCGCCAAGACGCCCGCTGGCACCGCAGCCAAGCGCGTACGCTACTAATGGGCGCGCGGCGAGCGATAACCAATAACCTGGAGACAAGATGAGCGCAGCACCTATTGTGGTTCGGCTGAATGCCCGTACGCTGCCGATGACCGATGCGGAGCGCGGCTACCTGGCTGCGCTGGGCGCCCGGGTCGTCGAGATCGAGGGCGCGACGGACGACGAGATCCTGGCGGCCTGCCGTGAGGCGGATGCGATCCTGATCATTGCCGCCTATTTACGCACACCCGTGATTCGTGGCCTGACCCGCTGCAAGATTATCTCGCGCATCGGCACGGGCGTGGATAAGATAGATATTGACGAGGCGACGCGCAAGGGGATCATTGTCAATAACCTGCCCAACGCCTTTACCGAAGAGGTGGCGGACCACACCTTGGCCCTGTTGCTGGGGGCTGCGCGTCGGCTCAAGTTTCTCGACGGCGCGATACGTCAGGGGGTGCGCCCCTCCATCGGGGTGGCGGGCTTCCACCGTCTGGCGACGCAGACCGTCGGTATTATCGGCTTTGGCATGATCGGCCGTGCTGTGGCGCGGCGCTGCCAAGCCTTTGGCCTGCGCGTGCTGGCCAGCGATCCCTGCCTGACGCCAGAGCTGGCCGCGCGGGCAGGGGTGACGATCGCCGACTTGGATACGATCCTGGCGGAATCGGATTATCTCTGCCCGCTCTGTCCGCTGTTGCCCGCCACGCGCGGCATGCTAGCCATGCCGCAGTTCCGCAAGATGAAGCCCACGGCTGTACTGGTGAACACCGGGCGCGGCGAGCTGACCAACGAAGACGATCTGGCCGTCGCGCTCAAGGAGGGGCTCATCCGTTACGCGGCGCTGGACGTGTTCGGGGGGGTCAACGTCTTTGCCGAGGAAGGGTTTCCGACCACCCATCCCCTGTTCCGTCTCGATAACGTGTTGCTGACCCCGCATTTCGGGGCCTCCTCAGAAGAAGCCGATGCCGACTGCCGGCGCCGTGCCGCGCAGGCCGTGGCTGACACCTTGGCTGGAAAGTGGCCGGAACATCCGGTTAATCCGACGGTACAGCCGTGGTTCCCCATAGAGCTCAGACGCGAGGGGTGCCGATGAAGGACGCACAGGATGATCCATTACGGCGTCGGCGCGGTGCGGCCTGGCTGCTGGCCTACCTGGTGGCGCAAGTTCTGCTCACCGTGCTGCTCAAGGCCAGCGCGATGTTCGAGGGGTGGTATTGGCCGGGGATGTTAATCGGCGTTTGTATGGCGATGTTGACGACCTGGTTGTTTATGCGGGTGTTTGCCTTCTATCCGCCGCACCTGGCACAGACGCTGGGAATGGGCCTCTCCTTTGTCCTGGGGCAGTTGGCGATCGCCGCCCTGATGCACACGTGGCTGAGCGGGTCGCAGCTCATCGGCATTGTTGCGATCTTCGCCGGGATCTTTATGATCTCAGAACCGGCGGCGGTGGATGGAGGCTCCCGATGCTGACTGCTGCGCTTGGATTGCTGCTGTTGACGGTGATGCAGGTCGTGATCGTGGCGATGATGCATTACGGCAATGTGAAGCCGGAGTGGGGGCGCACCTGCTACTGGGTGGCGACGCTCCTGGGATTTGCCTGTGTGGTGGTGGTGGTGGTTATCTTCAATCATATGGAAGCAAATCTGGCCCTCGGACTAATCGTCGGCTTGCCGTTCGTGTGTGGACAACTCTATCTGGCGCGCATTACGCACACGCGCCTGTCTCTGCGCCGCTGGGCGGGGATCGCGTGTGTGGCGGCTGGCCTGTTTCTGCTCGCATATGGTAGCCGGTAGGGAAAGGTTTTCAGGGTTCAGGGTTCAGGGTTCAGGGTTCAGGGGGGCAGGGAATATGGACGCCAGATTGGCAAAGCGGGACGAGATGTCGTACGCCGCGATCGTGACCGCGGACGAGATGCAGGATCGGGACGCCTGGCTGGCGCCGGTCCTTCACTCCTTGCGGCGGACTCCGGTTCGCGGCCAGCGCGTCGCCTCCATCCAGGTGGTGCAGCAAGGGTGGGGCTCGCTGCAGGTGGGCCGATCCGTCTTCAAGACGCCGCTCTGCCTGCTGGGTACGCAGTATGCCGACGGGTTTGGCACGCATGCGGACAGCGTGATCCGGATTCAACTGCCGGGCGCAGGACTGCGGCTGACCGGTCTGGCGGGTGTGGATGACAGCCCGCATACGCGCGTCAACGCCAAGGCGATGGTCTTCTCGGTCGAGGCGGATGGGCGCGAACTCTGGCGGAGCGGCTCGCAGACCGTGGCGGATGCGCCGGCGGTGCTGGATGTTGCTCTCAATGGCGCCCGTGAACTCGTCCTGCGCGTGACCGGCAGTGTGCATTGGGCGCATGCGAACTGGGTGGATCTCGAGGCTACGCTTGCCGACGGGACGCGGTTGCCGTTGGCCCGGACGCCCGGCGCCGGCGATTGCTGCTCCTTCACGTGCGGGGATCGGACCAGTGCGGATTTGTTGTGGAGCTGGCCGGTGATTGAGGACGCCTCGTCCCGCGCGACGGACTGGATTCTGCATCGGATTGTCCGGCAGGATCCGGCCACGAAGCTGGCCGTGCAGATCGAGGTCAAGGAGTACACGGCGTTTCCCGCGGTCGAGTGGATGCTCCGGTTCCGCAATGCCGGGATGCGGGAGACCTTGATTCTGGCGGATATTCGCTCCATGGATATCTCGCTGCCGACGGAAGGGGTGCTGCACGATCTGTCCGGCGACTCGGTTTCGCCGGATGCCTATCAGCCGCGCCAGACGATGCTGACGCCCGGTACGGAGCTCTCTTTTGCGCCGACCGGCGGCCGGCCCACGCATCGCGCCTGGCCCTACTACAATCTGGAATATGTGGAGGACCGGCGTGGCGTGATCGCGGTGGTGGGGTGGGCCGGCCAGTGGGCGTCGCGTTTCCAGGCGACGCTGGACCGCATCCGAATCAGCGCCGGACAGGCGGATGCCCGCTTTAAGCTGTTGCCGGGCGAAGAGGTGCGCACGCCGTTGTCGGTGCTGCTCTTCTGGCGTGGTGACCGGGTGCGTTCGCAAAACCTGTGGCGGCGCTGGATGATGGCGTGCAATATGCCGCGCGTGGCAGGTGGGTTGCCACCGCCCATGCTGCCGGCCTATACAGGCGCCCATTTTGCCGAGATGGCCCTGGCCACCACGGAAAACCAATGTGCGTTCATCGACCGATATCTCGCGGAAGGCATCCGGCCCGACTACTGGTGGATGGACGCCGGTTGGTATCCCTGCGGCGGGCAATGGCAGAACGTCGGCACCTGGGAGCCGGACAAGCAGCGGTTCCCTATGGGGCTCCGCGAGATCTCCGACTATGCGCGGTCAAAGGGGATCCGCTCGATGCTCTGGTTCGAGCCGGAACGCGTCTATCGCGGTTCCTGGCTGGCCGTGAACCATCCGGAGTGGCTGCTGCGGCACGAGGGCGGGGACGGCAATGAGTCGCTCCTCGATCTCGGCCAGCCGGCGGCGTGGAACTGGCTGGTCGAGCATGTCTCCCGCACGATCCGGGAGCAGGGGATCGATCTCTACCGGCAGGATTTCAATCTGGATCCGCTGGCGTTCTGGCGGGCACACGACGCGCCGGACCGCCAGGGGATTACGGAAATCCGCTACGTGGAGGGGTATTTAGCCTACTGGACGGAACTGCGCCGGCGTTTCCCAGATATGCTGATCGACTCCTGCTCCTCGGGGGGGCGGCGGAACGATCTGGAGACCATGCGCCTAGGGGTCCCGATCCACAAGACAGACTACCCGCCCGGTGATGCCGCGGCCAAGCAGGCGTTTCATTATTCGCTGGCGCAATGGCTCCCGTTCTTCGGCGCATTTGAGTGTTCGGCCGGCCACGGTGTCATGGCCGACGACTACGCCTTCCGCAGCTCCCTGACCCTGGCCACGGGGCTGACCGAGGACCTGCGGCGCAGGGATGTGGACTGGCGCCGATTTAAGCAACTGACAGACGAATGGCGGCAGGTGACGCAGACAGGGTGCTTCTACGGAGATTTCTACCCGCTCACCGATCATACCCGTTCCGAGACGCACGCTCTGGCCTGGCAGTTTCATCGGCCGGACCGGGGGCAGGGCGTGGTGCAGCTTTTCCGGCGCAAGGAGAGTCCGTTCGTGGCCGCGCGGGTCCGTCTCCGCGGGCTTGAAGCCGCGACGATCTACCGGATCACGGACATGGATGAACCGGACCGGATCGTGAAGATGTCGGGTCGTGAACTTGAGGAGGCCGGACTGCCGGTTGAGATGCCCCGGGCGCCGCAGGCGAAGGTGTTTGTCTATAGAATCCTTGGAGATATCCATGAAGAACGCAGCTAAGAAACTGACGCTCTCCTGGCGCATCGGGCTACCACAGTGGGAAACCGACGAACCTTTTGAAAACCTGCTGGCACTGTTGCAGGAGCACAAGTCCGTGGTGGACGAAGTGGCGATGTTCGAGACGATCACGCATCATCTCTACATTCCGCTCGATATCTACACCCGCCGGATGGAACTCGCCGCGAAGCGGCTGGACGCCTTTCGTCAGGCCGGCATCCCGTCGGTCGGCATCAACGTGCTCTGCACCATCGGGCACGTCAACGAGGCCTGGTCGTACATGCCGCCGCTGCCGTGCCAGCCTATGGTTGGTCACGACGGGTCGGTTTCGCGTAGCTGCGCCTGTCCCAACACGCCGGAGATGCGGGCCTATGTGCGGGCCAAGTACGAGCTGGTCGCCAAGGCCAGGCCGGATTTCATCTGGGTGGATGACGACATCCGCATGCATTCTCACGGCGTGATGTGGGGGTGCTTCTGCGACACCTGCCTCGCGCTCTTTGCCACGCGGGCCGGGCGGTTCTATACCCGCGAGGAGCTGGTTCAGGCGTTCGACATGCCCGGTCAGGGCGGGGTGCGTGAGCTTTGGGTGGAACAGAACATCGCTACCATTGAGTCGCTGATGACCGAGGTGCGCACGACCATTCATAAGGTCAATGCGGGCATCGTCATCGGCAAGATGACCGCCGGAGCCGGGTGGACAACCTATTCGGGACAGGCTTTTGATCGTTGGTTCACGGCGCTGGGTGCGACCAAGGGACGCCCCGGCGGCGGGTTCTACACGGACGAGCGACCGCTCGACATGCTGGACAAGGCCCTGGAGTGCGGTCGCCAGCGCGCCACGCTGCCGCCGTCCGTGCGCGATGTGCAATACGAACTGGAAAACTTTCCGTATCAGCGGTTGAAGAAGTCGCCAGCATCAGTGGTCAACGAATGCAGCCTGGCTCTGGCGCATGGCCTGAACGGGGTGGCGTTCAACATGCTGGGCATGCCCGCGTCCACATTCGAGGATAACCTGCCGTGGGTCAAGGCGATCCCTGCGGCCCGGCCGGTGTGGGAGAAGTGGGTGAAGCATGCTGCCGGTCTGCCGACCGCCGGGCTTTGGCCGGCCTGGAGCGCGCGGATGATGGCGCGGCGCTCGGTGCGTGCGGGCGAAAGTTGGCTGGGTTGGTCGGGGCGACACAACATCGGCATCCCGAAGGTCCTGGGCGATATCGGCCTGCCGTTGGCTTCGGACGCGTCGGCCATTGGCACGGTGCTCTGCGGCCACGTAGCGGAGGTGTTCAGCGACGACGAACTGAAGGCCATGCTGGCGCGCGGTGTGCTCATGGATTCGACGGCGCTGGAGTTGCTGACGGAACGCGGCTTGGGGCATCTCACGGGCGTACGGCTGGCCAAGCGCCTGGACAACGGTATGTGGGAGCGCTTCACGGACGATTCGATGAACGGACGCGCGGCGGGTGAAATTCGCGACGCGCGCATCGAGTTCTGGGGTGACGCCAAGGGGATGGGCGATGTGCTGGAGCCGATCGCGACAGGTGTGCGGATCCTGAGCACGATCGAAGACTATTTTTCGCGTCCGCAGGGGCCGGGGATGACCGCCTTCGAGAATGAGTTGGGCGGCCGGGTCGTGGTCATGGGGTACGCGCCGTGGATCTTCCTGCACTCTGTGGGGAAGCGGCTGCAGTTGCAGAATGCGGCGGACTGGATCAGTCGCGACGCGATGCCCGTGCGGGTGGACGAGACCGTGCCGCTGGTCTCTGTGGCGCGTGTCGCCGCCGACCGTCAGCGCGGGGCCGTGATGCTGCTCAACGCCGGGTTCGACGCGATTCCCGCGGCCACGGTGCATCTGCGATGGTCTTGCAGCCAGGTCCGCCTTTTGTCCATCGGGCGGCGGGCGCAAGTCTTGTCGGTTGAACCGGAAGCTACGGGCGGCCGCATTACGCTGCAGGACGTGGAACCGTGGGGACTGCGTTGCCTGTTGATTTGAAAATGTAACAGAAGTTGGTGAACAGAGTATGAAAAACCAGAACGAGATGGACTACGCGGCGATCGTGACTGCGGACGAGATGCAGGATCGGGACGCCTGGCTGGCACCGGTGCTCCAGAGCTTACGTCAGCCCTCGGCAAGTGGCCGACGTACGGCCGCCATAGAGGTGGTCAAACAAGGGTGGGGCTCGCTGCAAGTCGGACGTTCCGTCTTCAAGACCCCGCTCTGCTTGCAGGGTAAGCGATACGCCGATGGGTTGGGGACGCATGCGGACAGCGTGATCCGCATTCAACTGCCGGATGCAGGTGTGCGGCTGACAGGTCTGGCAGGCGTGGACGACAGCCCGCACACGCGCATCAACTCCAAGGCGATGGTTTTCTCGGTCGAAGCAGATGGGCGCGAACTCTGGCGGAGCGGCTCGCAGACCGTGGCGGATGCGCCGGCGTTGCTGGATCTGGCTCTCGGTGGCACCCGTGAACTCGTCCTGCGCGTGACCGGCAGTGTGCATTGGGCGCATGCGAACTGGGTGGATCTCGCGGCCACACTCGCCGACGGGACGCGGCTGCCGTTGGCCCGGACGCCCGGCGCCGGCGATTGCTGCTCCTTCACGTACGGGGATCGGACCAGTGCGGATTTGTTGTGGAGCTGGCCGGTGATTGAGGACGCCTCGTCCCGCGCGACGGACTGGATTCTGCACCGGATTGTCCGGCAGGATCCAGTTACTAAGCTGGCCGTGCAGATCGAGGTCAAGGAGTACACGGCGTTTCCCGCGGTCGAGTGGATGCTCCGGTTCCGCAATGCCGGGGAGCTGGAGACGCCGATCCTTGCGGATATTCGGTCCATGGACATTGCGCTGCCGACGGAAGGGGTGCTGCACGTTCAGTCGGGCGACTCGGTTTCGCCGGATGCCTATCAGCCGCAGCAGGCCATGCTGACGCCCGGTACGGATCTCTCTTTTGCGCCGACCGGCGGCCGGCCGACGCACCGGGCCTGGCCTTACTACAATCTGGAATATGTGGAAGACCGGCGTGGCGTGATCGCGGTGGTGGGGTGGGCCGGCCAGTGGGCGTCGCGTTTCCAGGCGACGCTGGACCGCATCCGAATCAGCGCCGGACAGGCGGATGCCCGCTTCAAGCTGTTGCCGGGCGAAGAGGTGCGCACGCCGTTGTCCGTGCTGCTCTTCTGGCGCGGTGACCGCGTCCGGTCGCAAAACCTCTGGCGGCGCTGGATGATGGCGTGCAATATGCCGCGCGTGGCGGGCGGGTTGCCGCCGCCCATGCTGCCGGCCTCGGCTTGCCCGTACTTCGCCGAGATGGCCCTGGCCACTACGGAAAATCAATGTGCCTTCATTGACCGATATCTCGCGGAAGGGATCCGACCCGACTACTGGTGGATGGATGCTGGCTGGTATCCCTGCGGCGGGCAATGGCAGAACGTCGGCACCTGGGAGCCGGACCGCGAGCGGTTTCCGAAGGGGCTGCGCGAGATCTCCGACTATGCCCGGTCAAAAGGGATCCGGTCCATACTCTGGTTCGAGCCGGAACGTGTCTATCGCGGTTCCTGGCTCGCCGTGAACCACCCGGAGTGGCTGCTGCGCTATGACGGCGGGGACGTCAATGAGTCGCTCCTCGATCTCGGCAACCCGGCGGCGTGGAACTGGCTGGTCGAGCATGTCTCCCGCACGATCCAAGAGCAGGGGATCGACCTCTACCGGCAGGATTTCAATCTGGATCCGCTGGCGTTCTGGCGGGCGCACGACGTGCCGGACCGCCAGGGGATTACGGAAATCCGCTACGTGGAGGGGTACCTGGCCTATTGGACGGAACTGCGCCGGCGCTTCCCGGATATGGTGATCGACTCCTGCTCCTCGGGGGGGCGGCGGAACGATCTGGAGACCATGCGGCTTGGCGTTCCGCTCCACAAGACGGATTACCCGCCCGGCGATGCTGCGGCCAAACAGGCGTTTCATCATTCGCTGGCGCAGTGGCTCCCGTTCTTCGGTGCGGCTGAGTGCTCTGCGAGCCACGGCGTTGCAGACGACTACGCCTTCCGAAGCTCCCTGGCCCTGTCCACCGCGCTCACGGAGGACCTGCGGCGCGCGGATGTGGACTGGCGCCGGTTCAAGCAATTGGCGGACGAATGGCGGCAGGTGACGCAGACAGGGTGCTTCTACGGGGATTTCTATCCGCTCACCGATCACACCCGTTCCGAGACGCACGCCCTGGCCTGGCAGTTCCATCGGCCGGATCGGGGGGAGGGCCTGGTGCAGCTTTTCCGGCGCAAGGAGAGTCCGTTCGTGGCCGCGCGGGTCCGTCTCCGCGGGTTGGAGCCCGCGAAGCGCTACCGGATCACGGACATGGATGCGCCGGACCGGATTGTGGAGATGTCGGGCCGTGAACTGGAGGAAGCCGGACTGCCGGTGGAGATGCCCCGGGCACCGCAGGCGAAGGTGTTTGTCTATCGGGATTGTGTCGGGCGGTTGTAAAGATGACCTACGATCCAGCCATACATCATCGCCGGTCGATCCGGTTGCGTGGATACGATTACGCGCAACCGGGTTGGTATTTTGTGACGATCTGCGTGCAGGATCGCCGGCCGTTGTTCGGCACGCTGGTGAATGGCCGGATGGCGCTGACCGAGGCCGGGCGGATGGTGCGGGATGTATGGAACGAAATCCCGGCGCATTATCCCGGTGTGGGTGCCGATGCGTTCGTGGTGATGCCGGACCATTTTCATGGCGTGGTGCACGTAGGGGCACCCCCCCGTGGGTGCCCCAATGAACCGGCACCCCCCCGTGGGTGCCCCGATGAACCGGCACCCCCCCGTGGGTGCCCCAATGAACCGGCACCCCCCCGTGGGTGCCCCGATGAACCGGCACCCCCCCGTGGGTGCCCCGATGATGGGCAACCACGGGGGCAACCACGGGGGGTTGCCCCTACGGGGGACGCGTTGTCGTTACCCGACGTTGTGCATCGTTTCAAAACATTGTCCACGACGCGATATATTGCCGGCGTGACGCAACACGGATGGCCGCGGTTCGACGGCAAATTATGGCAGCGCAACTACTACGACATCATCGTGCGTACCGACACGGCACTCGCGAATATTCGCGCATATATCTGCAATAATCCCGCGAACGCGAATGTGGTGCGTTACGGCGAGCCACGGTTAACAGTCGGCAACACCGACCTGCTGAAGCTACCCAAAACCGCATTCCTGGCCTCGCGCGACGGCGATCGGAGCGCGCCGGTTTTGACGCCGACACCTTCTTGCGTGATCTCCGGGTTTCTGTCACCCATGGAACAGGCGGTTTTCGACGCTTGCCTGGCCGCGGGGACGCCGATGGTATGGGTTCTGGCGCGTGGCATTCCGAAGACCTTTGCTCCACGTATCCAGCGCGCCATCGACGGCGGGCGGATGCTGGTGATGTCGCCGTTTGACGCCACCGTGACAGCATTCTCCGCCCGGCGCGCGGCGTGGTGCAATCAGTATGTGCTGCATGTTGCGGAACGGGTGGTGGTCGGACGGTTGACCCAGGATGGCATGCTGGCCTGTCTGCTGGCTGACATGGAGACGGAAAAGCCGATTCAGGTTTTGCAGTAAAACAAACAGGAGATGATATGAACGAGACACGCTTCCCGAAAGATGTTGATTTGATTCCCCATGGCGTCGAGGCGGCGCAGCAGTTCGCTGGCGAGTGGGCCGCGGCGGCGGCCGGTATCAGCGAGTCGGAACGCGATCCGCACGCCGTTTTTGTGCGTTGCCTGCGACAGGGGTGGGGGCAGTTGCGCAAGGGCCGCTCGATCGTGAATGAGCCCCTGAAGCTCGCGGATAAGGTCTTTGAGCACGGTCTGGGCACCCATGCCGACAGCGACATCCTGATTCGTACCAACCAGCCGATCCGCGCATTCCGCGCCTGGGCCGGTTTGGACAACAACGGGCAGGCCCGTAGCTACGGCAACCAGGGTGCGCCGGAACGGCTGCTCTTCTCGGTCGAGGCCCACGGCCGCGAGTTGTGGCGCAGCGCCAAGCTCGGCATCGACAGCCAACCCGCGCGGGTGGATGTGAACGCGGAAGGCACCATGGAACTCCTGCTTAAGGTCCGCGAGCTGCAGGGGGAGTTTGCCTATGCCCACGCGGACTGGGCGGAAGCCGAGGTGGAGTTGGCCGACGGCACGACGGTACGCCTGACCGGGGGCAGCGCCTACTCCACGGAAATACTGGCCGAGGACTGGTTGCCGTTTTCGTTCCAGTATGGCGGTCGTTCCGCTGCGGAACTGATTCCCGGGTGGAAGAAAACGACGCGGACGATGCAGAGCCAGCCTGACGTTACGACCCGGGAGATTGCCTGGCGCGATCCGGAAACAGGGCTCGAGTGTGTCCTGGAGATGCAGACGTTCACCAATTTTCCGGCCGTCGAATGGGTGATGCGCTTCCGCAACACTGGCAAGCAGGATACCCCGCTGATCGAGAACATCCGGCCGTTGGACATGGACTGGGTGGCTGACGACCAGGCGTTGCTTCGTCGCTCCATGGGTTCGCCGTGTACGCCGAGTGACTTCCTGTACCGGGTCGACCCGCTGGCTACCGGCGAGAAGATTGCCATGGCCGCGGGCGGCGGACGCTCGTCCAATGACTGGCTGCCGTTCTTCAACCTGCAGACCGGCAAGAACGGGGTCATCATCGGCATCGGCTGGAGCGGTCAATGGGCCGCCGAGTTTGCGCGACCGCTGTCCAACCGCATCCGGATCTGCGCCGGCCAGGAGCTGACGCACTTGAAGCTGCACCCCGGCGAGGAGATTCGCACGCCGCGCATCGCGCTGCTCTTTTGGAACGGCGAGCCACAGGCCAGCCACAATACGTGGCGGCGCTTTGTGCTCGCGCATCACACGCCGCGACCGAATGGCGAGCTGCTGCGCGGGCCGCTGACGGTCGCGCACTGGGGCGGCATGCAGACGCACGACCAGATCGCCCGGATCGAGGCCTACAAACGGCAGAACCTGGGGTACGACTACTACTGGATTGATGCCGGCTGGTACGGGCCGAGCAGCAGTTATTCGCCCGATGAGTTCACGGGCGACTGGGCTATTCATGTTGGCAACTGGTCCATCAACCCGGCCGCGCACCCGCACGGGCTGCGGTCGGTCAGCGACGCTGCCAAGGCCGCAGGCATGCAGTTCCTGCTCTGGTTCGAGCCCGAGCGCGCCGTCCATGGCACGCCGTTGACGGTCGAGCATCCGGACTGGTTCCTGGGCGAGCGCAACCCTGGCAGTCACCTGTGCTTCAATCTCGGTCTGCCCGAGGCGCGGCAGTGGCTGACCCACTACATTACGACGTTCATGCAGGAGCAGGGGGTGCAGCTCTACCGCCAGGACTTCAACTTCGATCCGCTGCCGTACTGGCGCAACGCTGACGCACCGGACCGGCAGGGGATGACCGAGATCCGGCATGTGGAAGGGCTGTACGAGTTCTGGGATGCCATCCTGGCAAGTCAGCCGGGCATGGTGATCGACAACTGTGCCAGCGGCGGGCGGCGCATTGACCTCGAGACGATCAGCCGCAGCATTCCACTCTGGCGCAGCGACTGGCAGTGCGGCTGGATCAACGACAGCACGCCGGGCCAGACGCACACCATGGGGCTGTCGTACTGGGTGCCGCTGAGCGGCACGGGGGTGCTGGGCGCTTGCCGGCGCGCGGGCGACACCTACAACTTCCGCAGCAGCCTCAGCGCGGCCATGCAGTTCGGGATCTTCCCGTACGAGAGTTTCCCGATCGAGGAGCAGTATCCCTGGGATTGGCACCGGCGCATGCTGGCTGATTTCGTGCGCGCCCGGCCGCTCTTCTATGGCGACTACTATCCGCTGGTGGCCAATTCGCCGGACTATGATGTCTGGGCGGCGTTCCAGATGCACCGGCCGGATCTGGGCGAGGGGCTGCTGCTGGCCTTCCGCCGCAAGGATGCGCCGTTCGTCAGTGCTGATTTACGGCTGCAGGGGCTTGATCCAGCCGCGGCGTACGAACTGCAGGATGCCGACACCGGTAAGACCTGGAAGCAGACCGGCAAGGAGCTTTGCGAATGCGGCGTGCGCGTGGAGCTGGCGAAGGCGCCGGAGAGCAGGCTGGTGTTTTATAGGAAACAATGATTTACAATCCAGCCATCCACCATCGGCATTCCATCCGGTTGCGCGGATATGATTACGCGCAACCGGGTGGGTATGTTGTGACGATCTGTGTGCATGGCCGCCGGCCTGGCAGGCGTGGTTCAAGGAGAAGGCCGCACGCTTCGCCGATGCGTGGAACAGCGTGCCGCGCAATCCGAAGAGCGGCCTGGTCACCCAGTGGAGTACCCCGGGTTAGCCTCGGCGTGGCTGTGACCCTGGCGCTGCAGCATCCGGACCTCGCGCGGGGGTGGGTGGGCGATGCCTATGCCGATCTGGCTGGCGCGGATGCCAACCCGCCTTACGAGCGTATGGAAGGCATGAAGCCCGTGAACAACCGCTACAACGCGTCTGTCGGCCCGCTTATGGGCATGGGTATGCCAGCGGTGGTCTCAGCTGGCTACGGTGTGTCCAGGAGAGGCGGGAATCTGCCGGGTGAGAACGGATGTTTTTGCTTCTCCACGAACTGGAATCACACCACGTCGTGGGGGTAAAAAATAAGTGGAAATGCGAGCAGGTTAAACGTAGAATAATCCTCATGGTTTTGGAGCATCAGTTCATATAGGAGCATAACATGGCGATCAAAAAGCAGACGGGTGTGAAGAGCAGTTCGAAGAAGGTTGTCGCAGGGGTTGCTGCCAAGGGGCGGACGAGCATTGTGTTGCGCTGTGCCGCGCCGGCGGACGCTTGCGTCTCTGTGGCGGGCACCTTCAACGGCTGGAGCACGGATGAGCATGTGCTGAAGTTCGATGCCAAGAGCGGCCTCTTCCAGACGACGATTGCACTGGCCGCCGGACGCTACGAATACAAATTCGTGGTGGATGGCACTTGGGTGGCCGATCCGAACTGCCAGGATTGGGTGCCGAATGAGCACGGTTCGCTGAACAGCGTGATCGTGGTGGCGTAGGGCGCGGATCGGGTTGCCAGGCTGTTTGTCCAACGCACCTGTGCTCCAGCAGACTAGGGCGCGGCGTATGTTTTATGCGCGATAGCAAAGGGTGCATCCCTGTTTGCCTGCAAGCTTCTCCGGCCCTATCATCCCGGCGCGTGGGTGGCATTGGTTGCGGCCCGCGCTGTTGGTACCCCCGGCAGGCTTTGATCATTTCGTCTGCCTTCCTTGTGTTATCACGGCTGGGGCGCGGATGGACGGGAAGCTGGTCTTATGGCGGAGAAACGAAAAAAAGCGGTAGGCGCGGAGCGCTGGCTGCTGGCAGTGGCGGTGCTGCTAGCCGGTGCGGCGGCGCTGGTGGCGTACCAAGCGGGGTGGCTTGCCACATCTACAGCACCAGCGGCGGCGCCATCAGCGCCGGCGCCTCAACCTGCCCTGACGGTGCGGGTGGTGCGCCCGCAGTCGCAGGAATGGTCCAAATCCATCGAGGCTTATGGCAATGTGGCCCCGTGGCAGGAGGCCGTCATCGGCGCCGAGATCAGCAACTATCGCCTCGCGGATGTGTTGGTAAACGTCGGCGATCGCGTGCGGCGGGGGGATCTTCTGGCGCAAGTTGCCTCGGAGAGTGTGGCCGCCGAGTTGGCCCTATCTCACGCCTTGGTGAGTGAGGCGGCGGCCGCCTTGGCGGAGGCCCGTGGCAACGCGGAGCGCGCCCGGCAACTCCAACCCAGCGGCGCCATCACGAGTCAGCAGATCTGTCAGTATCTCGCCGCGGAACAGATGGCCAGCGCCCGCGTGGCCGCGGCCAGCGCCCGGGTGCAGATGGATCTGCTGCGTATGGTGCAAACGCGTATTGTGGCGCCAGACGATGGCGTCATCTCCGCGCGGGCGGCCAGCGTTGGTTCGCTCGTGCAACCCGGTCAGGAGCTCTTCCGCTTGATCCGGGGCGGTCGCCTGGAGTGGCGGGCCGAGGTAACCGCGGCGGAGTTGGCGCGGCTGTCACCCGGCCTGCCGGTGGTCATCACCACGCCGCAGGGCGGGCAGGTGACGGGGCGGGTACGCATGGTCGGCCCCACCGTTGACCCGCAAACCCGCTATGGCGTGGTTTATGTGGATCTGGCGCCAGCCAGTGAGGCAGAGGGGGGCACGCTGCTGCGGGCCGGGATGTTTGTGCGCGGTGATTTTGACCTGGGGCGCGCGCCGGTGTTGACGCTGCCGCAGTCGGCCGTGCTGCTGCGGGATGGCTTTGCCTACGTATTTTGTCTCGAGAAGGGGGAACGCGTGGCCCAGGTCAAAGTCGGCATCGGCCGCCGGAGTCAGGCGATGCTCGAGATCGTGAGCGGGCTGGCGGCGGATACGCCGGTGGTGGCCGCGGGTGTCGGCTTCCTGACCGATGGCGACCTTGTGCGCTGTGTGGATACGCCGTTGACCACGAACGCCGCCGCCGCGAAGGTGGATTGACATGAACGTCTCGACCTGGTCAATCCGCAACCCGATCCCCGCGATTCTGTTGTTCATCCTGCTGACGCTGATGGGGTGGCAGGCCTTCCGACAGATGAAGATCCAGCAGTTCCCGGATATTGACCTGCCCATGGTCACCGTGAGCGCCTTTCTGCCCGGGGCATCCCCCTCCCAAATGGAAACCGAGGTGGCGCGCAAGATCGAGAACTCGGTCGCTACGCTACACGGGGTCAAGCATATCTATACCAAGGTGCAGGATGGCACCGTCACGGTCACGGTGGAGTTCCGCCTGGAAAAGCCCACGCAGGAGGCCGTGGATGACGTGCGCGATGCCGTTTCGCGTGTGCGCGGCGATCTGCCGGGCGATCTGCGCGATCCGGTGGTGGCCAAGGTGAACCTGTCCGGCGCACCGATCCTGACGTACACCGTGGCTTCTTCGCGCATGGATGACGAAGCCTTGTCCTGGTTTGTGGATAACACCGTCACCCGTAGCCTGTTGAGCGTGCGCGGGGTGGGCGCGGTCTCGCGGGTGGGTGGCGTCACCCGGGAAGTACGGGTGGAGCTGGACCCGCTGCGGTTGCTGGCTTTGCGGGCCACGGCGGCGGATATCTCGCGCCAGTTGCGGCAGGTGCAACAGGAGGCCTCTGGCGGGCGTGCGGACGTGGGCGGCGCGGAACAGTCGGTGCGCACTATCGCTACGGCGCAGTCCGCGGCGGAACTGGCGCGCATGATGATCGCCTTGAGCGACGGGCGGCGCATCCGACTGGATGAGGTGGCCGTGGTCACGGATACCGTGGCCGAGCAGCGCTCCGCGGCTCTGCTTAACGGCAAGCCCGTGGTGGGGTTCGAGATTGTGCGCAGCCGCGGCGCAGGCGAGGTGGATGTGGCGGCCGGTGTGCAGGCGGCGCTGGCCAAGCTGCAGGCCGGGCATGCCGACATCACCATCACCGAAGCCTTTAATTTTGTGGATCCGGTGCGCGAAAACTTCGACGGCTCCATGTGGCTGCTGCTCGAAGGGGCGATCCTGGCCGTGATCGTGGTCTGGCTCTTCCTGCGTGATTGGCGCGCCACCCTGATCTCCGCCACGGCCCTGCCGCTCTCTGTGATCCCAGCTTTTGCCATCATGAACCTGATGGGCTTTACGCTGAATGTAGTGACCCTGCTCAGCCTCTCGCTGGTGGTGGGGATCCTGGTGGATGACGCCATTGTGGAGATTGAGAACATCATGCGCCACCTGCGCATGGGGAAGCGCCCCTATCAGGCCTCCATGGAGGCGGCGGAGGAGATCGGCCTGGCAGTCATCGCCACCACCTTCACCCTGATTGCCGTCTTTTTGCCAACAGCCTTTATGGGCGGAGTGCCTGGCAAGTTCTTTGTTCAGTTTGGCTGGACCGCGGCCATCGCGGTCTTTTTTTCGCTGGTGGTGGCGCGCCTGCTGACGCCGATGATGGCGGCCTATTTACTCCGAGCGCCGCAGCGCGCGCAGGGTGAACCACGCTGGCTCGGTTCGTATGCGGGTTGGGTGAGCGGGTGCCTGCGCCATCGCCTGCTGACCACGCTGGCGGCGTTGGCGTTCTTTGTGGGTTCCCTGTCGCTGGTGCCGAAGCTCCCCACAGGGTTCATTCCGCCCGACGACCTTTCTCAAACGCAGGTCTACCTGTCGCTGCCGCCGGGCAGCACTTTTAAAGAAACTCTGGCCGTGGCCGAACAGGCGCGACGCATTGTCGAGAAGAACCCGCATGTGCGCATGGTCTATACCGCGGTGGGGGGTGGGGCCTCCGGTTCGGATCCGATGTCACCCTCCGGAGCGGCGGAGGTGCGCAAGGCGACCTTGACCATCAACCTCACGCCGCGGGCGGAGCGCGGCGGCGTCAAGAAGCTGGCCGTAGAGAACGCGTTGCGGGAGGCCTTGGCGGTGATCCCGGCGGTGCGCATCAATGTGGGGCTGGCCGGGGCCAATGCGAAGTATGTGCTCGTGCTGGCCAGCGAGAACGGGCAGGTGCTGGCCGAGCATGCCCAAGTCGTGGAACGCGAGTTGCGCACTATCCCCGGCATCGGCAACGTCACCACCACTGCCAGCCTGGTCCGACCGGAGCTGGTGGTGCGACCGGATCTCGGGCGTGCCGCTGATTTGGGTGTGACGTCGGCCGCTATGGCCGATACGCTACGCATTGCCACGGCCGGCGACTACGACCAGGCGCTGCCGAAGCTGAACCTGTCGCAGCGGCAGGTGCCGATCGTGGTGAAGTTGCCGGCGTCAGCGCGGCAGGATCTGGCGCTGCTCACGCGCTTGACCGTCCCCGGCCGGCAGGGGCCGGTGATGCTCGGCCAGGTGGCCACGCTGACGATCGACAGCGGACCGGCCGAGATTGATCGCTATGACCGGCTGCGTAATGTGAATTTCGAGATCGAATTGAACCAGCAGCCTTTGGGGCAGGTGGATGCCTTGGCCCGGGCGCTACCGAGTCTGCAAAAACTGCCGCCCGGCGTGATCCTGACCACGGTGGGCGATGCCGAGGCCATGGAGGAACTCTTTGTCAGCTTCAGCCTGGCCATGGTGACCGGCGTATTGTGCATCTACCTGGTGCTGGTGCTGCTCTTCCGCGATTTCGTGCAACCGGTAACCATTCTCATGGCGCTGGTGCTTTCCGTACCGGGTGCGGCGCTGGCACTGTACGTCTCGCGCACGGCGCTCTCCATGCCGTCGATGATCGGCCTGATCATGCTGATGGGGATTGCCACCAAGAACGCGATTCTGCTGGTGGATTACGTGGTGATGGCGCGTCGCGACCATGGCCTGGACCGCTTTGCCGCGCTGCTCGATGCCTGCCGCAAGCGCGCGCGCCCCATTGTCATGACCACGGTGGCGATGGGCGCCGGCATGCTGCCGATTGCACTGGGGTGGGGGACTGACCCCAGCTTCCGGGCACCCATGGCGATCGTGGTGATTGGCGGCTTACTGACCTCCACGTTCCTGAGCCTGCTGGTCATCCCCGTGGTCTTCTCTTATGTCGACGATGCCATCCAGTGGGTGCGCCGAAAGTAGCATCGCTTATGCCGAAGCCGCCTGCCATGCTTCCGTCTAAGGTGCGCTTCGCGCGTCGCTTGCTCGGTGCGGTTACTCGTATCCTGGTGACGCTGTTGGTGATTTTAGCCGTGGTTGGCGTCTGGGTCACGCAACCGGTCTGGGTGCGGCGCGGTCCGGCGGTTCCGGCGGCTTCCCCGGCGCGCCTTCAGTCACATGTGCGTCAGCTCTCTGAGGATTTTGTACCGCGCTCCTGCGATGACGCCACCAATCTGGTGCGCTGCGCTGATTATATCGGCGCGCAGTTTGCTGCAGCGGGTGCGCTGGTTTCAACCCAGCGCTACCGTCTGGGGGCGCAGGCCTTCGATAATGTGATTGCGCGTTTCGGCCCGGCCACGGGGGCCTGCGTGGTGGTGGGTGCGCATTATGACGCTTGCGGACGGTTTCCCGCCGCGGATGACAACGCCAGCGGCGTTGCGGGGTTGCTCGAGCTGGCTGTCCTGCTCGGCCGCGCGCCGTCGCCTGCGATTGCGGTTCTCTGCGTGGCATACAGCACCGAGGAGCCGCCGTTCTTCAGCACCTGTGGCATGGGGAGCTATCAGCATGCGAAGGCGCTGCGGCGCGCGGGCGTGGAAGTGAAAGTCATGCTGGCGCTGGAGATGATCGGCTGTTTTCGCGACGAATGGTGGAGCCAGCGCTATCCGGTCCCGTTGTTGTATGCGATCTATCCGGCACGCGGAAACTATATTTCGATTGTTGGCAACGTGGCGCAGCGCGAGTTGATCCGGCGTGTCAAACGTGGCATGATGCAGGCCACGGATCTCCCGATCTGGTCCGGCAGCCTGCCGCGCCGGATGCCGGGGGTCGATTTTTCGGATCATCGCAGCTACTGGGACTTTGATTTTCCCGCAGTGATGATCACGGACACCGCTTTCTGTCGCAGTCAAGCCTATCATCAGCCCGGCGACACCTGGGACAAGCTCGACTATGTTCGTATGGCCAAGGTGGTCGATGGCGTGGCCGGTGCACTCACGATCTGGACGACTTCTGCTGCAAGCGGGAGCACGCCTGCTTTTTCGCGTGAATAACGGAAGATGTGTCATCTTGCATTCGACACGTCAGCTTGTTTGCTACGAACAGGTTGCGGCTCAATGACGTATGGATTTGGCTGTTAGCCGCCAATTATGGGCAGGAAAATGGCTTGTAGGTCGCGGCCGGCTTGCGGGTGAATTCAATACCAACAAAATAGCGTCTAAGCACCCCTGGGAGGGGCATCTCTAATCCCATCACCCGCTATTGCAGTAAGTTGTGCTGTCGAATGCACGCGGAGTGATGCTCGGCCATGTGGCCACGCTGACGATCGACAGCGGACCGGCCGAGATTGATCGTTATGACCGGCTGCGTAATGTTACTTTCGAGATCGAATTGAACCAGCAGCCTTTGGGGCAGGTGGATGCCTTGGCCCGGCCGCTACCGAGTCTGCAAAAACTGCCGCCCGGCGTGATCCTGACCACGGTGCTCAGGGGGGACGCGGCCAGCTCCTGGCCGAGGGCGGCTGGTGTGCCTAGGGGGCCAGTGGCGCCATATAGTCTGCTTTTACAGGTAATCGCGGTTGATCCGCCACCCCAGGTAGACACCTGCCATGCTGCCGATGCCGCTCAGCACAAAGCCAGTGAGAACACCGAAATACGCGCCGAGCCACCAGCCCACCCATCCCAAAACAGTCATGCCTATGATGATGCAAAGCTTGTTCATGTCATTTCCTGGCTGAAAGATGCTTGGGATTGACGTTACACCTGCCACGGTCGGCCTGCAACCGTATTCTGGTGCGCTCCGCAAGGGGGGCGCGCTGCCAAGCCCTCTTGAATCTTCGTCGGTTTGCGTTCATACTTGGCCCCCACGTAAGTATGGTTTGCGAATCACGAAGGGGCATAGCGAAATGAAGCGACTCACACTAGTAAGCGGTATTCTTTTGGCCGCCTGCACGGCGCAGGCCTATGTGGCACTGGTGAACAAGGCGGATCACACGGAGATCCATGTGGTCCCGGTGCCGGGACCGGTGACGATCGACGGCAAACTCGACGATTGGGACCTTTCGGGCGTCAACCTGATGTACCTGGATGAGTCGAGCAAGCAGAGCTACTCGGTCCGCGGCGCCATGATGTATGACAAGGACTACCTATACTTCGGCGCGCAGGTCAAAGACCCGACCCCGATGGTCAATAACTACACCTTCGGCGGTGAGGTCAATATGTCCTGGAACGCCGATGCGATCCAGATCTTCCTGCTCGCCAACCCGGATATCCGTTCCACGGTCTCGACCCAGGGCGGGCCTAAGATGCCGCCGGACCAGCAGAAATTCGTGAATATGCTCTGGATGTGGTACTCCACGCAAGATAAGGCCGCCGGCTACTTCTCGTTCTACACCCTGGGCTTCCAGAATCCGACGCTTAATCCGCCGGACGTGAAAGGGGCGTATCAGAAAGACGCCGATGGCAAGGGGTACACCATGGAGTACCGCGTCCCCTGGGCAGTCTTGCGCGCGCCGCGCCCCCTGACCGGCGGCGACCGTATCCAGACCATGTGGCAGATGCACTGGGGCAATGACCAGGGGATCGGCGTGCGCTGTGGCATGACCGACGTGCGTAACCCCGCCGGCGGCGATTTGGGCTACATGGGACCCATCTCGTGGGGCACCGCGATCTTTGAAAAGGAAGGGCACCTCAAACTACCGCAGCGGAGCGTTCTGGGCCGTGCCGAAGGCCATATTCCCATCGCGTTCTCGCTCAAGCAGGCCGGTAAGGTCAGCCTGGCGATCTGTAATGCCGACGGCAAACTCATCCGCACCTGTCTGGGCGCGCAGCCCTATCCGGCTGGTGCGCAAACGTATCTCTGGGATGGGCTCGACGATTATGACAAACCCGTTTCTGCCGGCACCTACACGGCCAAACGGCTGACCCATAAAGGCATTGTCCAGAAATATGTGTGCGACATCGGTGTCAGCGGCACGCCGCCCTATCAGACCGAGGACGGCACAGGCGGCTGGGCTGGCGACTACAGCATGCCACAGACCATTGGCATCGAGGACGACACCGTGATCCTCGGCACGGCCATCGCCGAGGCGATGATGGCGTCGATCCGTACCGACCTTGACGGTCGTAAGCGCTACGGCACCACGGCCAGCGGCGTAGCGGTAGCCTTGCACAAGGGGTTCGGTTACTTTCTTAGCCGGGGCGGCGCCAAGATCACCAAGATCAATCTCGAAAATGGGCTGTTAGCGCCCTTCGCGAGCGGACGCCCGGAAGCGACGGTCACCACCCAGCGTGCGGGCGAGAGCGGCCAAGCATGGGGCAGCCGCTCCTGGCAGCTCTTCGGCCTGGCCGTGATCGGTGAACAACTGGTGGTCAGCAGTCTGAGCGATAACAAACTCCATCTGCTCGACATCGCTTCGGGCGAGGCACGCGGCGAACTTTCCGCGGGGCGCCCCTTCGGTCTGACCGTCGCCCCGGATGGTACGCTCTTCGTGGTCAGCAGTAATGCGGTCGGCCGCTACGATCTCAAGACGCAGCAGTTCACGCCCATTCGTGGCGATCTCGACGAACCGCGCCATCTCGCCTGCGATACCAAGGGCAACGTCTTCGTTTCGCTGCAAGGGAAGACCATGCAGGTCTGGAAGCTCGCGCCAGACGGGGAAGTGCTGCTGAAGTATGGCACGCCGGGCGGCCGGCCGCTCCTGGGCAAGTTCGACGCCAACGGCATGCTCAACCCCTACAGCATCGGCGTGGACCGCCAAGGCCGGCTCTGGGTGGCCGAAGCCGACAACCAGCCCAAGCGCTACTCGGTTTGGAACCGCGACGGATCGCTGCGCAAAGATTTCTATGGCTCCGTCGACTACTCCAGTCGCGCCATCGTGGATCCTGAGCAGCCCGAATATGTTTACATGCAGTCGGTCCGCTACCTCGTGGACTACGACAAGGGGACTTGGAAAGTCGATGCCACCGTCATGCGCCCGCGTGAGGATGCCGGCGTCAAATTCGGCGGCCAACCCAACCACGCCGGCGGCGTGATGGCGGTGGTCAAGGGGCGGAAGTTCTTCTGGACGCAGAATTCCATGCCGGGTTCCGGGCCTTCGACCCTCTACGAGGTGGTCGGCGAGCGCTTCGTACCCCGACTCTCCGTGGAAGGGCGGAAATGGTGGCTGGATGGCAATAACGACGGGCAGGTGCAGGTCTGGGAGGTGCACTATGCGCCCATCGCCGGTAACTACTTTGGCTTGCCCATGGACGGGCAACTCAACTTCTACTGGCACCAGGGGATCGGGTGGGCGGCGCAAGGCGGCGCCAAGACGACGCAGCCGTACGCCATCATGCGCTGGGATTTTCTCGGGTTCAATGAGCAGGGCGGGTTGACGTACGCCGATCCGACCAACGCGACGCGCGTGGCGACCGACCCGGATGGCGGGGCTGTAGCCGCGATTGCGCCAGCGGAGGAAGGTGGCTTCTACGTCATCGTCTCCGGCGGGTCGCTGGAACGCGGGCAGCGCCACCAGGGGTCAGGCCACCGGGTCGTCAAGTTTTCGGCCGAGGGCGAGAAGCTGTGGGAATACCACAATGTTCACAACGCCTTTGCCTGGACCAGCGATGCCTATACGCCGGGGTACCTGGTGGGCGTTTTTGGCTCAGCCGGCGGGCTGCGTGAGCTGGTACCGTTCACCGGCTACTATGGCCAGTATTTCCTGCTCGACCCCCAGGATGGGCTCTTCGTGGATGCGCTCGGGCAGGACCAGCGCTCGGACTATACCCTCGATCCAACGATCGTGCTGACCGAGAACTTCAACGGCACGCTCTTCCGCCATCCGAAATCGGGCAAGTTCTACTACCTGGGTGGCGACGCGGACCAGCGCCTATGGGAACTGGGCGGGGTGGATGCGCTCAAGCGTGAGGCCGTTGCCATCACGGTCACGCCGGCACAGGTAGCCAAGGCGGAGGCGGCGGCGAAGCAGAACGTTCTGGCACAGCAGTCCGCCCTCGGTAAGAAGACCGCCAAGCTGCCTCGCCTAAAGGATGCGGCGGTAGACGGCCTGTATAACGAATGGGGCGCGACTCAGCCGCTGACCATCTGCATGGAAGGCCAGCGCACAGCGCAGGCGCAAGTCGGCTACGATGCAACCAACCTCTACGTCCGTTTTCAGGTGGGCGACGAATCGCCGCTGCGCAACACACCCACGGATCAACGCCTGCTCTTCAAATCCGGCGACGCCGTGGAGATCTGCCTGGCGACCGACCAGGGGAAGCGTACCACACGCGGCCAGAACCAGCAGCAGATGCGCGCGGGCGACCTGCGCATCATCATCACCCGTACGCCGGACGACAAACTCGTGGCCACGCGCTACCGTTATGTCACGGCGGAGGCGGAGAAACCCAACGCCTTCAGCGTTGAGACCACCAGTTCCGGTAAGGACACGTTGGATGAGGTGGTGCCCTGGAACGACCTGACCATGCACGTGAGTGCGGAGAAGGATGGCTACGTGGTGGAGGTGGCGCTGCCATGGAAAGAGCTCGACATCACCCCCCGCAGCGGCCTGGGGTTGCTCGGCGACGTGGGCGTCATCTACGGCAATGAAGGGGGCACCCGCAACGCCATCCGCTACCTCTGGAGTGACAAGAGCCCTGAGGTTTCCATCAACAACGACATCCCCTCCGAGATTCGCATTCACCCGAACCAGTGGGGGAGCTGGATGCTGGAATAGGTGGTCGGACGGCAGGCCGGTAGGGCGGGGCCGCCGGACCCGCCGTGCGTGTCCGTTTCCTGCGCTGGTGACTATGGGATCATGTGCCGGCCTTCGTGCAAGCGGGTGGTGTACGTGTAGCCGTGTACGGGTGGCGTGTAAGCGTGCGGGTAAGTGT